>JBILVS010000029.1:0-29103 GCA_044370335.1 Caulobacterales bacterium
GCGATCGAGGCGGCGGTGGATTTGCGGTCGCTGTCAGGCCCGACGGTGATCGTCGGCGACTTCAACGCCACGCCCTATGCGGAAGCTTTCGATGGGGCGATGCTTGCGGGATTGCGCCGGGCGCGGTGCGGTGGGCCATTTGTGTCGACCTGGCGGAGCGCAAACCCGTTGCTGGGGTTGCACATCGACCATGCATTCGTGTCGGTCGGGGTCCGGCTTCTGTCGTGTCAGGTGGGTCGGTGGAACCGATCGGACCACGCGCCTTTGGTGGTGCGCGTGCAGGCTGCTCGCTAGGCTGTCTGTTCTTTTCTATCTTTGCCCCTCCATTGGGCGTACAGTTGCTTTTTCCCCAACCGCAAAGGACATCCATTGCCAGCGTTCAAACACGACCCAAGCCTTCACGATCGGGCGGCGGAAGCTGCGAAAGCCAAGCAGGCGCAGTTGGCGCGCTTGGCGAAGGCTCGGGCGGAAGCCGCAACGGCAGACCCCGCCGTGAAGGCGGCGAAAGCAGCGGCGACAGACGCTTGGCTTGCGCGCAAGGAAGCGGCCTCGTTGGCCCGGCGCGAGCAGATCGCGGCGGACGCCGCTGCCCGGCGGGCAAAAGCCGAACAGAAAGCCGCTGAAGAGGCGATCGACACTGAAGCGGTGAAGGCGGAGCTGTTGGCCAAGCAGAAGGCCGCCCGCGACGCGCGGTATGCAGCGCGGAAAGCGCGGAAGTAGTCACCGAGCTCCCAGGTTGGTCCGGCGGTCCAGATCAGGCCGTCGGATCAGCCAAGCGAAGAGGCCTGCGAATCCGCCATTAGCGGCGCCGATCCCCATGAGGGGCGGCTCTCCCTAGGAGCCGATCCGCGCCAGGCGCGCCTCCAACACCAATCGCGCGGCGAGGGCAAGCACACTCGTCGGCGCGGTTCCCAGCGCATAAGGCGACAGCGGGACAGCCGTCGGGTCGGCGACGCTGTTGGCCTGCTCTATCATCTCGATCTGTAAGCATGGGTCAAAGCCCGTGGCCATCATCGCTTCCCCCTCTTCCGGCTTTCGGGCGGGGGCTCGCATATCGGCGCACTGACGGCGGAGCAAATCCACATAGCGCTGATTTTCGGCGGCCGTGAGGTCGGCCTGAAAAGCCAAGACCTCGTCGGCGCACAAGTGTTCGGTGAGGAAGCGCACGGCATCGGTCATGGAAGCCTCTGCGCGCTCAACAGCCGCCGCGTTGCTGCGGATGCAGGTTTCGAGGGCGGGGGTCAGCGGCGGGATTTGGGTCGGGACCTGGGCCGCGGCGGGTTGCGGGGCTGCAGCGAACGTCAAGACGGCGGCGGCGACGATGATGGCGATGCGGTTCATGAGCGTCCTCCCTAATTCGCCGCCGAAACAGACCGTGGGCGGACCTTGGCGAGGGGGTATGTTAGACGCCAAGATGACGGCGCACTCTTGCGGTGCGTCCCCTCACCTTGCCCCTCTCCCGCAGGGAGAGGGGCGCTCACTCATCGGAGCGGCTTAAGCCGCTCGCACCGCGGCGACGATCTTCCGCGCGGCGTCTTCTAGATCGTCCGCCGGGATCACATTCAGGCCGCTCTCGCGGATGATCTGCTTGCCCTCGTTGACGTTGGTGCCTTCCAGGCGAACCACCAGCGGCACATTAAGGCCCACGGTTTTCACCGCCGCGAGCACGCCGCGGGCGATGACGTCGCACTTCATGATGCCGCCGAAGATGTTGATCAGGATGCCCTTCACCTTCGGGTCGGCGGTGATGATCTTGAAGGCCGCTGTGACCTTTTCTTCGGACGCGCCGCCGCCGACATCGAGGAAGTTGGCGGGTTCCTCTCCGAAGAGCTTGATGATGTCCATCGTGGCCATGGCGAGGCCCGCGCCGTTGACCATGCAGCCGATCGTGCCATCGAGGGCGATATAGGCGAGATCGTATTTAGAGGCCTCGATTTCCTTTTCGTCTTCCTCGCCCAGGTCGCGCAGATCGGCCCATTCCGGGTGGCGGAAGCCGGCGTTTGAGTCGAAGCTGATCTTGGCGTCCAAGAGCTTCAAATGCTGATCCTTGGTGACGATCAGCGGGTTGATTTCGAGGAGGCTCATGTCCTCCTTCACGAACATCTCGTAGAGCTTTTTGACGATCTCGACGCACTCGCCCTCGAGGTGGCCAGTGAGGCCGAGGATCTGGGCGATCTTTTTGCCGTGCTCGTCGGTGACGCCGTGGGCGAAGTCGACGGGAATCGTGTGGACGCGCTCGGGCGTGTCGTGGGCGACCTTTTCGATGTCCATGCCGCCGTCGGGGCTCGCGACGAAGCTGACGCCGCCGTGGGTGCGGTCTACGAGCGCGGAAAGATACAGCTCCCGGTCGATGTCGGAGCCGTCTTCGATGTAAAGCCGGTTGACGATGCGACCCGCGGCGCCGGTCTGCTCGGTGACGAGGGTGGAGCCCAGCATCTGCTCGGCGAAAATGCCCACATCTTCGGGTTGGAACGCCAGGCGGACGCCGCCCTTTTCGCCGGCCTTGGCTTCCTTGAACCTGCCCTTGCCGCGGCCGCCGGCGTGGATCTGGCTTTTGACCACCCAAAGGGGGCCGCCGAGCTTGGCGGCGGCTTCGATGGCTTCTTGCGGGGTGAATGCGGGGTAGCCGGCGGAGACCGGCAGGCCGTATTTCCGATAGATCGCCTTGCCTTGGTACTCGTGGATGTTCATCGGACGGCCCCGTTCGCGGTGAAAAGCTTGCGGGCGTTGCATAGCGGGGGGTTGGGCGCGGGGCAAGCGGGGGGCGCGGCCCAGCCCGCTACCCCTCCCCTTTGCGCTCGCCGTAGCTCAGTTCGGCGGCGGCGACGGAGGTGGCGTGCTTGTCCTGGAACACCTCCTTTTCCGCCTTCGGCGTGGGTTCGCGGGCGGTGCGGCGCCAGAGCATCGCGGCGGTCAGGACTGTCAGCATCGCGCCGGCAAAAATGAAAATTCCCCGGGGGCCGACGAAATCGACGATCACGCCTTGCGCCAGCGGTCCCAGGATCGAGCCCACCGCCCAAATGAAGAGCAGACCCGAGGTCGCCCGCGCCATCGTGGCTTGGGCCGCGCGGTCGGCCATGTGGGCCACGGCGATGCCGTAATAGCTTAGAGCCCCCGCCCCCCAAAGAGCGTAGAGCCCGGCGGCCGCCCAGAACGGCGCGCGGCCTGCGGCGTAGGCGAGGCCCGCGGCCGCTACTGCGGCCAACCCGGCGCAGGCGGCAATGACAAGACGCCGGTCGATCACGTCCGACAGCTTGCCCGCCGGCCATTGCAGCAGGAGCGAGCCGACCCAGGCGGCGGCATAGAAGGACGTCGCGGTCTCGGGGCCATAGATTTCGGCTGCGAAAACCGGCGCCAGAGCCAGGACCCCGCCGTTGATCAGGCCCGCGAGGAAGCAGGCCACCACGGCGGCGGGGGCCGTGTCGAACAGGGCGCGGAGGGCCAGCGGCTCGGCTTTGGGCGCCGGCGGCGGGGTGGTGGAGGTGAAACAGACCGGGACCATGGCGAGCGCCAACAGGGCCGCGGCGATCATCACTGGCTCTGAGGCTAAGCCTGTGTAGCCGGTGATGAGGAAGGCCCCGCCAGCCAGGGCGGCCTTGGTGCAGACCATGTAGATGCCGATCACGGAGCCGCGTTCGGCTTTGGGGAGGGCCGCGTTCATCCAGCTTTCGGAAGCGGCGAACATGAGCGCGATCGACCAACCCATGGCGATGCGGACGAGCATCCAGGCGCTGGTGAGATCGGCCCAATGCAGCGCCAAGGCGCCGGCGGCAGCCAGGGCGGCGGAGGCGGCGAAGACGCGGATGTGCCCGACGCGCGCTAGGAGCCGCGGGCCCACCCAGGCGCCGGCCATGAAGCCCGCAGAATAGGCCGCGGCGACGAGGCCGAGGGCCGCCACTGGGAGGGCGTCGGCGCTCATCGCGAGCGGGATGTGCACGGCCAGGGCGGCCTGCGCCAACTGGACGATCACCACCGCGGCGATGAGAACGGAAACGGTGCGCAGGCTGTGCATGGCTGAGGACGGCTACGCAGAACCCGGCCCAGATGCACGCGGAAAATGATCCCGCATTTGAGAAATTGACTTGCCGCTTGCACCGCAAGCGAAGACGTGGGTCAGGACTCCGGTCACGTCCCAGGACCTGCGGACTGCCTTTTGCAAGCCCTCTTCGTAGATGGCGAACACCCAAGTGAAGACCGCGTGGGCAGAACAAAGACCAAGAGCAACTGAAACGCAGCCTTCAAGGCTGATTGAGTTTGGCCTTTGTGCCTGCTCTTAAGCCCTCTGGGGACGAGTGACAGAACCGGCGCTGCGGATCAGGCCACGACCAGAACAGACACCAGGACGGCGGTCATGGCCCCTCCCGTGCTTGGGAACTATAACCCCATCTCTGCAAAGCTGACAGGTTGCGTGAAGACGATCGCGTCTTCGCGATTTCGCAATTCCAGGGCAAGGCTGCGACCGGCCCAGTCAATGCGGATCACGCCGTAATTCTCTTCGGTGTAGGCCGGGGTGATCATCGTGGGGAGGCTTTCGGCGTCGCCCGCGCTCCACCCCATATTGATGGACGAGGCGGTGAAGTCATAGAGCGGGTACGGGGTGCGGCCGGGCGCTGTGCGGTTCACTGCGCTGTAGTGGCGGTCGCCGGAGACGACGACGACGCCGCGGGCGTCAGTTTCGGCGAGCAGATCATAGAAACGCTGCTGTTCGCGGGGGAAGGCGCCCCATCGCTCCCAGCCGTGGCCTTCGGCGACAATCTGGATGGAGGACAGGACAAGGCGGAGGTCCGCCGGCTGGCGCAACTGGTTTTCCAGCCAGGCCCATTGCGCGGCGCCGAGGATGGTGCGGTCAGGGTTGTCGTCAGGGATCCAGCGCTCGCGACCGGGGGCATTTCGCTCATCGGTGGGGCGCAAGGGGCTGCGGTTGAAGCGGGTGTCGAGCAAAATGATCTGGAGGCGTTGGCCGTCGGGGCCGAAGGCATAGGCGCCATAGACGCCGTCAGGATGATTCTGTGGGCTGTCTTCGCCGATGTTCCAGAAGCGGACGAACATTTGACGGGCGAGTTCGCGCTGCGGGAAGGTCTCCCCTCCCCCGTCGTTCACGCCGAAATCGTGGTCGTCCCAGATTGCGAGGGTCGGCCGGGTGGACACGAGTTGGCGAAACTCCGCTTTGCGGGACTGCTGCCAATAGGCGCTTCGGAGGTCAGAGAGAACCGGGTCTTCGGCGGTCCAGGAGCCATACACATTGTCGCCCAGGAGGATCGCCAGGTCGGCGGGCTGGGCGGCCATGCGCGTGAGGGTCGGCTGGGCGCGCTCTTCATTGATGCAGGATGCGACGACGATGGTGGAGACGACGCCGGTGGGGAGCGCGGGGGATTGGGGCGCTGAGGGGAACTGGTAGAGGACGCTATCTGCGGCCGGGCCGATCGCGGCCGACGGCGGCGCGGCGGCGTCGGCGCGGACGTCGCTGTGATCGGGGCTGGCGCAGCCCCACAGCGCGAGAGCGGCACACGTGGCGAAGATCAGAGCCCGCATCGGAAAGTCCTTCTGCATCGGTGGTTCAGGTTTAGCGGCGGAGGGCGACGGTTTTGCAAAGGGCGTCAGCGCCCTACGGCTTGTGGCCAAGGGCCTGGGCCTCAACAAAAGCGATGTGTTCCCGGAGGCGGTAGAGTTCGTCGGTGTAGCTTTCGGGGACAGCGATGCGCGCCACTTCCTGTTGCAGGGCTGCAAACCTTGCACGGACTTGGGCGATGTCTGTGTCGGAAGGGGCGGCGCGGGCGCGGACTTCGAGGTCCTTCAAGTCACGGTACCAGAGATAAATCCGGCGGCGGATGCGCCAGCGATACACGGGGGGCGCGGAACGGATCAGCGGCGAAAGCAGCAGCAGAGCCGGCACGATCACCAGGCCCGCGCGCTCGATCAGATTGGCCGCCCAATACGGGAGATAGCGTCGCAGAGCGCTGGGGCCGCTTTGATGGAAGCGCTGGGCTTCCTCTGACAAGGGCAAATCCACGCTGTGGTGGTTTGGATACACGCCGGGGGCAGACAGGACATCGCCGCGGCTGAAGCGGTCTTTGGCGGTCTGTAGCAGCACGCTCTGGATTGCGGGGTGCAGATCGGCGCGCACCGCCAGCTGGGCGGACGCGGCGAGCAGCGGCACGTCCTGGCGGGGCTGATCTGCGGCGGGGTTGAGAACGCCGCGGCGTAAGGTGACGGCGGACAGATACGGGGCGCGCCGCTCATAGGCGGGGGCGCGGTCAAAAGGAACGAGCATCAGGCTCGGGTCGTCGGCAAACTCCTGGATCCAGGCGGCCTGGGGCGAGGCCACAACGAAGGCGGCGTCCACCCTGCCCTCGCGGACGGCGGTCACGGCGTCGCGGCCGCCGACCGGTTCCAGGGTCACATCCTCGGAACCCAGGCCGTTGTCGGCGAGCAGCGTTTCAGCGAGGGCTCGGGCGCCGGAGCCCTGTGGGCCCGCGGCGACGGTGAGGCCGCGGAGGGCCTGGAGGTCAGGCCCTGCGCTCAAGCGGCGGGTGAAGACCCAGATCGGCTCGGAGAACAGCGCGCCGAGGCTTTCGACGCCTTCGATCTCACCGGAAAGACCTGATTGTACAAGGGCGACGTCAACGCGGGCGTCGTCTGTGGCGATCAAGCGGGACAGGTTCTCCGCGCTGCCCGCGGTGGCGATGATCTCCACCTCCACGCCCACTTTGCGCAGGCCTTGGGCCAGTTCGTCGGCGGCGGCGGCGTAGGCTCCGCCGGGGGCGCCGCCGGCGATGACCACGCGTTTGGGCGGCGCCGGGCCGATGAAGAGCGCGATGGCGACAATCACCACCGCGGCCGCGAGAAGTGCGGCCAGCCAAGGCGCCCAGCGCGGCATCAGGGGGCCTCAGGCGCGACGGCAGGGGCGGCGGGGGCGCGGAAATCCCATCCGGTTTCTGCGGCGATGTAAGCAAACATCGCGTAGGCGGCGACGTTTTGCCGAAGCTCTTCGGGATCGATCCGGTCAAGGGTGTCGTCGGGAGTGTGGTGATAGTTGAAGTAGTCCATGCCGTTCTGCGTCAGGTCCACGATCGGCACGCCCGCTTCGCGCAAAGGCGTCAGATCAGGCCCGCCGTTGGCGGTGTTGGCGCCTTGTGTGATCCCGAGGCTCTGCAGCGCTCGTTGGAGGGCGCGGCCGTGGCCGATGGCGCCTTCGCCGAAACGGGTCTGGATGCGCCAGACGGGCCTTGCGCCGAAGTCGCTCTCGGCGGCGATGATGTGGTTGTGCAGCTGGTCTGCATGGGCTGCGGCATAGGCGCGGGCGCCCCAGATGCCGGTTTCCTCCGCGCCCCACAGCACCACACGGATGGTGCGCGCCGGGCGGTCGCGGCGGGGAAGCTGGCCGATCAGGTCCGCGGCGGCGGTGACGATGCCCACCCCTGCCCCGTCGTCGAGGGCGCCGGTGCCTTGGTCCCAGCTGTCGAGGTGGGCGCCGATCACGACGATTTCCTCGGGGCGCTCGCGGCCGACGATCTCGCCGATGACGTTGGCGCTCGGGGCATCTTCGCTCATGGCGACATTGATCTCCAGGCGAACGCGGACAGGACCAAGCGCCATCAGGCGGGTGAGTTGGTCGGCGTCCGGCGGAGAGACGGCCGCCGCGGGGAGGCTCGCGCCTCCGGCTTGGCGGGGGTTGCCGCCCTGGTGGGCGAAGCGGTGATTGTGGGTGCCGACAGAGCGGATAATGCAGGCGCTCGCGCCGCGGGCCTGGGCCAGGGGCGCGCACTGGCTGCGACGGCGGACGGCCATGCCGTAGCCGGAGCCGTCCATAGTGGCGATGGTGGGTTCGTCGACGAAAACGATGCGGCCTGCGACGACGGCAGCGGTCGCGGCTTCAAGGGCGGCAAGGCTTTCAAAGCGGACGAGTTCGCCTTCAAGGCCGCCTTCGGGGGTCGAGGGGCTTCCTGCGAGGGCGGTGATCACCAAGGGTTGGGGGTTGGGGCCAAGGATTTGGCCGCGGTCATAGAGGCGCATCCAGAACGGGATGGTGAAGGGTTCGGCGCGGACATTCTCAAAGCCGCGCTCGCGGAGCATCTGCACGGCCCAGGCGATCGCGCGTTGTTCGGCCTCAGATCCCGCTAGGCGCGGCCCGATGCGGGTCGTCAGGTCTTCGACGATCTCATAAGCCTCATCCTGTTCGAGCGCCTGATCCCGCAGCCGCTCGGCCACGGCCAAAGTCTCGGCCGGGAGGGGCGTTGCGGGCGGGGGGCCCTGTTGCTGCTGCGCCAGGGCGACACCTGCACATGCGGCCAACACAGCCAAAGCCGCCACTATTGAGCGCATTGTTTCCCCTCTCGTGTTCCATCCCCAATGAGGATACCGTCTTAACGGCTCCAACAGGATCGGCCAACGGATGGATCAGCGCACCTATTGGAATTCGGACGCGGGCGAGACCTGGGCGAAAGAGGCCGGGCGGCTTGACGCGATGCTGGCGCCGATCGGGGATGCGGTGATCGCAGCCTTGGCCCCGCGGCCGGGAGAGCGGGTGCTCGATGTCGGCTGCGGCGCAGGGTTCACGAGCCGAGCCATGGCGGCCTTGGGGGCTGACGTGGTTGGGGTGGACGTGTCGGCGCCTTTGCTGGGCGTGGCCCAGGACGCCGGCGGGGGTCCGCGCTATCTGCTGGCGGATGCGGGGGCTGATCCATTGCCTGGGCCCTTTGACGCTCTGTTTTCGCGGTTTGGGGTGATGTTCTTTCCCGATCCCGGGGCGGCGTTCGCGCATCTGCGGGCGGCGATGGCGCCGGGCGCGCGGATGGCGTTCGTGTGCTGGCGTGCGATGCTGGAGAACGATTGGGCGCGGGAACCCTTGGCCACAGCGCTGCCGTATCTGACGACGCCGCCGGCGCCGGCCGACCCTTATGCGCCAGGGCCGTTCGCCTTTGCCGATCAGGAGCGGACGACAGGCATTCTCACCGGGGCCGGCTGGCGGGAGGTGAGCCTGGAACCCCTCTCCCTGCCCTATCGGGTCGGGAGCGAGGTGGAGGACGCCCTGTCCTTGATGCTCAAAGTCGGGCCGATGGGGCGCTTGCTGCGAGAGCAGCCGGAGGCCGTGGCGAAGACCATGCCGGCGCTGCGGGCGCTGATGGAGAAGCGCGCCGGGCCGGACGGGGTGAGTTTCACGGCTTGCTGCTGGCTTGTGCGCGGGCGCGCCTAGCGGGCCCTGGCTTTCCACTCCGCGGCGGTTTGCCCCCAGAGGTCGACCGGATCGCCCTCATAAGGCGCGGGCATTGTGACCGGACCTTTGTTCACCGCGCCGAGGCGGGCTGCGACGTGTTGGCTCGCGTGGTTGCGGGGGTGCACACAGTGGTTGATGTCGGTCCAGCCGAGGGCTTCAATGGCCCAATCCCCGGCGGCTCTGGCCCCTTCTGTCGCGTAGCCCTTGCCGGTCGCCTCTTTGATGAGGCCGTAGCCAATCTCGGGTGCAGGCCAGCCGCCGGGATACCAGGGGCCGAGACGGCCGATCCACCGGCCGGTGTCTTTCTCGATGACGCTGAACATGCCGAAGCCGTCGGCGGCCCAGCAGCCGATCATGGTGCGCAGGCCGCGCCAGACGACGCTTGGGGCCATCACGCCGCCGATGAACCGGGCGGTCGGCTCGTCGGCCATCATGACGGCCCAGGGCTCGAAATCCTCGGCCACCGGCGGGCGGAGGATGAGACGGGCGGTTTCGAGGATGGGGCCTAAGGGGTGCATGGGGGCGCGTGGGGATTTCTTAAGGCGTCGGAAGCGCGGATGGAAGGTCGGTCTGAGAAAAGTCTCCGCCGACAAACAACAAGGGCGCCGCCAGCGCTTTAGCCAAAGCAGGGGCGAAACAGTCGCCGATATTGAGCGACGCCGGGTGGCGGCCTTTGCCAAAGGCCAGATAGGCCTCTCGGGCGAGCCGATACTGCGCGGCGTCGACAGGCGCCAAGCGTCCCTGATAGAGGGCGAAGAACGCATCGAGCTTATCGCCGTCGTCGAGGCCGGGGCGCGGCGCCAACCGCATGGCGCATTCAAGCGCGTTCACAACCGAGATCGTCAGGCTGGGCGCAGCCTCGAGGGCGTCAATCAGACCAGGCGTGTCCAGCTCCTGAAACAGCACGGCCAAAACGGCGGAGCTGTCGAGAATGATCATTTGGGGCGGCCGGCGTCGTCGTAGAGGTCGTCGTGACGGCTGGTGCGAAGGTCTTTCGGCAGCGTCATCGCGGATACGATCGCGGCCAATGCGGCGCGGCGGCTCGGCTTTGCCGACGGGGCGGCAAGACGGGCACGCCGCTCCGCAACTGCTGCGGCGATGACCTGGGTCAGGCCTTCGCCAGTCTGCGCCGCGAGGGCGCGGATTTCAGCCTCCAGGGCGGGGTTCTTGATGTTTAAACCCATGGCGGTTTCCACCATGGTAGAAAGTGGCTGGCTAGAGCCGCGGCGTGGGCGCCGCCACGGCTCCGTTTCGGGCTCAAAACGCCGGGGTCGCCACGCTCGGATCCAGCGCCTTGCAGGCCTCCACAAGGCCCCGGACGCTGTTCACAGACGCCGCGAACATCGCCTTTTCGCCCTCGTCCATCGGGAACTCGATGACCTGTTCCACGCCGCCGGCGCCGATTTTCACCGGCACGCCCACGTAAATGTCGTTCAAGCCGTACTGGCCGCTCAGGTGGGCGGCGCAGGGCAGAATGCGCTTCTGGTCTTTCAGATAGCTCGCGGCCATGGCGATGGCGCTTTCGGCCGGGGCGTAGAAGGCCGAGCCGGTTTTCAGGAGGCCCACGATCTCGCCGCCGCCCTTGCGGGTGCGCTCCACCATGGCGTCAAGCTCGGCTTGGGTGAACATGCCGAGCTCCACACAGGTCGGGAGCGGCAGTCCGCCGATGGTGGAGTAGCGGACCATGGGGACCATGTCGTCGCCGTGGCCGCCGAGGGTCCAGGCGACGATGTCGCGGGTGGAGACGCCGGTTTTCTCGGCGAGGAAGTAGGCGAAACGGGCGCTATCCAGCACGCCAGCCATGCCCACGACCTTGGTGTGCGGCAGGCCGGAGAACTGGCGCAGGGCCCAGACCATGGCGTCAAGCGGGTTGGTGATGCAGATGACGAAGGCGTTCGGGGCGTATTGGCGGATCCCCTGCCCCACCGCTTTCATGACGCCGAGATTGATGCCGATGAGGTCGTCGCGGCTCATGCCCGGCTTGCGCGGCACGCCGGCTGTGACGATGCAGACATCAGCGCCCGCGATGGCCTCATAGCCGTTGGCGCCGGAGAGGGCGACGTCGGTTTTGAAGACCGGGGTGCTCTCGGCGATGTCGAGGCCTTTGCCCTGGGGGGTGCCCTCGGCGATGTCGAAGAGCACCACGTCGCCCAGCTCTTCGCGGGCGCAGATATGGGCCAGCGTTCCCCCGATCATGCCGGAACCGATGAGGGCGATCTTCTTGCGGGCCATGGGGCGCTCCTTCGCGACTGCGCGGTGTGTGGGATTGTGGCGCGGGGTTTAGCGCTTGGGGCTGTGGGGCGCAATGCGGCGGTGTGGGGGGCGTCAGAAGGTTTGGCGAGGGATCCGGGTAAACTCGATCATGGCCAGCACGCGCCGCGTTGCGGCGTTGGTGAATGATGGGGTGCACGGCCCCTTGAGCGGCGTCGATGCGCCATACTTGGCGGTGTTGAGTCGCAAGTAGAAAGGGACCGTCCACAGAAAAGGTTAGCATGATTGGGCTGGATTTGGCGAAGTCCAGTTTTCATGTTCACGTGGTGGACGAGAAAGGCCGTTGCGCCGAGCGCCGCACTTTGCGCCCCGAGAAAGTGCTCGCCTTTTTCGCGTCGCAGCCAACAACGCTGGTGGTCATGGAGGCGTGCTGCGGCGCCCCTTTTCTGGGCGCGCGAGATCGCCCGGCTGGGGCATGCCACGAAATTGATTCCGGCCGCCTATGTGAAGCCCTTCATCAAACGCCAGAAGAATGACGCGGCCGGCGCCGAAGCAATCTGCGAGGCCGCAATCCGCCCCAACATGCGCTTCGTTCGACCGAAATCGGCGAACGAGCAAGGCGATGCATTGGCGTTTCGCGCATGTGATCTTTTTGTTCGTCAGCGCACGCAATTGATCAACGCGCTGCGCGGCCATTGCGCTGAATTCGGCGTTGTTGCGCCCAAAGGCGCCATGCATGTCGAGCGCCCTGTCGCTTGGCTGGAAAGCGAAGACGCCGATCTTCCCAATGCTGCAATGAAGGCTTTGAAATCGCTCATCGCAAGCCTGCGCGCTTTGTCGGCGGAAATCGCTGCGATCGAAAAAGAAATCGGCCGCCGCGCTAAGGATCATGAAGATACGCCTCGGCTGATGGGCGTGCCCGGCATTGGACCGATGATCGCCGCAGCGATCACGGCGCTCGCGCCACCGGCGGAATTTTTTGAAAATGGGCGTCATTTCGCCGCCTGGCTCGGACTGGCGCCGCGTCAAAATTCGACAGGCGGAAAAGACAGGCTCGGCGCGATCACGAAAGCGGGCAACGAGATTTTGCGCCGATTATTGATCATCGGCGCGACCAGCGTCGTGCGCGCATTGCGCCGAAAGCCGGAACATGCGGGCTCTTGGCTTGGAAGATTGGCCGCGCGGAAACCGCCGAAACTCGTCCCCGTCGCCCTTGCCAACAAGATGGCGCGGATCGTCTGGGCCATGTTTCTGGGCCATGTTGAGGAACAAGGAAGACTATAGGGCTTCGCCGATCGCCGCCGCTTAAGGAAGCGGAACGGATCGGCAAGGTCGCTCACCGGGGCGAATGAAGGTCGACAAAGAAAGATGATGGCGTAAAGGTCAACAGGCCGGATCGGGAAAACCAGCTACGGACATGGCGCCTTCGAGCGCGCCGGAATGTTTTGGACCTGATCCTGCGAACACCATAAGGGCCCGCGGACTTGTGCGCCGCTTTATCGAGGCCGGACACATGTCAGCACCCGACCCGCGCGGCAGATACCTTTCCTACCAGATTTTCCTTGCAACGGCGGGGCCGTCCACACATGTCGGTTTCCGAGCGCCACCCCCCGGCCTCAGGGCCCCATTGAGCGACGACGTAATAGGATGCGCGCACGAGCGGCGTGCTTGGCTCTTCCTCGGTCAATCTGCACCACGTTTCTACTGGGCGGGAGAAACCTTACGCCGCGGCGCGTTTGAGAACCGGCACGCTCAGAACCGCGGCGGCGAGGAGCGCGCCGCCGAGGATCGTGTAGACAGTGTGGTAGTCCAAGGCGCTGCTCAAGGGGCCGGTCAGGAGTGGCGACGAGAACTGCCCCAAAAACACCGCGGTCCCCAAGCCGCCCATGACACGGCCGCGGAAGGCCGGGTCGGCGATCTCCGACAGCCAGCTCGCGCAGCTCGGCATGAGCACGCCGAAGGCGACGCCTGTGATGGCTAAGCCGAACAGCAGGACCGGTAGGGTGTGGGCGAGGCTGATCACGATAAACCCCGTCCCCATTAGCCCGAAGGCTATGGCGATGAGTGCCGCGTAGGGCAGTCGCGCGCGGACGCGGGCGTAGTTCGACGAGGTGAGCGCCATCGAGGCGGTGGAGACCGCGATCGCCCCGCCCGCTGCGGCGCCGGTGACGCCGTAGTCCTGGACCAGCACGAACGGCAGGTTTACGGGGATCGTGTAGAACGCGACCTGGCTGATGAAGGCCCCGCCATAGATCGCCCATGCGATTCGCAAGTTCTGCTTCGGCTTGCCCTCGGCCTGGGGGAAGCTTTGGCGCGGGGGCTCCGGCAGGAACGGGATCGCCAGGGCCAAAATCACCAGCGACGCCAGATAGATAAAGAACGGCGCCTGCCAGCCGAGTTCAGACAGCACCCCGCCAAGGACGATGAAGACCACCCCTCCCCCGCTGGCGAAGGCGGCCTGCAGGCCCATGAGCTTAAGCCGCGCGGGGCCTTCAAAGTTGTCGATCAACAGCGTCGTCGCGCAGGTCATGATGCAGGCGACGGCGAGGCCGAGAAAAGCGCGACTTGCGATCAGAAGCTCGAGCGTTGGGGCGAAGGCCCCCGCGGTCCCCGCCACGGCGTAAAGTCCAAGCCCCGCCAGCAGCAGCCGGCGGCGGCCCATCGTGTCCACAATCCAGCCCGCGATCGGCCCGCCGATGACGATGAACAGCGCCGGCGCCGTCAGCACCAGCTTGACCATGAAAGCGGCGTTGGGGTGATCGGCGAAGGCCTCGGCGATCTTGGGCAGCGCCGGGCTGATCGTCGCGCCAGACATAACCGTGAGCGTCGCCGCGAACAGCAAAGTCAGGGCGACGGGGGGCCAGGTCCAAAGCAAAGGCTTAGCTTTCGTGGGGGGTCTGTTGGCCAAGTGGGGCTTTGACGGATGGGGTCAAGCCCTGCCGCTCGACCACGTTGCGACCACACGCCCTTGGCGGGAAGCGTCGCAACGTGGTCAAGGGTCAATGCTGGAGCGCTTTTCGACCTGTTGGGATCGGCCGGAGAAGTCGGCCGAAAATGTCGGAAAGCGCGCTTGGGCGCCCTACCCCGCCGGCTCGAGCCGCCAGAGCACGCCGTTGATCTGGCCTGGGTCACGGAAGCCTGTCGTGGCGGTGGTCAGCACATAAAGGTGGCCGTCCGGACCTTGGCGGACGTCGCGAACCCGGACCTGGCCGAGATCGATGCGCTGTTGGCTCTGGATGGCGCCGGCGTCGTCGAGATCCAGGCGGAGCAGCGAGCCGGGATTGGGGCTGCCGTTGATCCGCAAGGCGCCGACAAAAAGGTCTCCGCGCCAGCCGGGATAGATGTCGCCCACGTAAACCGCGAGGCCCGAGGGCGCGATGGCCGGGCTCCAGACGGCAAGCGGGTCAATCATGCCTTGGAGGGTCTGGTTCGGGGTGATGAGGCGGCGTTCGGGGCCATATTCGACGCCATGCGTGGCGCGGGGCCAGCCGTAGTTTTGGCCCGCGGCAATGAGGTTCAGCTCATCCCCGCCCTGGCTGCCGTGTTCGGTGGCGTAGAGGCGATCGCGGATTGGGTCGAAGGCAAGGCCCTGGATGTTGCGGTGGCCGATGCTGAAGAGTTCGGGGCGCGCGCCTTCGGCGCCAAGGAACGGGTTATCGGCGGGGACGCCGCCCGCGTCGTCGATGCGGAGGATTTTGCCCAGGTGGCTGTCCAGCCGCTGGGCCTGCTCGCGGATCAGGGCGCCGCCCAGTTCGCGGGGCGGGTTGCCGCCGTCGCCGATGGCGATGAGGAGCGTGCCGTCCGGCGCCCAGAGGAAACGGGAGCCGAAATGCTGGGCGCCGGATTTCGCGGGGGCGGCCTCAAGAAGAACCGTCAGGTCATGGAGGGCGCCTTCGTGGAGGCGGGCGCGGGCGACGGTGAGGCGGTTTTCGGCCTCTGCGCCAGTGGCGTAGCTGAGATAAATCCAGTGATTGGCGGCGAAGTTCGGGTGCACGGACACGTCCAGCAGCCCGCCTTGGCGGTCGGCATAGATGGCGGGGACGCCGGCGATGGGTTCGGCTTGGAGCACGCCGTCGCGGATCAGCCGCAGGCGCCCGAACTGCTCGGTGACCAGGATATCGCCGTTGGGGAGCCAGGCCATCCCCCAGGGGGCTTCGAGGCCCCCAGTCACCGCGACGGCGCGGACGCCTTGGGCGGCGGGCAAGGTCGTGGCGTCGGTGGCGGCAATGGGGCTTGCGATCAGAGCCGGCGGCGCCTCCTGCGCCTGCGCACTCGCCAGGATCGCGGCCAGAGCCGCTGTTGCCGCCAAACCATGCTTCATTGTCGTTCTCCCGCAGGACGTGCGCGCGGGGACATAGGGCTCAAATGGGGAAAGTCAGCCCCGGGCCCCAAACAGGGCGGAACCGACGCGGACCATTGTCGCGCCGAAGCGGATCGCGGTTTCGAAGTCGCCGCTCATGCCCATGGAGAGCTCTTTCAGGCCGTTGCGGGCGGCGATTTTCGCCAGCAACGCGAAGGGCATGGCGGGTTCCTCCCCTTCTGGGGGAATGCACATCAAGCCGCTGATCGGCAAGCCGAACTCGATGCGGCAGCGGGCGATGAAAGCGTCGGCGTCTTTCGGGGTGACGCCGGCTTTTTGCGGCTCCTCGCCGGTGTTGACCTGGATGAGGAGCTCCGGAGACCTGCCCTGCTTCTGGATTTCGTCGGCCAGGGCGCGGGCGAGCTTGTCGCGGTCGAGGCTGTCGATGGCGTCGAAGAAGGCGACGGCCTGCTTGGCCTTGTTGGTCTGCAGCGGGCCGATGAGACGCAAGATGAGGCCGGGGTGCTCCTCCCGGAGGGGCGTCCAGCGGGCGATGGCTTCCTGGACGCGGTTTTCGCCGTAAAGGGTCTGGCCGGTGGCGAGGACGGCGCGGACGCGGTCTTCGGGCTGGGTTTTAGAGACCGCGACGAGGCGCACGGCGGCGGGGTCGCGGCCTGCGGCCTTGGCGGCGGCGGCGATCTTGGCCAGGATTGCGGCTCGCGCGGCGGCGGGAGAGAGTTCGGTGTCCATGAGCGGGGTGCAAGCGTTAGCGGCGATCGGAACCGGCCTCAACCGGAAGGCGCCATCGGGCCTGCCTGCGCTCCTGTTTCTCACGGATCCTTCGCGGACCCCTGACCCGGTGGCTGTCGCGGCACGGTTGCCGCGGGGCAGCGGGGTGGTGTTCCGGCATTTTGGCGCGCTAGACCGCGCCGACACGGCGCGCCGGCTGCAGGCGGTGTGTCGGCGCCGGGGGTTGGTTCTGCTGATCGGAGCGGATGCGGCGATGGCGCGGGCGATCGGGGCGGACGGGGTGCATCTGGCGGAGCGCCAGACCCAACGGCGCTGCCGGTTCAAAGGGCTTGTCACTGCGGCGGCGCATTCCCGGCGGGGGGCGATGCGGGCCAAGGCGGCGGGGGCGGAGGCGGTGCTTATGTCGCCGGTGTTTCCAAGCCGCAGTCCTTCGGCGGGGCGGGCTTGGGGGGCTTTGAAGGCGCGACGGTCAGCGGGCGTTTGTCCCCTGCCCTGTTATGCGCTGGGGGGCGTGACGGCTCGGACGGCGCGCAGGCTGAAGAGCAGCGCGTTCATCGGATTGGCGGCGGTGGAGGCGTTCAGCGCTTAGAAGCGGAAGGCGGAGCGGATTCGAACGGCGGCATCGGGCTCTTCGTCCTTACCGTCTGGGCGAATGACCCCGCGCTCTTCCGCCACGCCGACCTGACCGCCGAGGCTCAAAGACGGGCTGACTTGGAAATAGGCGCCGAAGGCGGTTTCCTGCCGCGGACCCAGCGGAGTGAGGGGGGCAGGACGCTCGGCGGGCACATCCACTGTGACGCCCCAGCGGCCATTGATCCGCCAGTTGGCGCTGGCGCCGGAGGTCGCGGACGTGGCCGGCTGCTCACCTTGCAGGCTGAAGCGCTCGTACCATGGGGCTTCGGAGGCGGCCGTGGCGCGATCCTGCGCGTGCGCAACACCGGTCACCGCCAAGGCGGCGCCTGCGAAGGCAAGGGCAAACCGGAGTGTCACGACTTTATCCCCCACGAACCGAGCAGCATCCCCGCTACCCCGGTACTACTATATAGATGGTCTGGTTCACAAACAGTTACTTTCCGATCACAGGTCTGCGGCAATTTCAAGGAGCAGGCCGGTGGCGCTCTCTTGAACCTGCGTTCTGCCAAAGGCGTCCGCCACCGGGACCGAGCGTTGTTGGTGCAGGAGTGAAAGGCTCATCACGGAGCTGTCATCGAGCGGACGGCTGACCCCGGCCACGAGGCTGCCGACCTGGATATGGGCGAGGTCGTCATCGGCGCTGGAGCCCTCAAGCATCATGGACCAGGGGCCGATTTCGTAAACGCCAGAGGCGGCGTAGGCCTGGTAACCGCGATCCCCCTGGGCCCAACCGTTGTCGCTCTCCAAATAGGAGAAGCCGCCGCGGAGCGGGCCATAGCCCAGCTGAAGGCCGGCGGACCAAGCTTCGATGCCGCCCCATTCTGGAGCGGAAACAGCGCTTTCGCCAGTGAGGTACGTCAGGGCGGCCCGGGTTTCGAGGCCCGAAGCCCAGATGCGCTCAAAGCGGACCCCGCCTTCCCAGATGTCTTCGGCTTCGTAAGTGACGGCTTCGCCAGCGCGGCGGGGGAAGCCGTGATCGAGGGTGCGGTGGTTTGACTCCGGCGCGTAAGAGAGGGCGGCGGACAGGCCGAAAAGGCTCACGCTTTCCAAAGCGATCTTGGCGGAAGAGCCGGACAGATCATTGATTGTTTGCGCACCGCCAAGGCCCGTGGGGTTCAGGTGGCCGTCGACCGTGGAGGCGCCAGCCAGGATGGTGGGGGTGGGCAGGCTGAGCTCGGCGGCTGCGCCCTCGGTGAGGCCGAGGCTGATTTCGCCCCAGCCGCCGTCGAGATAGACATAGGCCTCTTCCACAGCGCCTCTGGGCCAGCCGCTGTCTTCGCGGATGGCGTCCCCGCCAAAGCCGCTGACGGGCGCGCGGACGGGAACGCCGGCTATTGTGGCACAGTCGGCGAGGCCAGCAGGGCACTCCCCTGCCCGGCCCCCGCGCGGGGTGCGGGCGGGGTGATCGTGTTCGCCGGCGAGGTCGAGTTCAGCTCCCAGCGCAAGGCCGGAATCGAGGACGGTCTCAACGCCAAGCTCCAGCTCTAGGCGGAGGCCTATGGGTTCGGACTGTTCGGCGGCGTCCTGATCGAAGGCGCCGGCGGCGAAAATTATCCTGCCGGAGGCATCGAACTGAAGGCGATCGAATGATTCGGCAGGAGGCGCGTCCTGCGCAAAGGCGGGGGCTGCGAGGGCGGCGAAGGCCGCGCAAACACCTGTGGCAAGCTTGAAGCCCATAGCGATCTCCATCCGCATGGCGGCGCCGCCTCGGCGGCCTTCTCCTCCAAAACGCATTGGTGGCGATGCGTTGAGTCGCTATACACGAGCCGAGAAGCGTTGCAGAAGCGTAGCTAAACCGGCGGCGTCATTGTGGCCGCGGGCGTGAACACTCGACGCGAAGACTGGAGTTGACCGGATGACCATGCGTGGGCGCACTCTTGTTTCCCTAGCGGCGGCGCTGGCCATGACAGGGGCGCTGGGCGCCTGCTCGACCCTGGGCGGCGGCGATGACGATAACGCGCCGGTGCGAGGCGAGATTGGGGTCAACAGCTTCCTGTGGCAGGCCTCGCTGGACACGATCGCGTTCATGCCGTTGACCTCGACCGATCCGTTCGGCGGGGTGATCATCACCGATTGGCACTCCGACCCGGCGGTCCCGAACGAACGCTTCAAGGCGACGGTTTTTGTGTTGGACACGCGTCTGCGGGCCGATGCGCTGAACGTGTCTTTGTTCCGGCAGACCTGGAACGGCAGCGCATGGGTGGACGCCACCGTCGACCCCGACACCGAGTATCAGATCGAGAACGCGATCCTGAACCGGGCGAGGGAGCTTCGCCTTTCGACCCTTCGCGAAGACGATTGAGCGCTCCTTTCGCAGCGGGCGCTTTTCACCGCCCGGGCTAGGCCGTAAAGCATCAAGCCACCCTCGGGCCCTTAAAACCCCATCAAGGCAAGGCTTGCATGTCGTCCCGGTACAATCACGCGGAAAGCGAACCCAAGTGGCAAAAGGCTTGGCGCGAGAGCGGCGTGTTCAAGGCGCTGCCGCCGATATCGGAGCGCCCGAAAGCCTATGTCTTGGAGATGTTCCCCTACCCTTCGGGACGCATCCATGTGGGGCACTCGCGCAACTACACGATGGGGGATGTGGTCTCGCGATTCAAACGCGCGCGGGGCTTCAACGTGCTGCACCCGATGGGGTGGGACGCGTTTGGCCTGCCGGCGGAGAACGCGGCGATCGACCGGAACGTGCATCCAGGGGCGTGGACCTACGAGAATATCAAGCAGATGAAGGCCCAGATCGAAAAGCTGGGCTGCGACTATGATTGGGACCGGGAGATCGCGACCTGCGATCCGGCCTATTACAAGCACCAGCAGGCCATGTTCCTGCGTTTCTGGAAGGCGGGGCTTGCCTACCGCAAGAAGCAGAAGGTCAACTGGGACCCGGTCGACAACACCGTGCTCGCGAACGAGCAGGTCGTGGACGGGCGCGGCTGGCGGTCGGGCGCGGTGGTGGAGACCCGCGAGCTGGACCAGTGGATGTTCAAAGTCACGGCCTACGCTGAGGACCTGCTCACGGCGCTGAAGACGCTCGATCAATGGCCGGACAAGGTCCGGCTGATGCAGACGAACTGGATCGGGAAAAGCCGCGGCGCGACGATCCGGTGGTCGATGGCCGGGGATCGACCGGCCGGGGCGCCGGAGGCGATCGAGGTCTTCACGACCCGGCCCGATACGCTGTTCGGCGCTTCGTTCCTGGCGTTGGCCGCGGATCACCCCATCACCAAAGCGATCGCGGAAGGCCGGCCGGACGTGGCGGCGTTCATGGCCGAGTGCGCGGCTTTGGGCACCAGCGAGGCCGACATTGAGAAGGCCGAGAAAAAGGGCGTGGACCTCGGCATCCGGGTGAAGCACCCGTTTGATCCGAGCTGGGAGCTACCCGTTTGGGCGGCGAACTTTGTGCTTTCGACCTATGGAACCGGGGCGATTTTCGGCTCGCCCGCAGGGGACCAGCGGGACCTCGATTTCGCCAACACGTACGCCCTGCCCTATGTGCCGGTGGTGCTGCCGCCGGGGGCGGACCCTGCAAGCCATACGATCACGACCGAGGCCTACACCGAGGACGGCACACTCTATAACTCGCGCTTCCTGGATGGTCTGACCACGCAGGCGGGGATCGCCCGGGCGATCGAAGAGCTTGAAAAGCTTGGGTCGGGGGAGGCTACCACGACGTGGCGACTGCGGGATTGGGGGGTCAGCCGCCAGCGCTACTGGGGCTGTCCGATCCCGGTCATCCATTGCCCGTCGTGCGGGATTGTCGGTGTGCCGGAGGACCAATTGCCGGTGCGGTTGCCGGAGGATGTGACCTTCGATAAGCCGGGCAATCCGCTGTTCCATCACCCGACATGGAAGCATACCGGCTGCCCTGAGTGCGGCGCGGAGGCGGTGCGGGAGACCGACACGCTGGACACGTTCGTGGACAGCTCCTGGTATTTCGCGCGGTTCACAGACCCCACGAACGAAGCCGCGCCGTTTGACAAGGCCATCGCTTCGGCCTGGCTGCCGGTGGATCAATATGTCGGCGGGGTGGAGCACGCGGTGCTGCACCTTTTGTATTCGCGGTTCTTCACCCGGGCGATGCGGGATGTGGGGCTGTTGGACCTGCCCAGCGGGGAGCCGTTCGCGGCGCTGTTTACCCAAGGCATGGTGGTGCATGAAACGTATCGCAGCGCCTCTGGGAAGTGGTTGTCGCCGGACGAGGTCGATCTGAAAGACGGCCAAGCGGTCGAGTTGGAGACGGGGCAGCCCGCGCTAATCGGCGCTCTTGAGAAGATGTCGAAGTCCAAGAAGAACGTCGTCGATCTCGATGACTTCGTGAAGGATTTCGGCGCGGACGTGGTGCGCTGGTTTGTGCTGTCGGACAGCCCGCCAGAGCGGGACGTGGAATGGAGCGCTTCAGGAGCGGAAGGCGCGTGGCGCTTTGTGCAGCGGGTGTGGTCGCTGACGGACGCGCATGGTCAGCCCGCGCCGGCGTTGGGGGCGTCTCCTCCTCCCGGGACGGACCAAGGCGAGGCGTTGGCCCTGCGGCAGGCGGCGCACCGGACGCTCAAATCCGTCACCGAGGATATTGAGGGCTTCCGTTTCAACCGCGCCGTGGCGCGCTGCTATGAGCTTGTGAACGCCATCGTCAAAGCCAAGGGCGATAATCTGGGGATCGTGTTCGCCCGGGGCGAAGCGCTGCGGATCCTGACGCATGTGATTTCACCGTTCCTGCCGCATCTGGCGGAGGAATGCTGGGAGAAGCTCGGGTTTGAACGCTTTGTCGCGACCACGCCCTGGCCTACGCCCGATCCTGATCTGGTGCGCGAAGACAGCGTCACCCTGCCGATCCAGGTGAACGGCAAGCGGCGCGGGGAAATCACCGTCGCCAAGGGGCTTTCGGAAGAGGCGGTCAAGGCCCAGGCGCTGGCGCATGAGCCGGTGGCGGCGTTCCTGAAGGATCAGACGGTGCGCAAGGTTATCGTTGTGCCCGACCGGATCGTGAATATCGTGGCGGGGTGAAGGAGAGCGGGATGCGGATCTTGGCGGTGGCGATTGCGCTGTTGGCGGTTTCGGCGTGCGGGTTCCGGCCGATGTACGGGCCTTCGTCCGAAGGGGCGGTGATCGGGCCGGTGCAGGTGGCGGAGATTGACGGCCGCGCGGGGCATGCCCTTGGGCAGGAGCTGTCGAGGCTTTTGACGGCGGAAGCGAACCGGGCTGGCCCTACGCGGGTGCTGGAAGTGACGCTGACGGAATCGGTGAGCCGGCTTGGCTATCGAATCGATGAAAGCGCGCGGCGGGCCGATCTGATCGTGGTGGCGAATTACCGGCTTCTGACGCCGGGCCAGCCGGACCTGACTGGGCGGCTGACCACGACGGTGGGCTTTGACATCCCGGATTCGGCCTTCGGGGAAATCACCGCGCAGGACGACGCCCGGGATCGCGCGGGCGAGGTGCTGGCGCATCAACTGCGCACTGAAATCGCCCTCCGGCTGAGGGCGGCTCAGCCTTGAAGCTGACCGGCGCCGGGGCGCGGCGCTTTTCGGAGAAGCCTGACCTTAAGGTCGGGGCGGCACTGCTGCACGGCCCGAACCGCGGCCTGATTGCACAGGCGAGCGGGGCGATCATTAAGGCTGCGACCGGGGGCGATCCCGACCCATTTGCTGTCAGCCGCCTCACCGACGACGATCTGAAAGCCGACAAAGCCGCGCTGATGGACGCGCTGAGCGCCCAGTCCCTGCTCGGCGACGCGCGGTTGGTGCGGGTGCGGCTGGATGGGGACGCGGCCTCCCCTCTCGTGGTGGAGGCGCTGAAAGCGCTCGACGGCGGCTATCGAGGGCGCTTCCTTCTGGTGGAGGCTTATGGGACGGCTTCGTCTTCGGCGCTGGTGAAGGCGTTCGAAGGGTCGCAGAAGGCGGTCAGCATCGCTTTCTATGACGATGCGGCGGCGGATCTCGACGCCTTTGCGGCGGACACGTTCAAGGCGCTGAAGACCGAGGTTTCGCCCGAGGCGCTGCGGGCCTTGAGGGATGCGGCGAGCTCGGACCGGGCGCTGTTGCGGGGCGAGATCGAGAAGCTTGCGACCTATGCGCATGGGTTGGGACGGCCATTGTCGGCGGAGGATGTGGACGCCCTGATTGGGGACAGCGCGACCTCGGCCATGGACGCCGCGGCCCGGCATGCGACCGACGGCGCTGGGGCCTTGGCGGTCGAGGCCCTGCTTTCCATGGAGGCGACGAGCGCAATCTCGGCGTTGAAGGTCTTAGAGCGGCGGCTGCTGCGCCTCATGGAGGCGCGCTCGCTGGCGGATGGGGGGATGGGGCCGCAAGCGGCGGTGAAGGCGCTGAGGCCGCCGGTGTTTTGGAAGGACCAGGATGTGATGGGCGACCAGCTGCGGCACTGGACGTCCGGCGGATTGGGGCGGGCTTTGGACTTGGTGTGGGGCTGTGAGATTGCGTGCAAGCGCGCCGGCGCGCCGCAGGATCTGCTGGTGGCGCAGTGTTATCGGGGGGTCGCGCGGATGCGGGGGTGAGGGTTGACCCTCCTCTCGCTTGAGGGAGAGGGGTAGGGGTGAGCGTGCTCCTTCTCAGTTGGGCGTCTCACCCCACCCCCTGCCACCTCCCCTAAGAGGAGAGGCGATCGGCGTCAAAAGTTCCCGGCCGCGGCGTTCGGCACTGTCAGCTTTCGGCAGAGATCGTCCAGCTCCGCGAGCGACTTGAAGGTCAGTTTGATTTCCCCGCCCTCGCCTTTGCGCGCGATCTGAACCGGCACGCCCAGCGCCGCAGCAAGGCTTGCTTGCATCGCGGCAAGGTCATCGTCGTTCGCGGCCGCGGCCTTGGGCGGGCCGCCGGCGCGGGGGCCGAGCACTTCCTCCTTGGCCTTTTGCGCCAGGCGCTCGACTTCACGGACATTGAGCCCCTGCTCCATCACCACGCGGGCGAGGCCCTGCGGGTCCGGCGCGCCGATGCAGGCGCGGGCGTGGCCGGCGGTGATCTTGCCCTCTCTCACCAGGGCCTGGATGTCTTCGGGCAGCGAAAGCAGGCGCAGGGTGTTGGCGATGTGGGGGCGGCTCTTGCCGACCACTTCGGCCAATTCGGCCTGAGTGCGGCCGAAGCGTTCGATCAACGACTGATAGCCCAGGGCCTCTTCGATGGGGTTTAGATCGACGCGCTGGACGTTTTCGATGATCGCGATTTCGAGGACCTCGGCGTCACCCAGGGCGCGGACGACGGCGGGGATCGCCTCGAGGCCTGCGGCTTGGGCGGCGCGGAAGCGGCGCTCGCCGGCGACAACCTCAAACCGGCCCTCCCCTAAAGGGCGGACCAGGATCGGCTGGAGCACGCCGCGGGCGCGGATCGAGGACGCGAGTTCTGCGAGCTCGGCATCGTTGAAGCAACGGCGGGGCTGATTCGGATTGGCCGCGATCTGGTTCAGCGGCAGAAGGCGCGGTCCCGCTTCCTCGCTCGCGGCGGCGGCCACCACCGGGGGGGCGCTGAGAGGCGCGCCGAGGGGCAGCTCAACGACATTGGCGGCCGTTGAGGGCGGCGGGGCGGTGGTCGGTGGGATCCAAGCCGGACCGGGAGCGGGGCGCGGCGCATCAAATGGCGCCGGTTCTCCCAACAGCGCCGACAACCCGCGACCCAGACCTTTGCGCACCTCGCTCATGTCCTTCGTCCCTTCATGCGGCTTCGAGGAGCCGCTCTCGTTCGATCAACTCTTTCGCAAGGGCCATGTACGCGAGACTACCGGCAGCTCTGTGATCATAGATCATGGCCGGTTTGCCGTGCGACGGCGCTTCCGAGAGTGTTACGTTTCGCGGGATAATGGTTTCATAAACCTTATCGCCGAAGAAGTTCCTGACATCGGCGGCGACCTGCTCGGAAAGATTGGTCCGGGCGTCGTACATGGTCAGGACGATGCCTTGGATCGTCAGCCGCGGGTTTAGATTGGCGCGGACGGCCTCGATCGTCTGGTGAAGCTGGTTGATGCCTTCGAGGGCGAAGAACTCACACTGCAGGGGCACAATCACTGCGTCCGCCGCGGTTAAGGCGTTCACCGTCAGAATGTTCAAAGACGGCGGGCAATCGATCAACATGTAATCGAACACGCCGCCGATCTCGGTGTGGGCGGCGATGGCGTCGCGGAGTTTGAACTGCGGTCGGACGTGGGCGATCAGCTCGCTCTCAAGGCCCGCAAGGTTCGCCTCCCCCGGGATGATGAAGAGGTTCGGCACATCGGTGCGCTGCACAGCGAGCGTGAGCGAGGCTTCGCTGTTGAGCACATGGTAGGACGACACCGCCCGCTGCTCCTGGCCGATATTGATGCCGGTGGAGGCGTTGCCCTGGGGATCGGTGTCGAAGATCAGCACGCGCTTGCCGACAGCGGCGAGCGCGGTGCCCAGGTTGATGGCCGTGGTGGTCTTTCCGACGCCGCCCTTCTGGTTGGCGATCGCAAGGATGCGCATGGGGTCGTTCCTCCATAGGAGCGGGGTCCGGATCGGTCCCTTTCAGCGCTTCGCGCTGGTGGTCAAGTCGGCGTGGCGGCCGCTGTAAGGCGGAGCACACGGGCTGCGGGGTTGGTGACGCTTGGCGTCGCCTCCGCCCGCATCGACCCTGAGAGATAGGCCCCACCACTGGGCTTGAAGCCGGCGGCGGTGAGCTCTGCTTCGTAGTCCGCCCCTTTGGGGAACAACCCTATCGCACCGCTGGCGAGGAAAGGCTTCGCATACTCGATGAGTCGCGGCAAGGGCGCGAAGGCGCGGGCGGTTAGGACGTCGTAGGGCTGGACGCGGAGGTCTTCGGCCCGCTGGTTGAGGATGCCGACAGGGACCTCCATGGCGGCGGCGGCGGCTTTCAGGAACTCCGTCTTCTTGGGGCTTTTCTCGACCAGGTGGACGCGGGCATTCGGGCGGTCGGCGATGAAGGCTGCGATGATGAGGCCGGGGAACCCGGCTCCGCTGCCAAGGTCGAGCCAGCGGGCCGCGCTGTCAGGGGCAAGGGTGACAAGCTGGGCGCTGTCCAGGGCGTGGCGGGACCAGTAGCGCGCGAGCTCATTTGGGCCGACCAGGTTCATTTTGGCGTTCCATTCCGTCAGCAGGCGGAGATGGGTTTCCAGGCGAGCGCGGGTTTCCCCTGGGAGGGGAAAGTGGGATTCGAGTAGCGCGGGGCCTTCGGCGGTGTCCATCGGCGGGGTTTAGCCGCCCTTGTGTTTCACGGGAATCTTTTTGGTGTGCCGGGGTGTTGAAGGCCCGCCCATGCGTTGAAGGGTCATTCCGGATCGGCTCGCGATACTCGGCCTTAATGACCGAGGGGGCGTTGGTCTTTAGGGGTGCGGCCCTGCCCCGCCATAGCGGGCGGCCAGCGCCTGGCCGATGGCGATCCCCCCTTGAACGAAGGCGCGACCGGCGAGGTGTTTCGCGTCCGCTGGGGCGGTGGCGGGATCGGCGAAGAGCAGGAGCGGCAGGCCCTGGTTCTCTTCGCCGACGAGGGCGATCACCTCGTTCCGGGGGCGGGGGAAGGCGATGCGACGGATCTCAATATGATCGGCCCAATGCGGGTTGGCGGCGAGGGCGCCGTAAACCATCGCGCCGTTCGGGCAGAACCAGATTCCTTCCAGCGCGGGGTCTTGGAAGACGGGATCTAGGATGAAGAGCGTGTCTTTAAGCATGGGTTCTGACCCCCCTTCATTTCCCCCTTCCGGGGAGAGAGCGCGTTTGGCGCTGACCGAACTCCTCTCCCTGGAACGGGGAGGATGGGGGGTGGTCAGCATCCCCCCTGCCGGCGCTAGGCCCGCTTTTTCACGTGCGCCAGGAGCGCGGTCAGGGCGCCGGGCGTGACGCCCTCGATCCTGCCGGCCTGCCCTAAGGTCGCGGGGCGGGCCGCCTGAAGCTTCTGGCGGACCTCTGCCGAAAGGCCGCCTACGGCGGCGTAGTCCAGATTCGCGGGAAGGCGGAGGTCCTCGTCTTTGCGGAAGGCGACGATGTCGGCTTCCTGGCGATCGAGATAGCCCGCATAGAGGGCGTCGATCTCGACCTGCTCTTTCGCTTCGGAGGGGACGGCTTTGAGTTCGGGCCAGATCGCCGCCAGATCGTCCCAGGCGATGGTGGGGTAGCCCAGGAGCTGGATCGCGTTGCGGCGCTGGCCGTCCTGATTGACCTTGAGGCTGGCGTTGGCAGCCTCGGTGGAGGTGAGCACCAGGGAGCGGGCGAGGCCCCTCGCCCGTTCGATGGCGGCCATTTTCCGGCGGAAGGCCACGGTGCGTTCCAGCCCGACGCAGCCGAGGTCGATGCCCTTTTGGGTGAGGCGTTGATCGGCGTTGTCGGCGCGCAGGGTGAGCCGGTACTCCGCGCGGGACGTGAACATGCGGTAGGGTTCTGTGACGCCGCGGGTGATGAGGTCGTCGATGAGCACGCCGAGATAGCCTTCGGCACGGGTGACCTCGAAGGGCGCTGAACCGCCGGCGGCAAGCGCCGCATTAAGGCCCGCGATCAGGCCTTGGGCGGCGGCTTCTTCATAGCCGGTCGTGCCGTTGATCTGACCCGCTAGATAGAGGCCGGGGAGGCGTTTGGTCTCGAGCGTCGCGGTCAGCTCGCGGGGGTCCATGTAGTCATACTCGATGGCGTAGGCGTGCCGGCGGATGACCGCACGCTCCAGCCCGGGAATGGTCCGGATGAAGGCTTCCTGGGCGTCTTCTGGGAGGCTGGTGGAGATGCCGTTGGGATAGACGGTGTCGTCGTCGAGGCCTTCGGGCTCGAGAAAGATCTGATGCTGCGACTTGTCGGCGAAGCGGACGACCTTGTCTTCAATCGAGGGGCAGTAGCGCGGCCCGCGGCCGGCGATGGCGCCCGAATAGACCGCCGACTTGTCGAGGTTTTCAGCGATGATCCTATGGGTTTCGGTCGTGGTCCAGGTGACGCCGCAGGCGACCTGGCGGTTCGTGATGGCTTTTGTCAGGAACGAAAACGGGGTCGGCGGGTCGTCGCCGGGCTGCATCTCGAGGGTCGCCCAGTCGATCGTGGAGCCGTCGAGGCGGGCGGGGGTCCCAGTCTTTAGCCGCCCCATCTGGAAACCCAGGCCGTAGAGCCGGTCCGACAAGCCGATGGCGGGGGCCTCGCCTGCCCGGCCGGCGGGGATGCGCTTGGCGCCGATATGAATGACGCCTTTGAGGAAGGTGCCCGTCGTCAGCACGACCCGGGGGGCATGGTAGGCGCTGCCAGAGGCGCAGCGGACCCCGGAGACGACGCGGTCTGAGAGGACAAGATCCTCCACCGCCTCTTCGCGGATGGTGAGGTTCGCCTGGCCGGCGAGGGCGGCTTGCATCGCCTGTTTGTAGAGCTTGCGGTCGGACTGGGCGCGGGGGCCGCGGACGGCGGGGCCCTTAGACCGATTGAGCAGGCGGAACTGGATGCCGGCGGCGTCCGCGACGCGCCCCATAACGCCATCGAGGGCATCGATCTCGCGGACGAGATGGCCTTTCCCCAGGCCGCCGATGGCGGGGTTGCAGCTCATTTCGCCGATGGTGTCGGCGCGGTGGGTGAGGAGCAGGGTGCGGGCGCCCAGTCGCGCGGCGGCGGCTGCGGCCTCGCAGCCGGCATGGCCGCCGCCGATGACGATCACGTCGAACTGGTCTTCACGCACGGGGTCGCGCCCTCTGGAAAAGCGGCGGCGGTGATAGCGGATATGGGGGCCGGCGTCGAGATTGGGGATGTGTTGACAGTCCTTCCGGGAGAGAATGAGCAAGACCTGGAAGCCAGGGGCAGGCGGGGAGAGACCCCTCAAGATTCCGGATCGGCTCGGTTCGGAATGACTTTGCATTCAGTGCGCCAAAGGCGTGTTTCACGGGAATCCAGTGAATATAGCTTAATCATTGTAAGCGCTTTCGAGTATTCCCCTCCAGGTTGTTTCACGGGAATCCAGTTAATCGGTCGCGCCGCCGGACGCAAAACCGCTGCGCACTTTTGCTGGCGGTCGCTTGTTGTTGATCGCGCCGCCGGACGCAAAACCGCTGCGCACTTTTGCTG
>JBILVS010000109.1:0-9141 GCA_044370335.1 Caulobacterales bacterium
TCTCGCCATGACCACCGCCGCGCTTTTCCTGGCCCGGGCCATTCGGTTCGCGACGCCGCTGTTGAGCATCGGGCTCTGCTTTGCGCTCGTGGCGGGCTTTCTGCAGTTCGTGAACCGAGTGCACGCGCTGCAACCGCCAGAAGCCCCGCCGACGGCGGAGGCGATCGTGGTGCTGACGGGGGGCACGCAGGGCCGCCTCGACACGGGCCTTGAACTGCTGCGCAACGGTGCAGGCGAGCGATTGCTGATTTCCGGGGTGAACCGTGATCTGAGCGATGAAGCGCTGCATGAGGCGCTTCAGATCAATCCGGAGCTTGCGGCCTGCTGCGTGGATCTCGGCCGGGACGCGCAGGACACGCTGGGGAATGCGTCGGAAACCGCGGCGTGGGCGCAGAAGTGGGGGTATCAGCGCGTGCTTTTGGTGACCGACGACTACCACATGCCGCGCAGCTATATCGAGCTGCGGCTCGCCATGCCGGGGGTGACCCTTTTGCCCTACCCCGTGGAGACACCGTGGTCCAATCCGACCTTCTGGGGCAGCCATCCTGGGGCCGCCGGGCGGATGGCGATAGAGTATGGAAAATTCCTGATCGTGCGCCTGCGCGAGGCGGTCATCGCGGCGTTTGACGCCAACGAAGAGACCTTGGCCGAGGGACCGGCGGTCAGTTTGGAGCCCGCGCCTGCGCCGTCCGAAGCCGCGGCGGTTTCGCCTGCGGCGGAGGGCGACGGGCGATGAACCTGCTGCGGTCGTTGGTGTTCGTCGCGTGGCTTTACGGCTCCATGACGATGGTGGGGCTCATCTTCGCGCCGGTGCTGCTCGTGTCGCGGCGGGCCGGTTTGGGCGCTGGCCGCAGCTGGACGCGGGCGACGCTGTGGGGCGCGCGGTGGATCATGGGCATCAAGGTCGTGATCACCGGCCGCGAGCGGCTGCCGCAAGGCTCCTTTATCGCCGCGGCCAAGCACCAGTCGATGCTCGACACCCTGATGCCGTTCCTGTTGCTGGACGACCCAGCGATCGTGATGAAGGAAGAGCTTTTGGCGGCGCCGATTTTCGGCTGGTACGCCAAAAATCTGCGAATGATCCCCGTGGCGCGGGAGGCCAACGCCGCCGCCTTGCGGACGCTCTTGAGGACGGCGCGACCGGCGGTGGAGGAAGGCCGACAGCTTTGGATTTTCCCGGAAGGCACACGGCGCAAGCCCGGCGAGCGGGGCGACTATAAGCCCGGCGTCGCTGCGCTCTACAAAGACCTCGGCGTGCCCGTGGCGCCGATTGCGCTCGATACGGGCCGCTGCTGGCCGGCCAAGGGCCTCATCCGCCGGCCGGGCGTGGTGACCTTCGCGATCCTGGACCCGATCCCGCCGGGACTGCCGCGGGCGGAGTTCATGGCCCGGCTCGAAAACACCATCGACGACGCTTCTGACGCCCTCGCCGCTGAGAGACCGACCGCATGACATCGTCTGCTTCACGCCCTCGTCGCTGGGGCCTCATCATTCCTTGGGCCATCGCCGGCCTGATCGTTGTCGGTTGGTGCGGATATTGGTTTGCGTTGCGGACGGCGGTGGAGACGGCGCTGAACGACTGGTCGCGGACGCAAGAGGAGGCGACGGGGCGCGGGGGCTTCGCGTCCGCCGCCATCGGCGGATTTCCTTTGCGGCTCGAAGCGCGGCTGACGGCGGCTGCAGCGGTCGATCCGCGGGGGGGCTATGAGGCGTCAACGCCGCTGGCGCTCGTGGCGATCAATCCGGTCAATCCGCAGCACGTGATCGTCTCGCTGCCGCAGCCGGTGTCGTACCGGTTGCAGGGTGGCGGCGAGCGGCTGATGACCGGGACGCGGGTGGAAGCCAGCATCAGACTCGAAGGCGAGCGGCTCGCCCGGATCAGCTTTGCAGGCGAAGGCCTGCGGCTTGCGCTGCCGAATGCGCCGGCCGATCAGGGTCTGCGCTTTGCCGCCCTTGGGGTGCATATCCGGCCGGACGCGCGGAACGCCGCGGATTGGCAGGTGGCGATCCAAGGCGCCGGGGTGCAGCTCGCCTCGCCTGTGCGGGCTTTCGAGGCGCTCGGGCAGGAGCTCTCCGCGATGACCCTGGGGGTGGTCGTCGCCAAGGCGGAGGCGCTCATCGAGGGGTCTGCGCCTGATCCGCTGGAACTCTGGCGGCAGGCCGGAGGCGAGACCCGACTGGAGGCGGCGGAGGTGACGTGGGGGCCGCTCACCGCAACAGGCGACGGCCTGATCCGTTTGGACGAAGGCCGACGCCTGCAAGGCGCGCTCAATGTGCGGCCGAGCGACACGCCCGCCTTCCTCGAGGCGGTCGCCGGCGGGGGCGATAATCCGCTCACGGCGATCCTGGCGCAGAGCCTTGAGATCAGCACTGTCACCTTGACCGCGCAGGACGGGGTGTTGAGCTGGCAGGCCGATACGCCTTTGGGGGCGATCTCACCTCAGCCGCTGCGGACCCTGGGGCCGGTTTACGAGCCGGCGTCGTCCGGGCCTTGACGAGAGGCGTTGCGGCCGAAATTCGGGGTCGGGGTGTCCTGGCCCGCTTCGATGACCTCCCGGCGCACGCGGCGGGCTCGGCTGAAGGTCTGGAACAAGGTGTCGCCGTCGCCCCAGCGGATGGCGCGCTGCAGGGCGGAGAGATCCTCCGAGAAGCGTCCCAGGATTTCCAACACGGCTTCACGGTTGGCGAGGAACACATCGCGCCACATGGTGGGATCGGAGGCGGCGATACGGGTGAAGTCCCGGAAGCCGCCGGCGGAATACTTCACGACCTCCTGCTCGGTGACCTGCTCGAGATCTTCCGCGGTGGCCACGATGCAATAGGCGATCAGATGCGGGACGTGGCTTGTAATTGCGAGGACGAGATCATGGCGGTCCGGGTCCATGGTTTCGACCTTGGCGCCGAGCCTTGACCAAAACGCCGCCAGGCTCAGCGCGGCCTCGGCATAAGCGGGGCGCGGGTCGGCCAAAGGCGTGATCGCCGCCCAACGGCCTTCAAAGAGGCTCGCAAAACCGGCTTCGGGGCCGGACTGTTCGGTGCCGGCGATGGGGTGGCCGGGGATGAAGAAGGCGTGAGGGGGGATGTGGGGGGCGACCGCGTCGATGACCGCGCGCTTGGTGGAGCCGACATCGGTGACGACGGCGCCCTCCCCGACGCCTTGGGCCATGGCTTCGGCGGCGAAGCCCATGGCGCCGACTGGGGTCGCGAGCAGGATCAGATCAGCGCCCTTGACGGCGTCGGCGGGGGCGGCTGCGGGCTCGCCCAGACCCAAGGCCGCGGCCCTGGCTAGCACCTCAGCGTTGGCGTCATACAGCGTGATCGCGGCCGCAGCGCCGGAGGCCTTGGCGGCGCGGGCCACGGATGAGCCGATCAGGCCGCAGCCGATGACCGCCAGACGCTGGTAGAGGTGGTTCATGCGGTCGCCTTAAAGCCCGTCAAGGCGGCGATCAGGGCGTCGTTCTCGGTGGGAGCGCCAATAGAGATGCGCAACGCGTCCTTCAGGCCATAGGCGCCCATAGCGCGGACGATGAGGCCGTGGCGGCGGAGATGCTGATCCATCGCGGCCGCCCCGCCGGAGGCGAAATGGACCAGGACGAAATTGCAGACGCTGGGAGTGACGGCATAGCCAAGGCCGGCGATCGCCTCGCTGACGCGCTTGCGTTCGCGAGCGTTGAGGGCGGCGCTTTCTGCGGCAAAGCCCATATCGGACAAGGCTGCAACGCCGGCGGCGAGCGCAGGGGCCGAGACGTTGAAAGGCCCGCGGACCTTGTTCAGGGCGGCGATCACAGACGCTGGACCATAGGCCCAGCCGAGGCGGAGGGCCGCGAGGCCGTGGATCTTGGAAAAGGTCCGCGTCATCAGAACGTTGTCATACTCTGCGGCGAGTTCGAGGCCGCTGGAGTAAGCGTTGGCGTCGACATACTCGGCGTAGGCCGCGTCGATCACCAGGAGCACGTCGCTCGGTAATCCCGCGTGCAGACGTTTCAAATCTTCGAACGGGACATAAGTGCCGGTCGGGTTGTTCGGGTTGGCGATGAAGACGATTTTGGTCCGCGGGGAGACAAGGCTCAGGATCGTGTCGACATCGACGGTGAAGTCCTTGTCGGACGCGGACAAAGTCGCGGCCCCCGATTGCTGCGCCACCAGCCGATAGACCAAAAACCCGTATTGGGACTGAATGATCTCATCGCCGGGAGCGAGGTAGGCCCGGCCAAGAAGCTGAAAGATCTCGTCAGAGCCTGCGCCGCAGACGATGCGGTTTGCATCGACGCCGTAACGGGCAGCGAGGGCTTCGCGCAGCGCCGCGGCAGAGCCGTCGGGATAAAGCGCGAGCTTCTGCGCGGCGTTGATGAACGCCGCTTTGGCCAGGGGCGAACAGCCCAAAGGGTTTTCATTCGAGGCCAGCTTGATGGGCTTTTCAAAGCCCGGCAGGCGGCTTTCGCCGCCTTTGTAGGGCTCGATGGCGTCGATCGAAGGCAGCGGCTGAACCGGCATGGCGAAACGGGCTCTCGGGCTGAAAGCGTGAGGATCAGAGCGGGGAGAAAGCGCCGACGACACGGGCGCCGTCAAGGCCGGCCGCCTGCAGGGCCTTGAAGCGGTCTTCGTGCGGCGCGAGGAAACCGTCAGCCTGCACCAGGACGCTGGCGTTGGCGCGGGCGAGGAGTCTGCCCTGCACGCCGGCCTCGGCCATTGCTTTGTCGAGGCGGAAGCGCTGATCGAAGCCGACGATGAGGGTGTGGTCGTTGGCGCCGGAGGGCTCCAGCGGCGCCCCGGCAGTGACAAGGGCGGCTTCAGGCTCGCCGCGCATCGGCAGCATGGCCACGACGCTCAGGCCCTGAAAGCGGCCTTCGGTCAGCACCGGCCACCACATGCCGGGGCCGGAGGAGCCCGGCCAGGGGGCGACGGCGGCGACATCCTTGTTATTGGCCGCGGCGACGCGGCTGAGGGCGGAACGCACATCGCTGTCGCGGGTAATCTTGGCGCTGGGGCCGAAATGCAGGCGGGCGAGCTCCAAGTGGCGCACCGCGTCGTGGCCGCCGGCGGCGATCACCTCGATGGGTTTCTGTTTGCGGATGCTGGCGGCGATGAGCCCCCGCCACACCCAGATCAGGGTCTCAGGCTCCACCCCTTGCGGCGCCTGCGCGAGCAGACGGCGCAGCAAGGCGGCCTCACGAGCGGGGCGCAAAGGGGAGCCGTTCGGGTCTTTTGCGGTGGCCAGGGCCGCAACGGCTTCGCCCCGCTCGCCGATCAGGCTCAAAAGGGCGGCGTCGACGCTGTCGATCTTGGCGCGGGCTTGCGCCAATTGGGCGTCCGGGTTCGCAGGCGGGGGCGGCGCTTCGGTGGTCACCGCCATTGTTTAGGACTGATTTGTGGTTTTCAGAAGGGCGCTGGTTAACGGTTTATCAGGTGCTGGTGAATGGGGCGACGCACTGTATGCTCTCACATGCCATGATTCACCCAAGCCCAACTTCAGGCCGATGGACCGCGATAGGCGGTATTCGGGCGATCACCTTTCACCAGGACGCGCCGCTGCAGCTGTCGAACGGCAAGCTCCTTTCGCCGCTGTCGGTGGCCTACGAGACTTACGGCCAGCTCAATGCGAACCGGACCAACGCGGTGCTGATCTGTCATGCGCTGACCGGTGATCAATATGTGGCGAGCCCCAATCCAAACACTGGCCGCCCCGCCTGGTGGCCGCGGATCGTGGGGCCAGGGCGGCCGATCGACACCAACCGGTTTTTCGTCATCTGCTCCAATGTTTTGGGCGGCTGCATGGGGACGACCGGCCCATCCTCGCCCAATCCGGCGGGCGAAGGCGTTTACGGCCTTGATTTCCCCGTCCTCACGGTCGCCGACATGGTGCGGGCGCAGGCGATGCTGGTGGAGGCGTTCGGCATCGAGACGCTGTTCTGCGTGATCGGCGGATCAATCGGGGGGATGCAGGCGCTGCAATGGGCGGCGGCGTATCCGAAGCGAGTGTTTTCTTGTGTGCCGATCGCCACGGCGGCGCGCCACTCGGCGCAGAACATCGCCTTCTATGAGGTCGGTCGACAGGCGATCATGGCCGACCCCGATTGGCGAGGCGGCGCCTATGACGCGGCAGGGGTGCGGCCGGCGAAGGGGCTCGCGGTGGCGCGGATGGCGGCGCACGTGACGTATCTTTCGGAAACCGCGCTGCGGCGGAAGTTCGACCGCAACCTGCAGGCGCGGGAGCGGATTTCCTTCGGCTTTGACGCAGACTTTCAGGTGGAGAGCTATCTCCGCCACCAGGGGCAGAGCTTCGTCGATCGGTTCGACGCGAACTCGTATCTCTACATCACGCGGGCGGTGGATTATTTCGACCTCGCAGCGGATTTTGGCGGGGTGCTGGCGCAGGCGTTCCTCAACAGTCCGACGCGGTTCTGCACCTTTGGATTCTCTTCGGACTGGCATTATCCGCCGGAGGAAAACCGCGCCATCGTGCGGGCGCTGATCGCTGCGGGGGCCGACGCTTCTTATGTCGAGGTGGACACCGACAAAGGCCACGACGCCTTCCTGTTGGAGGAGCCGCAGTTTGAGGCGGCCCTGACCGGGTTCATCGACGCGGCGGCGGCGGCGCGGGGTCTTGCGCTCGGATCAGGGGCAAGCGCGGCATGAGCGTTCGGGCGGATCACCTTGTCATCGCCACGATGGTGGATCACGGGGCGAAGGTGTTGGACGTCGGCTGCGGCGACGGCGCGCTGCTCGACATGCTGCAGCGGGAACGCGGCGCTACGGGGCGCGGCATGGAGCTGTCGCAGGAAGGGGTGAACGCGTGCGTGGCGCGGGGTCTTTCGGTGGTGCGGGGGGACGCAGACCGCGACCTGTCGGATTATCCGGACGGGGCGTTTGACGTCGTGATCCTGTCCAAGACCATCCAGGCGGTGCGGCGGCCGCCGGTGGTGTTGAGCGAGCTGTTACGCATCGGTCGGTGCGCGGTGGTGTCGTTTCCGAACATGGGCCACTGGAAACAGCGCGCGCGGCTGGCGCTGACAGGGCGGATGCCCACCGCGCCGCACGCGCAAGGCGGCTGGAGCGATTCCGACACGCTGCATCTGTGCACCATTCGGGACTTCACCGCGCTCATTTCTACGTTGGGATTCGCCGTCGACAAAGCCGTGCCGATCAGCGGCGGGGAAGCGCGGGCGCCGTTTGCAAGAAGCGTGTGGGCCGCAAACTGGATGGCGGAAGAGGCCGTGTTCCTGTTGCGGCGGGCATGAGGCCGCTTCAGCCGCCGGGGCGCTGATAAAGCGTGACGGCTGATGCGCCATAAGTCGCCTCCCCCAACCGCTCATAGCCGAGTTTGAGCGCCACGCGGACGGAGGCGGTGTTGCCCGGTTCGATCATGCAGACGCAACGGGGTCGCCCCTGCGCGTCATCAATCCAGGCATGGGCGGCGCGCATCGCTTCGGTGGCGTAGCCTTTGCCGGCCGCGGCCGGGGTGATCGACCATCCGGCCTCCGGAACGCCGTCGCAGGACGCCCCCAAGCCGCGCTTGAAGTCGGCGAAACCGACATCGCCAATATAACGGCCGTCTTCGGCGGCGCAGACCGCCCAATAGCCGAAGCCCAGTAATGGCCACAGACCCATGTAGCGCATCAGGCGGAACCAACAGTCCTGCGCGTTGGCGGGGTTGCCGCCGATAAAGCGGGTCACCTCCGGATCAGACCAAAGGGAGCAGAGGGGCTCATAGTCCTCGCGGGTGTGCGGACGCAAGAGCAGGCGCTCGGTCCGCAGGACCGGCGCGGCGATCACTCGCTGATGGCCTGCAGGTCCTGCTCGCCGGTGCGGATGCGCATGACCTGATCGAGATCGAATACCCAAAGCTTGCCGTCGCCGATCTTGCCGGTGCGGGCGGCGGTGGCGATGGCGTCGACCGCCTTCTCCAGAATTTCGTTGGGGGCGATCACCTCCACCTTCACCTTAGGCAGCAGCTTCACTTCATATTCCGCGCCGCGGTAAACCTCGGTCTTGCCGCGCTGGCGGCCGAAACCGCGCACTTCGGAGACGGTCGCGCCGGTGGCTCCTGCGTCCTTCAAGGCGTCCAGCACAGCGTCGAGCCGACTGGGTTTGATTACAGCGGTGATCAGCTTCATCGCTTCCAACTCTCCACGCTCAACGCGTTATCAAAGCCCAACACCGCAGGTGCAGCAAGACCCGTTGGCGGCTCTAACGCCGCACTTTTCAGGCGCGGGCGCCCATCTTGGCCTCGGCGCGCCCGACTTTGCGCACAGGGCGGCCCGGCCGCGCCTCAAGGCGCTTCACCGCTTCCATCAGCACCAGCCCGCCCAACGGCGGCCATAGGCGCTCGCCGACCGCTTCCAAGGCGTCCGCGCCCTTCAAAAGAAAGCGATTGTTCCAAGGCGGCGCATAGACCGCTCGGGCGGTGGCGACCGGCTCGAACATGGCGTCGGCGAGAAGAGCCGCGAGCTGGCGGCGGGAAAAGGGACGGCCATGGCCGAAGGGGGTGGCGTCGCTCAGAGCCCAGGGGCTGAGGCGGTTGGCCGCAATCACGATGAGCCGCCCTTCGGGCGCCATTACGCGCCATACCTCGCGCAGGAGGTGGTGCGGCCGGTGCGCCTCTTCCAAGGCGTGGACGAGGATGGATCGATCAAACACCGCGTCCATGAAGGGCAAGCGCTCATCCTCCGTGAGCACGCAGGCGCTTGGTCCCTCTTCCGGCCATGGCGCCGCTCCTTGGGCGGCGGGAAAGGCGTTGACGACCCGACAAGGCGCGCCGGTGACCGCGGCCAGCAGCGGGCCAGCATAGCCGAAGCCCAACACGTCGAGGCCCGTCACATCGGGCCAGGCGGCGGCGAGGCGGCGGGCCAACATGCGCTGCGCCACTTCGCCCAAGGGCGAGCTGTAAAAGGCGGCAACGGCGGAGGCATCCAGGCGCATCAGCGCCCTTATGGCGCGGATTCCGCGGGATTTCGAGGGGGCGTTGGGCTAGGGTGGGAGGATGATTACGGTCCACCAGTTCCCCTGCCTGTCCGACAATTACGGCTATCTGATCCGCGACGAGGCGACGGGAGCGGTCGCCACGATCGACACGCCGGACGTAGAGGCGATCCTTAAGGCGGCCGCCGGTCTTGGCTGGACCATCACCGACATCTGGAACAC
>JBILVS010000110.1:0-9137 GCA_044370335.1 Caulobacterales bacterium
AAAGCCCTTTACTTCGATATCCCAGGCCTCAGCCGGCGGCTGGTTGGGCGGCGGCGGCTTGATCGCTTCCACAACCTTTTTCGTGATCTTCCCGGTAATCCGTGTGGCACCCATCGCCGCCCCCAATTCTGCTACCTAGCTGCTACCTAGCCTCACTCTCAGGTAGCAAATAGGTAGCAGAAGGCAGTGAAAACGCAAGAGTTCGCGGGTGCGTCGTGTGAAGCGGGGAGAGCGCAAAGCCAAGCCAGACAAGCATATTCTGCAAGGCTTTCGTGAATTTTCGGGAGTGTCGAAAGAGGGCGCGTGAAGGCTTTTCCCTTACATTCGTAATGCGGGGGTCACGTGTTCGAGTCACGTAAGCGGCACCATTTTTCTCAATAAAATCAACGATTTGGCGGGATCGCGCGAAAACGAGACCTGTGACTTCTGCGCTCGGGCTACCACTGGGCTACCAAATTTTTGACGAGCTGAGCCAAGCAGCAGCGCCGTGCCGCTGCGGCCAGAGCGCAGCGCGCTACGCCCGGCGAAGGCACCAAACCGTCAACTCGATCGGAAAGCCGCACGTGACGACACGCGCAATGGCATGACGGTCAGCAGGCGCAGGGTAAATCTGGCCGCGAAAGGGGAGTTTCGAGTTCGGAGAGAGGCCGATGCGAAGTTTTGTAGTTCGGGCACTTTTCACCGGGTCAGGCGGCGGGAAACTGTTTCGAAAGCCGCCATTGACGCGTCCGCAGTCGACCGAGCACTCGCCGAGAACAGACGAACGGATCAGTATGGGCCGTCGCTTCGCTCGTCGAGCCCAGCCGCATAGCGAGGCATGTCTGCCAATGCTTGCTCGAACGCTGAACGAATTTCGGTTTGGCTGAACCCGTTGTCCCATAGCTCTGTCATGAGCGTGTTGATGATGCGATCCAGCGCAACCAAGTCATACGGGTTACTCTTCTTGAAATCGCGACATTGTTGACCAAACGCCCATGCGGCGTTGCTACATTCGACTCCCCAGGGAGTTTCGTCGGTCATATTGGCAATCTAGTGCTAGGCTGAGACGCGCTCCATGCCGCGAATATCGCGCCAATACTCTTCGGCCACATCGTCATCGACTTCGACTGCGCGGGTGCTCTCTGGATATAGCCGATCTAGGCCATCCTTGCGCGGCCCTGAAATCCAGAATTCTTCTCGGGTCTCCACGTCGAAATAGTTCGCCTTGAATCCGCTTCCTTTGAGACTCTGGAACGTCCGACCTCGATAGGTCAGCGACTTGCCGGTTCGATTGAATGTGACGCGACCAATATGCGCCGGACCGTTCAACGAACCCGACTTGTTTTCGATATACATGATGCGCGTCTTCGGCGGTCGCATCGCCCGAAAGTCACATTTTGAAGCGGACTCGTCAATGTCTGCTCCGGGCCAAGTTGACACCGCCATAACGTTTACGCGAACGGATGCTTTGCAGCGACCCTGCCAGTCAGCCCGGGACCGGATGCGGCGCCAGATCGACTAAACATTCGTCGATCCGTTAGCGCCAACTGGCATGTCTGGGCCAACGATTGACCGAATGACCCGACATCCGACTGTCAGCTTATAGGCTGATCCGAGCTAGCTAAACCGGTGGATCATGCCCCTATACCCCTCAAGCGCGGTTTGGGGTATCCTTCCCGCTTCGGGCTTCCTGATCGAGAGTAGCCTTTTTTGCCCCTGCGCCTTCTAGCGCCTAGGATGGACTTGCGCCTCGATCGGTCGGCTGCGTTGCACGCCCAGTGCGCCACCCAATGCGAAGATCGCGATCCCGGCGACGAGGGCATGGATAAACGTGCGTGACATGAAGCGTGCGCCGCGTCAGCGCGGCCAGCGCTGACGCGAAGAAGTATCGCGCCGGGCCGCACCCTTGTCCGCCGATTTCATCCCACAGCATCTCCTCCCGCTTCAGCTCTCGCCGTGAGATCAATACTCTGTCGCTATGGATGGGATTCCCTTGCCGATGCTTGCCCGCTACGCCCGCCCCGCAAAACCATCAACAGGGTGCACACGAAGCCAACCCCCAACGACAAAAGGGAAGATAACAAAGGGTGCAGCGTTCGTTTTGTCGTTGTGCGCCATGGCGTTTGCGCAAGGTGTGCCTATGCTTCCCACAGTGCCAATGAGGTGCGCCTTGCACCCTGCACAGTGGTGCGAGGTATGGTCATGGCGGCGCGCAGTTTCAATCGTAGTCTTCGGGATGGCGAAGCGAACGACGAAGACGCACTGTCCTTTCAATTGCGTGCCGGAAAGTCGGCCAAGTCTTCGCGCATCGGCGCGCGGCTTGACGCACGGATGAAGCGCATGCCGGGTGGCGGCGGGCCGCGATCAAGCACATCGCGTGTCAAATCAGCCGATCACGCGAGCGACCCGCGCCAGCGCGCCATCGTCAAAGTGCACTAATTCAAGCATGCCGGAGGCGGCGCGGCAGCGCTCGGCGCACACGGTGCCTACATTGAGCGCGAAAGCGCACGCCTGGACAACGAGGTTGCGCCGCATGCTGATTATCTGAGCCGCGACGATACGCATGGTTTTTATGATTTCACCGAGACAAGCGTGAACGGGCGCGAACGGTTCAAGCAATGGGGACACGAAGACAGCCGGCATTTCCGCGTCATCCTCTCGCCTGAGAATGGGCAGGCCATTGCCGACCTGACCGGATACACCCGCCAAGTGATGGCGCGGGCGGAGGCCGAGCTGGGCAGACCATTGCAATGGGTGGCGGTCAACCACTGGGACACGGACAATCCGCACACACACGATGTGATCCGAGGGCGCGATGGCGAAGGCCTCCCAGTCAATCTACCGGACACGTTTATCAAGCACAGCTTTCGCGAGATCGCACGTGATATGGCGACCGAGCGGCTTGGGCCGCGCACGCCTGATGACGAGCGCCGGGCGAAGGACCGCGAGGTACGCGCACCCCGTTTGACCAGGTTCGACAAGCTCATCGGCAAACAGCTGGACCCTGAGGGTAAGGTGCGCATGGCCACGCTTGGGAAGGGCGCAAGCCACCCGGACCTTGCGGCGTCGATGAAGGCCCGAGTGGTAGAACTCTCGCGGTTGGGGCTCGCGCAGGAGGTCAAGCGCGGCGTCTTTGCCTTTGCGCCGGACTGGCAGCCGCGGTTGCGCGCGCTCGAACTGCATGCCGACATCCGCCGCTGCCGGTTCGCCAAGGATCGCGGCGACAAGGCCTACGATCATCCACCTAAGGGCGATCGGAGGCGATTGGGGGAAACGCCCGGAAGCGCCGGGAAACAGCAGGAAAGCGGAGATGCCTTCGAAAAGGCGGCGAAGGCGTTAAGCGCAGATGCGGGCAAACCCTATCGCGAGCTGGGGTCGAAGAGGCAGCGCTGGACCGTGCGCGGCGAGGTGGACTTGCCGAGCGGCAAACACCTCGCTTTAGAACGCCACGACCGCGTTACTCTGGTGCCGATGCCGCCGGGACTCGATACCGACACCGGCCAGAAGGTCATGGCCGGGATGAAGGACGGCGTCGCACACGTCATGCGCGCAGTTGGGATCGATCGGTAACCCTTGATCCCAAAATGGGACCATGGTAGGTCATCTCATGCGCGTAATCGCCCGACGTACTTTGCGCGACTTCGTTGAAACGCTAGCGGGTCGCAAAGACCAGCCCGCTGTGAAAGCCGCGCTGGACGCATGGTTCAGCGAAGTCAGCCAAGCCGATTGGGCGAGCAGCGCTGATATAAGGCAGCGCTTCGCCACAGCGAGCGTCGTTAACGCAGAGCGGATCGTCTTCAACATTAAGGGCAATGATTATCGACTTGTCGTCGCGGTGGATTTCGAAAGGGGCATCGTGTGGATCAAATGGATCGGCACACACAAGGACTATGACAAGATCGACGTGGCGGAGATTGAACATGGTGGATAATCTGAAGCCGATCCGAACCGAGGCGGATCACGCCGCAGCGATGGCGGAAGTGGCCCGCCTTTGGGGTGCCAAAAGCGGGACTCCGGACGGTGACCGCCTGGACGTATTGGCGACTTTGATCGATGCCTTTGAGGCAAAGCATCATGCCGTGGATCCCCCTGACCCGATCGAAGCGATCCGATTCCGAATGGAGCAACAGGGCCTGACCCGCAAAGACCTTGAGCCGATCATCGGGCGACGGAACCGCGTCGCTGAGGTGCTGAGTGGCAAGCGAAAATTGTCGATCGATATGATTCGCAAGCTACACGCGCATCTTGGCATTCCTGCAGAGGTCCTGATCCGCCCAACCGGCCCAGACAAGGCGGCTTAAGACGGTACTCCCCGCTTTTAATGTAGGCTCTGGTTGGCCTGGCGAAGATGGCGAAAAGGCCAAGAAAAGCGGGCAAAACCAAACGCAGCCGGATCCGTGCGCCGGTGCAATTGTCCCTTTTTGATTTAATGGCGGCCCCAAACATGGGGCCAGACGCACCAGCCGAAGGAACCAGACCGTCCTCCAATCCGCGCCCCCGCCGCCCAGCCAAACCCGCCGTCGACAAGCCCGCTGTGTTAACACCGGCGGAAGCCGCCACCTATCTCAACATCAAGCCTGCTACCTTGAAGAGCTGGCGCGCGAAGGGCGTTGGTCCGGCTTTTGTGAAGCGCGCCGCACGCTTGATCGGCTATACGCCGGCGGCTTTGGACGCCTATCTCGCCCAAACCACAACGCGAAAAGCCTAATCGAAGCCCCCTGCGACAATCGACTTACTCGCGTGGCTCGATACATTGTGGCCGTGGGCGATTGAGGGCGATCCGCGGCTATCGATAGCGCTGGAGAGTTCAAGGCGGCAAAGCGCTGCGACAGGCGGACACGGATTGTTCTTGTTTGCGAAAATGCGCCTTCACCCAGCTTTTCATTTTCGCGGACAAGGCGATTTGCGACGGCGTGTTTTGCCGTTCTCATCAACGCCAACGGCTGCCAATTCCGGGGGCCGGCAGCGGAGACGCGATCATGCACTATGATGAACTCCTTACCGTCGAAGAAGCCGCCACGCGCCTGAAGATTTCCAAGCACACCCTCAATCGCTGGCGCGTCATCGGAGAAGGCCCGCCTTTCGTGAAGTATGGCCCGCGGCTGGTTCGCTACCTCGAAGCCGCGCTGACGGATTGGGAGAAGCGCCGCACCCGGCGCTCAACCAGTGATCTCGGCACCGATGCTGCCCGTTGACGCTTCGCAGATGCCACCCGGCTCTCGCCAGTCAAGGACAAGCCCTGCGCGGCTGATGCCGCGCCCTTGACCGGCGCTGCGCGGGGCGGCGGCCCTGGAAGTGGCGGGACGAAGGGTTCGTCCCGATTTCGCCTACCCCTCCGGCGGGGCGAACAAAGGGTATGGGCTTAATGGCCCGGCGCTTCGCCCCGGGGTTTGGTCAGCAGGTCCCGCGCCGCGGCGAGGTCAGTGCGCGCGCGGCGTTCGGCGAAAAATGCCTCAGTTGTTTGGCGCTCAGCGTCGAAGCCTGCCCATCGTGCAAAATAGGCATCCAGAAACTCGCCATTCGCGGCGCCCACAGCGAAAACGCCGTCGTTCGCGGTCATTCTGGCATTTCATCGCCGGGTTGCGGCGGTTCGCCGCCCGTGCGGTTTGGATCGAACAAGCGATCAAAGGTGGCCAAAGCCGCCGAGCCGGCACGGCGGGCGCGTTCAGCGAAGAATTCTTCCGCATCGACGAGGTCCCGCGCGCGCTGGCGAGCGGCCCGCAGGACGAAGGCCTCAACGCTCAGCCCTTCGGCTTTCGCAGCCATTTCAAGCTCGCGCAGGACGCCTGTGACGGTCGTCAAGGTAAGGGTTTCGCTCATAACTTTAGTCTAGCAACAAATTGTCCGGGTGTCAGGATGGCGATTTGCGATTTGCGATTTCGCGGCGTCCAGCAAAGCGAAGTCACGGCTGGCCAGGGTGCCTGCGCGGGCGATGGCGAGGATTAGATAGGCGGCGTCATAAAGGCCCAATCCTTCGGCCCGCGCGAGCGCTGAAATGCCCGCCAGTTCGAGATCGCTGGGCGCCGGCGTTACCGTTACAACGCTTTCCAGGGCGGGCAGATCCACATCGAGCGCGGCGGGCGAGACCAGCGCGCGGCGTTCCAGCTTTATCAAGGCGTGGCGCATCTCGAACCGGAACACGGAAGGCGCCAACAGCTCTTCGCTGGCGGCGCTGGCGCGGAAAGCCTCCGACGCCGCAGTGGCCTGGCTCGCGACGAGAAGCGACAGCCCGGCGGACGCATCCAGCACGATCGCCATCAGCGGTCTTCGTCCATCCAGGCTTTCACATTTTCCCAGGGGATGGGGCGCGCGGCCTCAGCGTGGGCGGCCGCCCAAGCGTCGCGATTGGCGGCGATCCGGGCCAGGATCTCAGCGCGCTGCGCCGGCGACAGCGATGGCGCCACCGGGGATAACCGCGCGGCAGGCGCGCCGTGGCGCGTGATCAGGATCTCCTCCCCGCTCGCCTCAATCTCGGCGATCAGGGCGGAGAGGTTGTTCTTGGCGTCATAGAGGGCAACTTCCCGCATCGACGAATTCTAGACAAACTCTAGCCAAATCGCAAGTAAATCGACCACGCTTAGCCCTGATTCTCGCGGTTGTAGGGGAGAAATTGTCGAAGAAGGCGCGCGTCGGCCCATCTGCGTAGGGTTCGACAGTCAGCGGCAGTGAGAGCGAGAGCGCAAGCGCGGCGGGGTTCGCGGCATGCTCTGGCGTGTAAGCGAACGCGAGCGCCCCCTTATCGTCGCGCACCAGCACGCCGATCGGTTCAGAAAAACTGTCAAGCCGCACATCGAGCAAGAGTTCGCTCATGGTTCGCCTCGCGCGGTGAGGCTGACGCCGGCGGCGGCGGCGACTTACAACACCTTGTCGAACTCGAGCGAGCTCTTGCCGTCTGATGAACCGGATCGAGCCGGCCTTGTTTGCCGCCGCCTTCACGGCCTGGGTGCGGGAGACCTGGCCGGAAAACCCCGACTTCGTGGCAATAGACGGAAAAACATCCCGCCGCAGCCACGACAGGGCCCTCGGAGAGGCGCCTCTGCACCTGGTCTCGGCCTATGCAACCACGGCAGGGCTTGTGCTTGGACAGGAAGCAGTTTCCGAGAAATCCAATGAGATTACCCGGTGGCGAAGAGCAGCCAAGGGACGAAACCGCGGGGTGCGCGTGTGCTGCTATGGGGATAGGGGCGTCGCGGGTCCTGCAGGCCGCGATCGGCAGGTTTAGAGCGCGCCGGTCATTCGAGGAAAAGTGCGATTGGCCCGGGCTTGGCCCAAACGGCCGTCGATGAAGATTTATGAACTGAGCGGGCGCTCAACCATCGTCTCCCGCTAGGTGACGCGAAAGCTCCATACTGTCATGGAGGACGCGTTGGATTCTGACCTCGTCTGCGGTCTCGGAATACAGGAGGAAGTGCCGACCGCGACGGCCGCGCTTGCGCATGTGAATGGTTCGTACGCCCGTTGCGATCTCGTCGCGTGCGATGCTTCTTGGAGGCGACGTAGGCGCCGTGAGTTCATCAATTGTGTCTAGGATGGCCTCAATATATGTCTCAGCCTGGGTAGGGCCGAAATTTTCCGAGGTCCAGGCCGCGATATTGTCGAGATCGATTTGGGCGGCAGTCGCCAAGAAGACGCCTCGCTTCCCGCGCATTAGCTACGCTTGGTCTTAGCGATAACCTTGGCCGCGCGCGAGCGCAGGTGCTTGCGCATTTGGCCGGCGTCCGAGAAGGAGCTAAACCGGCCGGCGTCAAAATCCGCCATGCCGATGCGCGCCGCTTCGCGAAGCGCGGCGAGTTTCGCGGCGTCTTCAGCTTCGCGCTGTTCGATAAGGCGCAGCCCTTCGCGCAACACTTCGCTTGCGTTCTGGTAGCGCCCGGTTTTGACCAGAGTGTCGATGAGTTCGTCCTGACGCTCCGTCAGGACAACGTTGCGAGTTGACATAACAAGGACTCCGAATGGCATAATATGCCATGGCTGCAGATAGTCAATGTCTGGCAGCAAGCGGTCAGGGCTCCGAATCCGGGTTAATTCGCCAGTGAGCCAAGGATCTGCTCGAGATATTGGATGCTGAAGGCTGCACGCTTTCGCCTTGCTTTGAGCGATCTTTTGTCCCTGACCGCGCGCACCAGATTGATGGCGAAGTGACGGACAATGGCCATGTTGTGGGCGCCATGCCCCTTTCTGATCCGTGACAGATCGTCTTTGAAGACAACGTCCAGGACCCAGTGAAGTGCATTTTCGATCAGCCAGTGCCCACGGACCGCATGAGCGGCGGTGCGCGCGTCTGGAGTTCCTGAGGCGATGAAGTAGCGCGTATCCCCTCGTCGTCCCTCACCCGTGTGCGCTGTGGAGCAGACCCGGATGAGGCTGGTCACGCCGGGCATACGCAGTTCGCCGGGAAACCGACGATCGCTCTGAAGCCAGTTGGCGTCTGCAGAAACAGTTATGACGCGTTCCTCGATGCGGCCATGTCCCTTGTCAGTCTCGATGAGGGTCTCCATCACCTCTTCAGGCGCATCCGCAAAGTAGGCCTCCACCTCTGCACGCAGTGTCGGCTGATTGGCTTTAACCGCCAGAAGATAGTCTGCTCCCTGATCGAGTATCTTCTGGGCGATGGCTGGGTTGGTCGCGATGGCGTCGATGGACACCGTCGCCCCCTTCAGCCCACCAGCCTCTCCGAGGCGATCAAGCAGAGCGGGAATGGCTGTGATCTCATTGGATTTTTCCGCGACAGCCTCCTGTCCGAGTACAAGTCCTGCAGTGGTTGCATAGGCCGAGACCAGATGCAGAGGAGCCTTTCCGAGGGCTCTGTCGTGGCTGCGGCGCGAGGTCTTGCCGTCGATCGCAACAAATTCGGGCTTATCCGGCCAGGTCTCGCGTACCCAGCCGGTGAAGGCGGCCGAGAACAAGGCAGGCTCGATCCGATTCATCAGAATGGTGAGCCAGCGGCCGCCTGGCACGCCGTGCTCGTAAGGCAGATAACGCCGGAGAAAGTCGATCCGTTCCTCGCCCCAGTCGGAGATGATGTCATAATCCTCGCAATCACAAATGGTCGCGCACACTACGAGAAAGAGAACCTCGTTCAGAGGATGGGCCACCCTCCAAGGATCTCGCGGATCTTCAATCGTCCCAAGATGCTCAAGCAGCGACTTAAGGCGAGA
>JBILVS010000030.1:0-28759 GCA_044370335.1 Caulobacterales bacterium
CGTCATGGTCGCAACGCCGTTGGCGATGGTCACCGTGAAGGGCAGGACGACAGGAATCTCCTGGCCCTTGATCTCCAGCGTCCCGGTCGCCTCAAAGCGGTCGCCGCCGAGGGCGCGGAAAGTCTCAGCCTTAAACTCGGCGTCGTCGAAATTGGCGACGTCGAACCATTCGCGTTGACGCAAGGTGGTCGCCTGCATGGCGTCGGCCATGGTGATGGCGGTTGTGTCGATTGCGATGCGCACGCGGGAGCGGGCCAAGGCGTTGGGGTTGAAGGCGATGTCGCCAGTGAAGCGGGGGAACTGGCCGCTAAAGGCTGCGCCCGCGTTCTGCCCTGTAAAGCGGATCGAGGAGGAGCTCGGATCAATGCGCCAAACCTGGGCCGCACGGTTATCCTGGATGGGGAGAGCGCCCGCGCCTGCGGTGGCGGCGGGGATCGCAGACGCTGTGGCGGCGGCCGTTTCCGGGGAGGGCTCCGAGTTTGCAGGCGGGGTGAGGGCGACGATCGTCAGGGCGAGGGCGGCCAGCACCACTGCGCCCAAGCCCACGCCCAAGCTAAGGCGGCGGGCGGGAGAGGCGGGTTCGTCGCCCTCTGGGTTCGGCACACCGGGGACCATGCGGCTCATGACGCTATCCTTGCTGAGGATCTGGTGTTTCAAAGCGCCGGCCACGTGCAGAACGGCCAAGACAATCGCCCCCCAGGCCAAGGCGGAGTGGGCGCTCATGGATGCGGCCGCCGCAGCTTGGCGGACGCCTTCGGCGGCGTTCGCGATCGGCAAATGCGGCACTTCAAACAAACCGAACCAATAAGTCGGCGCCGCCAAAGGCCGGCCTTCGGCGTCAAACCCCGACGAGACATACGCCCAGCCGGACAAGGGCAGGGCGATCATGATCGCGTAGAAGCCCCAATGGGTTGCGACCGCGGCGAGGCGCTCCCACTGGGTCATGCCGGAGGGCAAAGGCGGCGGCGGGTTCATCAGCCGCCACCCCAGTCGCGCCAGGCTCAGAACCAGTATGCTTAAACCGATGGATTTGTGCAGCTGAAAGGCCGCCACGCCATGGGCGCGGGTTTCGGGTTCGTGGATGAGATCGCTCATCCACCAGCCAAACGGGATCATCGCCAGGATGCCGATGGCGATCGCCCAATGAAGGAGGATCGCCACAACGGCGTAGCGGCGGCTTTCGGCCTGCGCCATCGGTCTTGCCTTCGCTTATTGCGCCGGCGCCGCGGGCGGCGGCGTGACGCTGCCTTCTGGGGAGATGAACTCCGCCTCGATGATCAGATTCACCTCATCAGCGATGTTGGGCACATAGTTGGTCATGCCCCAGGTGGAGCGGGTCAGCGAGCCGCGGGCGGAGAAGCCGATCGCGGCCTGGGTCGGCCGGAACGGGTGCGGGGTGAGCTCGCCGTTGAAGGTCACGTCCAGGGTGACGGGGTGAGTCTGACCGAGGAAGCTCAGATCGCCGGTCATCGTGCCGGTGCGCTCGCCGGTCAGGGTCAGGCCCGTGGACTGGAAGGTGATGGTCGGGTGGGCGCCGGCGTTGAACCACACCGGGTTCTGGGCGAGGTCCTGGTCCCAGCTCTGATAGGCGCTGCCCTGGTGAGTGGCGCGGTAGTTGCCAGGATAATCAGTCTCGACCGAGGCCGGGTTGATGGTCGCGGTGACGGAGGAAGCCGTCGGGTTCGCCGGATCAAACGTCAGGGTCGCGTCAAAGTCGGTGAAGCGGGCGGTGTAGTTGGACAGGCCCAGGTGCATGACCTGGAACGTCACGGTGGCGTGGCTCTTGTCGAGGGCGTAGGTCCCGGCAGGGGCGTTGATCGCCACCGGGGTCGCGGGGCCCGCCGCAGCGGTGTCGGCGGCTTCGGGAACCGGCGTCGGTTGAGCGCAGGCCGCCGTCATGGCAAGCAGGGCCGCGGCCGTCAAAAGCTTCAATTTCATAGAATTCGTCCTTCCTGGTTGGTTGAGGTTCAGGTGCGGTGAAATTCCGCTTCGATCACGATGTCCACCGCGTCGCCCACAGCGAACGACCAGGCGTCGGCGCCGAAGTCTGAGCGCTGGATCGTGGTGCGGGCGGAAAAGCCCAAAGTGTAGCGCTGGGTGAGCAGCACGAAACGGCCGCCGTTCAAGGTCACGTCCAAGATCACGGGGCGGGTGACGCCGTTGAAGGTGAGCAGGCCCTCCACCTCGCCGCGGCTGTCGTCAAGGCCCACGACGCGGGTGGAGCGGAACGTGATCTGAGGGTGGTCCTCTGCGCCCATGACCTGGTTGGCGATGGTTTCGTCGAAGCCGCCGCGGCCGGTGATGACGGCATTGCCGGTGTCGACGCTGCGGGCGTCGATGGCGACCGTGAGGACGGAGTTTTCCGGGCGGTCGGCGTCGAGCCGCAAATCTGCATTGATGGTGTTGAAGCGGCCGGTGAAGTGCGACAGGCCCAAATGGCTCACCCGCCAAGTCACGCTGGCGTGTTCGCGGTCCAGGACGTAGGCGCCGCTGGGGTGGTCGAGGGTCGCCGCCGCCGGCTGGCTGAAGGCGGGGCTTGCGGTCAAAGGCGTCAGGGCGGCGAGGCTCAAGGCCCCGGCCATCAAGACGGCGCGCATGCGGCTTTCTCCCATGCTTTGGCCCCCTTTTGCCGCCAATCGTTGGGGCATTGTATCACGGCGGGAGCGGTTGTGCAGGGCGCCATTTGCGAAACCGAGTGTTGCCCAAACGGCGAAATGGCTCCATCTCGTGCGCTAAAATATGAGGAAGCACCGATGACTTACGCCGCTCCCATCAAAGACATGCGCTTTGCCTTGGAGGCCTGCGCGGGGGTTTGGAAGGTGCAGGGCGCGGGGGCTTTTCCGGACCTTGAGGCTGATCTCTTGGCGGCGATCCTGGACGGCGCGGGGGCACTGGCGGCGGAGACGCTCGCGCCATTGAACGCGGTGGGAGACCGGGAGGGGGTGCATCTCGAAAACGGCGTGGTGCGCGCGCCCCCCGGTTTTGCTGACGCCTATCAGGCCTTTGTGGAGGGGGGGTGGCAGGGCTTGGCTGCTGATCCTTTGCATGGCGGACAAGGCTTGCCGCGGGCGGTGGCGCTGGCGGTGCATGAGATGATCCACTCCGCCAACATGGCCTTCGGCCTCTGCCCGATGCTGACCTTGGGGGCGATCGAGGCGCTGGAGGAGCATGGGAACGACGAGCAGAAGGCGCTCTATCTCGAAAAGATCGTCACGGGGAAATGGACCGGGACGATGAACCTGACCGAGCCGCAGGCGGGCTCGGACGTCGGCGCTTTGACGACGAAGGCTGTGCCTCACGGCGACGGCAGCTACGCCATCACGGGGCAGAAAATCTACATCACGTGGGGCGAACACGACATGGCGGACAATATCGTCCACCTTGTGCTGGCGCGGCTGCCCGAAGCGCCGGCGGGCTCGCGCGGGGTGTCTTTGTTCCTGGTCCCGCGAAATCTGCCCACGCCGGAGGGCAAGGCCGGGGTGCGCAACGCGGTCCGCTGTATTGGGCTTGAGCGGAAGATGGGCATCCACGCTTCGCCCACTTGCACGATGAGCTTTGAAGGGGCGACAGGCTGGCTCGTGGGGGAGCCAAACCGGGGTCTGGCCGCCATGTTCACGATGATGAATTCCGCGCGGCTCAATGTCGGTCTGCAAGGGGTTGCGGTGGGGGAGGCCGCCTACCAGAAGGCGTTGAGCTACGCCCGGGACCGGCGTCAGGGGAAAGCCGAGGGCGACGCCCAGAAAGGGCCTTCGCCGATCCTGATGCATGCGGATGTCCGACGGATGCTGCTTGGGATGAAGGCGCGGGTGCAGGCGGGGCGGGCGCTGTGCTATGCGACGGCGGTGGCGGCGGATTTGGCGCTCTACGGACCAGAACAGGGTCGGGCGGCGGCGAAAGCGCGGGAGGATCTGCTCACCCCCATCGCTAAAGCCTGGTGCACCGACATGGGAGTGGAGGTCGCGAGCCTCGGGGTGCAGGTCCATGGCGGGATGGGCTTTGTCGAGGACGGCGGGGCGGCGCAGTTTTATCGAGATGCACGGATCGCGCCGATCTATGAGGGGACCAACGGCATTCAGGCCATCGACCTTGTGGGTCGCAAGATCGCCGGAGACGGCGGCGCTGCGATGCGCGCTGTTCTGGCGGAGGCGCGGGATGCGGCGGCGGCGGCGAAGGCCAAAGGTCGGTACGCGATGGAGCAGCTTGGCGCCCGCCTGGCCGCAGCAGCGGGGGCTCTGGAGGAGGCCACCGCCTTTATCCTGTCGGCGCAGGAAGGCGATCGGCGCGACGCGCTGGCCGGGGCCACACCTTATCTGAAGCTCGCGGGGGACGTGATCGGAGGCTTGTTGCTGACGCAAGGCCTGTTGCGGGCGGCCGGCGTCGGCGTCGATCCCGTTACGATCACGAGCCAGGAGGCGCTGGCCGGCTTTTACGCCGAGACGGTGCTGGCCGCGGCGCCCGCCCAGGTGGCCTCGATCACGGTCGGGGCGGAGGCGCTTTATGACGAGGCGCTTGGGGCGCTTTTGGGGTGAGACCCGGCGCGGCGCAAACGCCCCGCGACGCAGCGCCCCAGGGCTGTTGAACGCTGTTCAGGTTAAACTGCGCTCCTTCATGTGAGGAGACGCCGCCATGTCTGATTTGGGTCGCCCGTGGGACGCTATCGTCATTGGATCGGGCTTGGGCGGGCTGGCCGCAGGCTGCGCGATGGCGCGGGCCGGCAAGCGGGTGCTTGTGCTGGAGCGGCTATCGAATTTCGGCGGCGCGGCGACGGTTTGGCGGCACGGCCGGCTGACGATGGAGGCCAGTCTTCACGAAACCGACGGCGGGGAGGTGTTCTCCGAACACGGAACGTTTCGCCGGCTTGGGGTGCTGAAGGACCTCGATCCGCTGGCGACGGATCTTTTTTATGAGGTGCGGGGCAAGGCCCTGCCCGGCATCATCCGGATGCCGCACGGCCTTGAGGCGGCCCGCGAGGCGGTTGCGCCGGCTTTCCCCGAAAGCCGGGAAGGCCTCGACAGTTATTTCCGCGCGCTGTCGCGGCTGCAGCAAACCCTGATGGAGTTTGAGGAATTGGGCGTGCGGGGGCCTTCGGGTCTCATGGGCATGCTGTTTTCGGGGCGGCTCTTTGAGCTGATCGCGGACACCCGGCTTACGGTCGCGCAGGGGTTGCAGCAGTTCTTCGGCGATCATGAGCCGGTGAAACTCGCGCTCAGTCCGCATATGGCTTATTTCGACGACGAGCCGTCCAAGCTCTCGTTCCTCGGCTTTGCGGCGATCACGGCGCAATACATTCAGGAGGGCAGCTACTATTTGCGCGGCGGTTCGCGCAGCCTGACGATGGCGCTTCTGCACGCGATCAAGGATGCGGGCGGCGAGGCGCGGCGCCAGCGGACGGTGAGCGAGATCATTCTTGACGCCGATGGCCGGGCGGCTGGGGTCCTCCATGCGGGGCCTGAGGGAGATATCGAAGAGGCCTATGCCCCTATCGTCTTCGGCAACGCCGCGCCGCAGCATCTGGCGGCGATGCTGCCGGCGCAGGACCAAGCGCTGTTCCTGAAGCCGTATGAAAGCTACGAGCCGTCGATTTCGCTTTTTACAGTAGCGCTCGGGCTCGACAAGCCGCCCGCTAGTTTCGGGGTCAGCGCCTATTCCACGTTCATTTATCCCGATTGGATGACGCGGCTTGATCAGTATGCTGTGTCCGCTGACGTGTTCGGCGGAGAGCCCGGCGCGGCCCTCCCGCTTTATGGCTTGTGCGACTATGCGAGCCTTGATCCCCAGCTCGGCCCGGAGGGCGATCTTTATCCGTTGTCACTGACGGGGGTGGACCGGCTTTGGGCCTGGGCGGGCTTAAGCGAGGCGGAGGACCATGCGCGGCGGGAAGCCTGGATCAGCGCTTTTCTGGAGGACCTGGAGCGTCGCTACCCGGGCCTTAAAGGCGCGGTGCAGCATGCGGAGATGGCGACGGCCCGGACCCTCAAAAACCGGCTCGGGACGCCTGAGGGGGAGGCCTATGGCTTCAAGCCGACGCCGAAGCGGCTTTTCGGGCGGGCGCTGACCCCGCGGACCGCCATTCCGGGCTTGTGGCTGGCGAGCGCCTATACTCTGTCGGGCGGCTACGCGGGGGCGCTGCATGGGGGGCTTCTGGCGGCGCAGGCGGCGCAGGGGGATCTCCAGCGGCGGGCGGGCCGCGCGCGGCGGGCCGACATCGTGTATGGTTGAGGGGTGACTCATTTTCTTGTGACCCACCCCGCCATGGCCCGGCACGGCGTGCCCCCCGGCCACCCTGAACGTCCCGCCCGGCTGCAAGCCGCTCTGAGAGGCTTTGACGGCCTTGGCTTTGTTGAAACAGAGGCCCCCGAGGTGGACGACGCGATCCTCGCGCGGGTTCACCCTTGGCCTTATCTATCGGCCATGCGCGAGGCTTTCCCCGGCCCTGGCCAGGGGCTTGTCGCGCTGGACAGCGGCGACACGTTTCTTGATCCTGGCTCGCGGGAGGCGGCTTATCGCGCGGCGGGGGCTGCGGTCGCGGCGGTCGACGCGGTGATGGGAGGGGCGGCCCGGACGGCCTTTGCCGTGGTCCGACCTCCCGGCCATCACGCCGAGCCCGCCCAGCCGATGGGCTTCTGCGTGTTCAACAATATCGCCGTGGCGGCGCTGCACGCGCTTGACGGTCACGGACTGAAGCGGGTCGCGATCCTCGATTTTGACGTGCACCACGGGAATGGAACGCAAGCCATGGCGGAGAAGGAGCCTCGGGTGTTCTTCGCCTCGACCCATGCGAGCCCGCTTTATCCCGGCACGGGCCACGCCCATGAGCGGGGCCGATTCGGCAACATTCTGAACGCCCCTTTGCCCCCGGGAGCAGACGGGGCGGTCTGGCGACGGGTGATGTCTGCGCAGATTTTGCCAGCGATCGAGGCGTTTGAGCCACAGATACTGCTGGTTTCGGCGGGGTTCGACGCTCACGCGGAAGACCCGCTCGCGCCTTTGGAGTTGAGGGAAGAGGATTATCGCTGGGCGGGGGAGCAGATTGCGGCCCTTGCCTTACGCGCCTGCAAGGGGCGTGTTGTCTCAGCCTTGGAGGGGGGTTACTCCTTGGATGCGTTGACCCGCTCCGTGATGGCGTATGCGGGGGCGCTCACGCGGGGGTATGCGCCTTGAGGGAGGGACGCGGCCGCGCGCGGGTCAAAGTGTGCACCGATGGAACAAGAGGCGGGGGCTAGCGGCACGATCAGGCGCGACAGGGTCCGCCCTGGCGCTATCGTCTTGGCGCGACACGGCCGCCCTAAGGGCGATCGCAAAGTCCGCGTCGATTGGCGCGGCTACATTGACTGGTGGGCCCGGTATGACCGGGACGGTCTGAGCGAAGGCCAGGTCCCTCCGCAGGCCCTGATCGACATCGCCGCCAAATCCGATGTGGTTTTCGCCTCCACGCTGCAGCGGGCGATCGAAACCGCTCAGGCCGTAGCGCCGGGGCGCAAAATCCTTCTGGACGACATCTTTGTGGAGGCCCCCCTGCCGCCGCCGCCCATCCCCGGCAAGCGACGGGCCAAGGATTGGGGCGTCTGGGCGCGGGCCGCGTGGTGGCTGGGTCGGTCCGCCGGCGGCGAGACCCGGCAGGAGGCGGAGGCTCGGGCGGAGGCCGCTGTCGCCACCCTCACCGCGCGGGCGCTGCGGGGGGAAACGGTGCTGCTTTGTGCGCACGGCTGGTTCAACCGCATGATGCGGCCGGTGTTGAAGGCGCAAGGCTGGCGCTGCGTGGAGGACCATGGCGACAAGTATTGGAGCTATCGGCGGTACGAGAAGGTGCGGTAGGGGCGCTGGTCAGGGGCGGCATTGCTCCAGGGGACGCCCGGGCTTAACGTCCGCGGCCAGGAGAATCGCGCCTATGTCCGCTGCTGCTTTGGAAACCCTCAGCTTTGAAGCCGCTCTCGAAGAGCTGGAAAAGATCGTACAGGCCTTGGAGCGGGGCGCTGTGCCGCTTGACGAGCAGGTGCGGATGTATGAGCGCGGCGCGCAGCTCAAGGCGCATTGCGAGCAAAAGCTGGCCGACGCTCAGCTCAAGGTCGATCAGATCGTCTTGGGCGAAGGCGGCCAGGTGAGCACCCAGCCCGCCAAGCTCGGCTCCTGAAGCGAAGCGGCCCGTCCTTGGGGGACGGGCCGCCGATCCTTGTTCCTCAGAGCGGGGCGCCTCGGACTTCTGGGGCAGGCGGCGCGGCCGGGGTCGGCGCGGGCGCTGTCGTTGGGCCGGGGGCCGCAGTTGCTTCCGGCGCTTGCTGCTCGGGGGCTTCCAAGGGGTCCGCCGCGTCGCGTACCTGCTGCGGCAGCGGGATCAGAGCGCCCGGCGCCTCACCGCGCACGCGATCCAGCCGCATCCGGGCTTCGGCGGCGCGGGCGCTTTCGGGGAAGGACGTCAGGAACGCCTCAATCGGGGCGGCGTCGATGGCGCGCATGGCGGCGTCAAAGAGGCTCTGTTCGAGGACCACGAGGTTAGCCTCGGCTTCAGCGCGGTAGGGCTGATCCGCCGGTTGGGCGGCAAGGTACTCGCGCAGGGCCGCGGCGTCGGAGCGATCAACCGCTTCCCAGTCCATGCGGGCCTGCGCCGCTTCCGACGGCGGCAGGAACGGCAGCGTCAGGGCGCCTTGCCGATATTGCTGCCAGCCGACAAAGCCCGCCGCCGCCAGCAAAACTAAGGCGATGACCGCGAGGATCGGGCCAAGGGCGCCGCCGCCGGACCGACGCGGCTTTCGCGGCGCGGCATGAGCGGGCGTGGGGGCGGGCGCTGGAGATGGGCCTGCGGCGGCGACCGACGCCGGAGCGGGCGCAGGAGCAGGAGCGGGCGCAGGAGCAGGAGCAGGAGCAGGAGCAGGAGCGGGCGCTGCCGCTTGGATGGGTTCGGGCGGCGGAGGCGGTTGCACCGGGGGCGGAGGCGGCGGCTCAACCGGCGGCGGAGGCTGGACCGGGGTCGGAGGAGGCGTTTCCGCAGGCGGAGGAGCCTCTACAGGCGGCGGCGGCATCACGGCGATGGTCGGCGCAGGCTCTGGTTCGGGGGCCGGCGCTGGTTCGGGGGCCGAAGACGGTTCGGGGGCCGAAGACGGTTCGGGCGCCGGGGCTTCGGCTACGATGACCGGGGCGGGTTCCGGCTGAGGAGCAGGTTCGGGAGCAGGTTCGGGAGCGGGTTCGGGGGCGGGTTCGGGGGCGGGTTCGGGCGCCGGGGCGGCGGCCACCGGTTCCGGCGGAGGAACCGGCTCCGGTTCGGGAGCGGGCGCGGGGGCCGCTGCAGGGGCTGCGCCTGATAGCCGGGCCTCGACTTCCGTCACCATCCGCCGCCAGGACGGAAAGAGGTCTTCGCCCTTCCAGCCGGTCAGATCGATGGCGGGGTCGGAGGCGAACGCCACGGGGCCTTCAGCCCCCAGCATCCGGGTATGGAGCAGCTTGCCCGCGTCGCGGGCCGCCGCGGCGACGGAGAGCAGGCTCGTATCGGACATCGAATTCGGCGACCACAGAGTGACAAAAATGCCCGTCCGCCCCGTCAGTTCCGCCATGGGGGCGGCATCGCTGGTGAAGCCTTCGACGGTGCGGCCCAGGGCTTTGAGCTTGTCGCCGAGAAAACGGGCCGCGCCTTCGTCAGCCCGGCTGAAGAGAATGCAGATATCCGCCATAACCCTGTCCCATGTTCTCCGGTTGAGGTGTGACGCAATGATTGCAAGTCACGCGCCGAACCCGCCCGCATCTGGTTGTTATCCACAGCTTGTATCGCGGGCCGCGACAATTCGCGCAAGCCGCCGTCGCATTGCAGGCGACGGCGTTCGCCATGCGCGCGACTTTTGCTCCGGGAGGTTCCCTGAGAGGCTTGGGTTTGCTAACGGCAGTCAGATGACCGATTTGTCCCGCACCCTGGCGGCCAACGCCGACCGCATCACGATCGCGTTGGATGCCGTTCTGCCCCGCCCGCAAGGGCCCGAAGCTCGGCTGTTCAGCGCCATGCGGTACGCCGCGCTGGGCGGGGGCAAGCGTCTGCGCCCGTTTCTGACGCTGGAGGCGGGGCGGCTGTTCGAGGCGGACGAGACGGCGCTTCTGCGCACCGCCTGCGCCATTGAGTGCGTGCAGACCTATTCGCTGATCCATGACGACCTGCCATGTATGGACAACGATGACTTGCGGCGGGGGCAGCCCACCACCCACAAGGCCTATGACGAAGCGACGGCGCTGTTGGCGGGGGACGCGCTTTTGACTTTCGCTTTTGAAATTCTCGCTGATCCGCAGACCCATCCTGACCCGAAAATGCGCTGCCTTTTGGTGGCCGGCTTGGCCAAGGCCGCTGGCCCCACCGGCATGGTGGCGGGGCAGATGATCGATATGGCCCCGTCCGCCGATGACGGCGCGGGGGACGATCTGGTGACCATCACGCGGATGAACCGGCTGAAAACGGGAGCCTTGATCGCGTTTTCTGTCGAAGCTGGGTGTCTTCTGGGGGCGGCGTCCGACGACGCGCGGCACGCCCTCGCCCGCTACGCGCAGGATCTGGGCATGGCCTTCCAAATGGTGGATGACCTTTTGGACGTTGAGGCCTCGGTCGAGGAGCTCGGCAAGGGCGCTGGGAAAGATGCGGCCGCGGGCAAGGTGAATTTCGTGACGGTGCAAGGGGCGGAGGGAGCGCGAGCCCGGGTGCGGATGCTGGCGGATCAGGCCAAGGCTCACCTTGCGGTATTCGGTCCCAGGGCGGGTGTCTTGGCGGCTCTGGTGGATTACATAGTCGGCCGACGCCGTTGAGGCTGAAAGCGGAATTGACGGGCAGCCGGCGCGGCGCCCCGCCGGCCATCCGGTTTGGCGCGTAGTGGTGAGGACTTCAATGGTGACGCGTTCCTTCCCGACCCTCGACAAAGCGGCGACCCCGAAGGACCTGCGCGCCCTGCCGGAGGCGGAACTGCCGCAACTGGCGGACGAGCTTCGCGCTCAGATGATCGACGCGGTGAGCGTGACGGGGGGGCACCTCGGGGCGGGCCTCGGGGTGGTGGAGCTGACGGTGGCTCTGCACTACGTGTTTGAGACGCCCAAAGACATCCTGATCTGGGACGTGGGTCATCAGGCCTATCCGCACAAGATTTTGACCGGCCGTCGCGATCGGATCCAGACCCTGCGGCAAGGCGGGGGGCTTTCGGGGTTCACCAAGCGGGCGGAGAGCGCGTACGATCCGTTCGGCGCGGCGCATGCGGCGACCTCAATCAGCGCGGCCTTGGGCTTTTGCGCGGCGCGGGACGCGGAGGGCCGGGACAACCACGTGGTGGCGGTCATCGGGGACGGGTCGATGTCGGCCGGCATGGCTTATGAGGCGCTGAACAACGCTGCGCACACGACCAAGCGCTTGATCGTGGTGGTCAACGACAACGATATGTCTATCGCGCCGCCGGTGGGCGGGATGTCGAGCTATCTGTCGCGGCTGGCCTCGTCGAAGACCTATCGGCGGCTTCGGAAGGCCGCCAAAAAGGTGGCGGAGGCCCTGCCGGCGCCCGTGGGCGAAGTCGCCCGCAAGGCGGAGGAATATGGTCGGACGCTGGTAACGGGCGGGACCTTTTTTGAGGAGCTGGGCTGCCACTATCTCGGGCCGTTCGACGGCCACGACATCGCGAACCTGATTTTGATCCTGCGCAACGCCAAGGAATTCGACGACAAGCCGGTCGTCATCCATATCGTGACGAAGAAGGGCAAAGGCTATCCGCCTGCGGAAGCGGCGGCGGACAAGTATCACGGCGTCACCAAATTCAACGTCGTCACCGGCGAGCAGGTGAAAGCCAAGGCCAATGCGCCAAGCTACACCCGGGTGTTCGCCGACGCCTTGGTCAAGGCCGCGGACGCGGACCCGAAGATTGTCGCCATCACGGCGGCGATGCCCTCAGGCACCGGCCTTGACGTGTTCGCCAAGGCGCACCCCAAGCGCTGTTTTGATGTCGGCATCGCCGAACAGCACGCGGTGACTTTTGCTGCGGGGTTGGCGGCAGACGGGCTGAAACCGTTCGCGGCGATTTATTCGACCTTCCTGCAACGCGGCTATGACCAGGTCGTCCACGACGTGGCGATCCAGAATCTGCCGGTGCGCTTCGCCATCGACCGCGCGGGTCTTGTGGGCGCCGACGGCCCAACCCACGCTGGTTCATTCGACATCGGCTTTCTGGGCCAGTTGCCGGGCTTTGTGCTGATGGCCGCGGGCGACGAGGCGGAGCTTGTGCGCATGGTGGCGACGGCGGCGGCGATCGATGATCGGCCGAGCGCGTTCCGCTATCCGCGGGGCGAGGGCTTGGGCGTTGATCTGCCGGACACGCTGGAGCCGCTGGAGATCGGCAAAGGCCGCGTGATGCGGCAGGGAAGCAAGGTCGCGATCCTGTCCTTCGGCTCGCGCCTCGGCGATGCGCTGGCGGCAGGGGCGCGGCTTGATGCGCTGGGCCTGTCCTGCACGGTGGCTGACGCGCGATTCGCCAAACCCCTGGATCACGAGCTGATCCGGCAGCTGTGCCGCCACCACGAGGCGGTGATCACGGTGGAAGAGGGGGCGGTCGGCGGCTTCGGGGCTTTCGTGCTGCAATGGCTGGCCGAGGAAGGCGCAATGGACCGCGGTCTGAAAATCCGGACGCTGACCTTGCCGGACGTGTTCCAGGATCAGGACAAGCCGGATGCGATGGTGAAAGAGGCTGGGCTCGATGCAGCAGGGATCGTCGCGGCGGCCTGCCGGGCGCTGGGTCTGCACGAGCTCGCAGCGCAGGAGGCGCTGGCTTAGGCCGGCAGCGTTAGATCGGCATCCGCAGGATTTCCTGATAGGCCTGAATGACCTGATCGCGGACGGCCATCACGGTCTCCATCTGCGTCTCCGCCGCAGCGATCGCGGTGACCACATTGACGATATCGCCCTGGCCCGCGGCCATGCTCATGGCCTGGGTCTCGGCCACTTGTGTGGCTTGCGCGGCTTGGCCCACGGCGTTGCGAACGAGGGCGCCGAAATCAATCATGTCGCCGTCGGTTTGGCCGCCGGCGGCGGACGAGGCGGCGCGGGCGGCTTCCATGTAAGCGCGGGCGGCGGAAAGGGCGTCCATGGCGAGATGCTCCGTTTACGGCGCAAACCAGCGCGCCGCACGAGATGGGCTTTTCACGATTCTGAGGTGAAAGCGCTGCCGTTCTAGCGGCGCAATAAATCAAGCGTCCGCGTCGTCATCTGACGGGCGGCGTCAATCATGTTCAAATTCGCTTCATAGGCGCGGGTCGCGTCGCGCATGTCCATCATCTCGACAAGCGTGTCGACATTGGGCAGGCGGACATAGCCGCTTTCGTCCGCGGCCGGATGACCGGGACGGTACTCCTGGCGAAAGGCGGACAAATCCGGGCGGGCGCCGGTGATCTGCACCCCTGTGGCGCCGCTAGCGAGGGTGGTCTCTTCAAGCACCGGAATGCGGCGGCGGAAAGGATCGGCGTTCGGATCATCGCCGATGGAACTGGCGTTGGCGATGTTCTCCGCTGCGATCCGCATGCGTTGGGCTTGGGCGCGCATGCCGGAAGCGGCGGCGCTCATGGCGGCGTCGAAGTCACCCATGGCTTACCTCCCTTACCCGCGACCGGGCGGCCTGGCCGCCATCCGCATCAGCTGAAGCCCTTTCTGGTACAGGGCAAGGCCACTTTCGAAGGCCATTCGCGTTTCGGCGGCGCGGACCATCTGGTCTTCCAACACGACGCTGTTGCCATCGATGGTTGTCTCGGTGTCCGGACTATCAACGATCTGGGCGGCCGAGGCGCTGCGCCCGCCGCCGGGCGCCATGTGCCCGGGATGGGTCATGGCCACGGTTACCCCGCCCCTGCCCGTGGCGCGCTGCTCAGCGGCGCGGGCTAAAGCACGGCCGTCGATGTCGCGCGGGGTGAAGCCAGGAGTCGCGGCGTTGGCGATGTTTTCTGCAATGAGACGCTGCCGCTGGGCCAGCTGGCCCAGGCGGTCCTGCAACAGGCTGAAATAGGGCGAATCAAGCAGACTCATCGCGCGCTCCGTAGGCAGAACTTGCCGGGCGCGTGGTTAAGCGTCTCTTAAAATCGACCGGGTCGTTAACTATTCGTTTACCAGCGCAGCCTCAAGCCGACGTCTTAACGCAAGCATTAAGACTCTAGAATGGAGGCTTGGCCGTGGATTGGGTGGACTGGGCGAGGGGCGTGTTCGCGCTGACGGCGACGCTGGCTCTGGTCGTCGGCTTCGCCGTGCTGGCGCGGCGTTTCGGGATGATCACGCCGCGGGCTGTGGGGGCGGGGCGGCGTTTGTCCGTGGTCGAGAGTCTGATGCTTGACCCACGGCGACGGCTCGTGCTCGTGCGGCTCGATGACCGCGACCATCTGCTGCTTTTGTCCGCGGCCGGAGATTGCACGGTGACGAGCGTCTCGTCCCCTGCTGCGGCCACGCCTGTCGTTGCGCCGAATCCGGAGCAGTCGACATGAGTTGGGATCAGATTCTCCCCAAGCCCTACCGCAGACTTCTGCTGCTCTCGCTCGCCATCCCGGCGGCGTGGGGGCTCGTGTTTGCAGGGGTCGCCGCCGCGCAGGCTGTGCAACCGGCGATCAATATCGATCTTGGGTCCGGTGACGGCCTGACCGCGCGGGTGCTGCAGCTGGCGGCGCTAATCACGGTTCTGTCGCTGGCGCCATCGATCCTGATCATGACGACGTGCTTTATCCGGATTATTGTTGTTCTGTCGTTGTTGCGGACCGCGATCGGTCTGCAGCAGGCGCCGCCGAACGTGGTTCTTGTGTCGCTGGCGCTTTTTCTCACGGCCTTTGTCATGCAGCCGACCTGGGAGCGAGCCTATGAGGACGGGATCGGCCCGGTCATGCGCGAAGAGCTGAGCCTTGAGGAGGCGTTTCCACGCATCACAGGGCCGATGAAGGCGTTCATGCTCAGCCACACGCGGGAGGCTGATCTGGCGCTGTTTATCGATATGGCCAATCTGTCCGAGCCGATCGCAGAGCCGCTCGACACGCCGCTGACAATCGTGATGCCCGCCTTCATGATCTCCGAGCTCAGGCGCGCCTTCGAAATCGGCTTCATGCTGTTCGTCCCGTTCCTGATCATCGACCTTGTGGTGTCGTCGCTGCTCATGAGCATGGGGATGATGATGCTTCCTCCGATCACCATCAGCTTGCCGTTCAAATTGATCTTCTTCGTCCTTGTGGACGGATGGCGGCTGGTGGCGGGGAGCCTTGTGGAGAGCTTCGCCACGGGCCCGCCGCCTGGGGGGTAGGGGAACGGCGGCGGCTTTTCTCCGTTCTTTACGCCATGACGAAAGAGCGCCGCATTCCTATGCTCGAAGAGCGCGCGCATCTCATCAAGCGCAGGCGTCCGAACGGGCGGGTCGTCATCAAACTTCAGACAAACGAAGAATACCGCCGCGTGCGGGGGCGATCACCCAGACCAAGGCCGAGATTATCCGTGCGCCGATTGACCGCGTCGTGAGGACCGCGTCGGCGGAACGCATGGAAGACGGGGTGTTGATCGTGCCGGTTGTCGAGGAGGAGATCGTCGCTGAGAAACGCTTGCGGCTCAAGGAGGGGCTGCGCGTCAGGCGCATCTCCGAAGCGGAGCCGCTCGATTTCCCTGTCCTTCTTCGCGGTCATCAAGCCGCGGTCACGCCAAGCGCAGGAGGCGCCGTTTGCGGGCCTTTGTTCAGCCTTGGCGCAATGGCCGTGAATTGCACTGTCACCGCTTTCTCCCCATCACGCCAGCGAGCCGAGCAGGTTCGCTCGCGGCTGACGGGGCTCGGCGTTCCCGAACGTTACATCGCGTTCGTCACGTCCGACGCGCATCGTCAGTTTAAGGACGATCAAGGCGGCTTCCTTGGATTGCTGGAGCGCCTGTTTATTCCGAACAAGGATCGTTTTGTTGACGCTGAAGGTCGTGCTCGCGGGGAGGCGCGTCATGCTGACCGCGCATTTGGATGAGACGCAGGCTGACAAAGCCATCGCGGTGCTGGAGCAGTCAGAGGCAATGGATCTGGACCTCCACGAAGCGGAGTGGCGTCTCAAGAGGAGCCAGCGGGGGATCGACGAGGCTTGCGTATCCTCTGATTCGAATGACAGCGCCCGCTTTCGGCGAGGCCCTGTCGCCGGGCCATGGGGGCGCGGCCGCTTGCTCTGAGACCGCAGATCGCAGCGATCGCCCGGCGGGCCGCGGGGACATGGCTGGAGTTCCGACTGATGACGCCGATCGAATGCGGGTGTCCGATCCGACCTTTTTGCCGACCGATGCGCCGATCGCGAGGAATTCGGCACAATCGATCCTGGTGGTGCGGGAACGGCTCGTCGTGGGGAAGCGGGACGTGGGACTTGGCGGCGTTGGGGTTCGCAGCGATGTGGTAGAGGCTGCGATTGAAGGCTATATTGCTCTGTGTGCGGATCATGTCGCGTTGGAGCGGCGATCAGGCGATCAGCCGCTGACGACCGCGGACGGGTTGTTGCAGGAAGGCGAGATCACCTTGGAGGAGACGGAGGAAGTTCCTGTTGTCGCCAAGGAAGCGGTGGTCATGCAGGACATCATTCTCGTTAACGGCGCCACAGAGCGTATGGAGACGGTTCAGGATATGGTGCGGCGCACTGAAGTGGACGTGGAGGACACGCGGCCCTCCACGTCAGCTATGCCGGCCTGAGATCGTCAGTCTCCGATGAAAAAAGCTTGGACGTCGGCGATCAGCGCGGAGCGCGCGACAGCGACCAGCTCCGCGCCGATCTCGGCTTTGGCCAGAAGCGGATTTGAGCCGATGCGGCCATCGGGAAAACGGCGGCGGTAATCAGCGGCGTCCCGAATGGGGCCGTTGGGGGCGATGAGGGGGCTCATAGCGGGGGCGGCGGCGGCTTCGGGGTAGCGGTAGAAGGTGACGCTGACCTCGGAGGCGGTCGCATGGGAGCCATCGCCCACGGGAAAGAAGCCTTTGCAGGCTTCGTTGACGCCTTTCAGCTCCCACCAGTTCTTCTGCACGCAGACAAACGGCGCCGGCTCGCCACGGAGCGAGTAGGCCGCGTAGGCCTCGGAAAATGCCGCCTGGATCGTGGCGACGTTGCCGCCATGGCCGTTCAGGAAGTACAGGCGGTTGAACCCATGGCGGGTAAGGCTGGCGATCCAGTCCTGCAGGGCGGCGATCATGGTGGAAGGCCGCAGCGTCATGCTGCCGGGGAAGGCGAGATGATGCTGAGCCTGCCCAACGCTGAACGTAGGGCCGACCATGAAGCCCGCCTTCGCGGCCGCCTCGTGGGCGATGACTTCGGGGCAGATCGCATCGGTGCCGATCAGCCCGTTTGGGCCGTGTTGCTCATGGCTGCCGATGGGAATCACGATCCCCTTGGAACGGGCCAGATAGGCTTCAACGGCGGGCCAAGTGGCGGTGGACAACAGCATAAAGCGCCTCGTCAGGATGGCTCCGGATCGGCCCGAAGCGCCTCAGAAGTGGCGCGGCTGCCGGCTTTCGGCAAGTCGTCTCGCCTCAGCGCTGCACTCCGAGGTCTTCAAGAAGCAATACGCCGTAATCGTCGTCGTGGCCGAAGGGCAACCACACACGGAAGAAGTTCATCAGAGCGCGCATCGGGGGTCTCCTCACGATGACCATAACAAAGCTTGGTCAAAGTCCCGTTTCGATGTGCGCTTTATGAAAGGTTTATTTTCACCGCGGCTGTGCCCGAGGTCACATGGTTGACCAGGCGCTCACCATGTCTTCCAACACATCCAACGGAACCGCGCCGCTGGAGAGCACGACGTCATGGAAGCCGGCGATGGAGAAGCGGTCGCCCATCCGGGTTTGCGCCTCGCGACGAAGGCGTTGAATCTCCAGGCTGCCGATTAGATAGGCCGTGGCTTGCCCGGGCATGACAATGTAGCGGTCGATGTCCCGGCGGGCTTGGGCCTCTTCGCCGGGCTGGTTTTCAAGAACATAGCGGATGGCCTGCTCGCGAGGCCAGCGCTTGGCGTGCAGGCCGGTATCGACGACCAGTCGGATGGCGCGGCGGAGCTCCAAGGTGAGGCGCCCGAAATCGGAATAGGGGTCGGTGTAGAAGCCCATCTCTTTGGCGAGAAGTTCGCAGTAGAGCGCCCAGCCTTCAGAGTACGCCGTGAAGCCGCCGCCGAAGCGGCGGAAGCGGGGGAGGCCGTCCAGCTCCTGCTGCAGGGCGATCTGGAAATGGTGGCCGGGGATGCCCTCATGGAAGGCCAAAGCTTCCAGCTGATAAAGCGGCAGGGCGCGCATATCGACGGTGTTGGCGTAATAAACGCCGGGGCGAGAGCCGTCGGCGCTTGGGCGCTGATAGAAGGCGAGCCCCGCGGACTGCTCCCGGAACGCTTCGACGGCGCGGACGACCATGCTTGCGCGCGGTGTCTGGTTGAAGAAGGCGGGAACGCGTTCCTGCATCGCTGCGATCGCGGCGCCGGCGCGGGCGATATAGGCGGCTTTGCCTTCGTCGTTCTGAGGCAGATAAAACTGCGGGTCGGTTTCCATGAAGGTGAAAAAGTCGCTCAGGGACCCGGCGAAGCCGACCTGCCGCATGATCCCTTGCATCTCGCTGTGGATGCGGGCGACATTGTCGAGGCCGATCTGGTGGATCTCATCGGCGGTGAGGGCGGTCGTGGTCTGGGTGGCGAGACGCTCGGCGTAGTAGGCGTCGCCGTTGGGCAGCCGCCAAACGCCGTCGTCGGTTCCTGCGGAGGTCTGTTGGGCGGTGAGAACGCGGATGGCCTCCTGGTAGGCCGGCAAGACGCTCGCTTGCAGGGCGGCGTCGGCGGCGGCGATCAGGCGCTGGGTATCGGCCTCGCTGAGGCCAAGGCCTGCGACCTTGGCGGCGAAGTCGGCGCGCAAGGGGCTGTCGGGGCCATCGGCGAAGGGCGCGCCGGCGATGACGTTGGCGCAATCGGACAAGACGTAATCATAGACAAAACGCGGCGGCAGCACGCCCTGGGCCTGCGCCTCGCGGCTCCGGGCGAGGGCCCCGCCGAGGTAAGCCTGAACGCTCTCGAGGCGGGAGACATAGGCTTCGGCGTCGGCGACGCTGGACACCCTGTGTTGGTTGATCAGGAAGCTCGGGATCGCGGACTGGACGCCGAACATCTGGTTGAAGCTGTAGCTGTGAAGGCGGAACGGCGCCTGAGCCTGCGCGCGGGCGAGGCGCTTTTCAAACAAGGCGAAGGACAGCTTGTCTTGCGGATCGGCGAAGGCTGCGGGGTCGAACTGCGCGCGCAGGGCGGCGACGGCGTCAGCGATGCGCCGGTCGCGGGCCTCGTCGGCGGCGACGCTCGGATCGTCCCAGCGGCCGTAATTGCGCTTGTCGCCGACGGCGGTGGCGAACTGGGGGCTTGCATCCAGCTCGGTTTCGAAGGCGGCTTCGAAGAACGCGGCGAGGGCCGGGTTGGGGCCGGTCTGAGGTTGGCCGCCGGGTCCTGTGGCGCAGGCGGCGAGGGCTGCAGCAGAGCTCGAGGTTAGAAACGTGCGGCGGGTCAACATGGGGCTTTCATGTCCTTCGGGCGTCTGAAAGGTTTGGAAACCGCAAGCTAAAGCGATCTTTTGCTGCTGCAAGCGGGCGGCGCCGGGGCGGTTAACCCTCTCTTAACCATGCGCAGTCTTGATGGGGACGGATAGGCAAAAACTGCCGGGTTCGCCCTGGTTCGCGAGGCCGCCATGAACGGCGCAGAAGTGCTTGATATCGGTCGCGAGGCGATTTGGCTTACGGTGTTGATCGCGGCAGGCCCGATGCTGGTGGGCTTGGTGGTCGGTCTGATTGTCTCGCTGTTGCAGACGCTGACCCAAATCCAGGAGCAGACGCTGGTGTTTGTGCCGAAGATCCTCGCGATTTTCCTGGCGTTGCTGCTGTTCCTGCCAATCATGGGCGGGCTGCTGGGCGCGTTCACCCAAACCATTTTCCAGCGCATCGCCGCGTTCTAGGGGGCGGCTGGTGGATTTGGCCCTGTACGGCGTCAATCTCTGGGCCGCGGCCTTGGTGTTCGCGCGCGTTGGCGCGCTGATCATGGTGCTGCCGGGGTTCGGCGAACCCGCGGTGCCAGCGCGCGTGCGGCTCGGGATCGCCCTGACGCTGACGGTGATGTTCACGCCAGGGCTTGCGGCGGCGATCCCAGATGCCCCGCCGGATCCTGTCGGGGCGGCCGGGCTGATCGGGATTGAGATCATCGTGGGTCTGATGATCGGGATCATTGCGCGGATGCTGTTCGCGGCTCTTTCCACCGCCGGCCAGGTGATCGGCAACGAGACGGGCCTTGCTTTTGCGCAGACCGCAGATCCGACGATGTCGCAATCGGGCCAGATTTTTGCGGTGTTTTTGGGCCTGATGGGGGCGACGCTGATCTTTGTGACCGAGCTGCACCATGTGTTCCTGATGGGGGTCGGACGGAGCTATGAGACTTTTCCGCCGGGGCAGGCGCTGATGCTCGGCGACGCCGCCGATATGGCGGTGACGATGACGGGAGAAAGCTTCCGGATCGGGGTGCAGATTGCCGCGCCGCTGATCTTGGCGGGATTTATCTTCCGAGTCGGCCTTGGGGTTTTGGCGCGGCTTGCGCCGACCATTCAGGTGTTTTTCGTGACGATGCCGCTATCGCTGTTGGGCGGTTTCGTGATCCTGGCCTTGGGCCTTTCCTCCGGCATGATCTTGTGGCTCGACGCGCTGCAGTCTCACGCCATGAGCTTCCCGTAAGCAAGGCGCCATGGCTGAGGAACAAGATAAGTCCGAAAAAACAGAAGACGCGACCCCGCGAAAACTCGAACAGGCGCGGGAACAGGGGGACGTCGTCTATTCGGCCGAAGTCAGTGGGGCGCTTTCGGTGCTTGTGGTCGCGCTTCTGGCGGCAGCGGTGATCGGGCCGATGGCTGCGGAGCTCAGCCGGCAACTGGTGGGGTACCTGGCGGGGGCGCACGCCTACACGGTGGACAGCGGCTCGATGCGGCGGCTGATGGCAGATCTTGTCATGTTGATCGTGGTGACCTGCGCCCTGGTCGCCGGCGCGCTGGCGATGGGGGGGCTCGCTTCGCGCTATCTGCAGGACAAGCCCACCTTTACCGCCAAGCGCCTGCAGCCGAGCCTTGAAAAGATCGATCCGATCAAGGGTTTCGGCCGGGTGTTCGGTAAGGCGGCGCTGGCGAACTTTCTGAAGGCGGTCGCCAAGGTCGTGGTCGTGGGGGCTGCGCTCGTGTGGGCGCTGTGGCCGTCCAATGCGGAGCTCGAGACCGTGGCGTTTCTCGATCTCCTGGCGCTTTTGGCGCTGGCGCAGGAGCGGGCTGTCGCTTTGTTGTTCGCCTTGGCGATCGCAGCGGCGGTGATCGGGGCCGTGGACTATGTGTTTTCGCGGCAATCCTACATGGAACGCCAGAAAATGAGCCGGCGCGATCTCAAGGATGAAATGCGCCAGAGCGAGGGCGATCCCATGGTGCGGATGCGCCTGCGTCAGATCCGGATGGAAAAGGCGCGGGGCCGCATGATGCAGGCGATGGCGCAGGCGACCGTGGTCGTCACCAACCCGACCCACTACGCGGTGGCTTTGCGCTATGTTGAGGGGGAAACGCCCGCGCCGGTGTGCTTGGCCAAGGGCGTGGACGACGTTGCGCTGCGCATCCGGGAAAAAGCCGAGGAGCTCGACATTCCGTTGGTGGAGAACCCGCCTTTGGCCCGGGCGCTTTTCGCCACGGCGGAGCTTGAACGGCCGATCCCGCGGGAGCACTACGAGGCGGTGGCGAAGGTGATCGGCTTCGTCTTGGGCCTCGCGCAGCGTCGTCGCCTTCGTGCGCCGCGGCCGAATCGGGCACAATGAGCAGGAAGCAAAAGGCGCGCGCCGTAATGTCTGACACCGCACATCCCTCTTTGGAGACGCCCGCCGCCGAGGAGAAGGCGCCAGGCGCGCGCTTTGATTTGCCTCAGCTTTTGTTCTGGGGCGCGCTGGCCATCGGGGTCGCGGCGGCCGGGATTGCGGTGACGGCGGGGCAGGCGGTGGGCCAGGCCGGCGCTGTGCTCCTGCTCTTGTTGTTCGCGTGCGGGCTCGTGTGGTTCGTGTGGGTGTCGTCCGGTCAGGGGCGCCGCCACGGGGCGTTTCCCCATCGCGGCGCCTTGGAAGCGGCTGCTCTGCAGTCCCACCGGCATGAGTTTGCGTTGATTGACGCTCTGGAAGAGCCGGCGCTCGTGACGGATCGGGCGGGCTCGCCGATTGTCGCCAACCCCGCCTATTTGGCCCTGGCGGAGGCCGCGGGGGCGCTGGGCGAGTCGGATCGGCCGCCGATGATGTCGCGGGTGTTCGGCGCGGACCCGTCGGCTTCGGCGCCGATGTTCCGGCTCGCGAAGGCGGCCGGGGCGCTTCAGAACCGTCGCGAGGCGTTGCCGCCGGCGCGTTTCACCGAAGACGAGGAACCGCACCGGTTCGAGGCGAGCGTTGGGCCGATGCCTGGCGGCCGTGTGCTGTGGCGGCTGCGGGCATTGAAGCTGCCGGAGGGCGAACGGGCGCCGCCGGCGGAGGAGCCGTTCCTTGAAGACGCGCCGTTCGGCTTCTTCGTCACCGCCCCGGATGGGGCGATCGTCTATTTGAACCGGGCGCTGCGGGCGGTGCTCGGCGTCGGCGAAGCGCAGGTGCGGCTGCGGGCCAAAGACATCCTGCGAGAAGACCCCGCCAAGGTGCTGCGGCGAGACCGGCGGAGTTTCGGCGCCATCCGCGGTCAAGTGACGCTGCGGGCGCGGGACGGGGTGGAGTGCAGCGCTTCGACGATGACCTATTGGTCGGCGGACGCGGGCGACGCGGCGACGCGGACCCTGGTGTTCTTCGCCGGCGAAGAGGCGCCGGCGGCGACGCCTACGGCTCCAGCGGCGGCTGCGCCCGCCGCTTCGCCCGCGGCGGCGTTCGCGCTCGAACATGCGCCGGTGGGGTTGGCGGTGTTGGATGCATCCGATCCGTCGCATGCGCGAATCCTCGACGCCAATCCGGCGCTGATTGAAATGACGCAGGGGCGGTCGATCCCCGGTGCTGCGTTTGCGGACCTGTTTGACGCTTCCGAGGGGCCGTCCATGCTCGCGTCGCGGCTTCGGCAGGCAAGCTCGCAGGCGACGGAGCTTCAGCTTGCGACGAGCCCGGCCATTGCGGCGCATCTGTCCTTGGCTTCAACGCCAGACGGCGGCGCCGTCGCCTACCTGATCAACGTGTCGGAGCAGCGGGAGCTTGAGCAGCGCCTCGCGCAGTCGGAAAAGATGCGTGAAATCGGCATGCTCGCGGGCGGGGTGGCGCATGACTTCAATTCCCGCCTGATGGCGGTGATGCAGATGTGCGATTACCTGCTGCGGCGGCATCCCGTCGGCGATCCGGACTATCCGGTGCTCAAGGAAATGGCCGACAGCGCCACGGTTGCGCGGGAACTGTCTGAAATGCTGATGGCCTATGCCCGTCAGCAGACGCTCAAACGCGAAATCATGGAAGTGAGCGATTTCATCGCGCACACCCAGGAGCTTGTGCGGCGCATCCTTGGCGAGACGATCGCCTTTGACATCCAACACGGGCGCGATCTGCCGACCGTGAAGGTCGACAAAACCCAACTCGAACGCGTTCTTGTGAACCTTGCGACCAACGCCCGGGATGCGATGACGCCGAAAGACGTCCGCATCCCCCGTGATGGGCGCCTGACGATCCGGACCTTGCGCACCTGTGCGGAGGAAGCGCGCGGCCAAGGGCATCAGCCGATCGAAGAGGGCGACTACGCGCTGATCGAAATCCAGGACACAGGCGTCGGCATTCGCCAGGAAGACCAAGCCAAGATTTTTCGGCCCTTCCATTCCACCAAGGAGCGTGGGCACGGGACGGGCCTTGGCCTCGCGACCTGCTACGGCATCATCAAGCAGATGGGGGGCTACATCTTTTTCACCTCAGTGGTCGGTCAGGGGTCGACCTTCCGGATCTATCTGCCGGCCTATCGCCCCACGGAGGACGAACTCGCCGATCTCGAGATGAAGGCGCGCCGCGCCGCAGAGCCGGTCGTCACCGACGTCGCCGGGCGGGGCAAGATCCTGCTTGTCGAAGATATTGGCCCGTTGCGGCGGTCCACGGCGCGCAACCTCGAGGATTGCGGCTTCGAGGTGATGGAAGCCGAAAACGGCGAGGAAGCGCTGGAGGTCATGAACGACAACCCAGGGGCCTTTGACCTCATCATCTCCGACGTCTCGATGCCGCTGATGGGCGGGCCTGAGATGCTTCGGGCCGCCACGCCGCACATGCTGGGTAAGGCGAAGGTTCTGTTCCTGTCGGGTTATGCGCCGGAGAGCTTCTCGAAAATCCTTGAGGAGTACCCGGTGAGCTACATGTCCAAGCCCGTGGGCTTGCCGGAGCTGGCGGCGCGGGTGAAGGACCTTTTGTCGCAATAGAGGCCCCGGCCCTGATGAGGCTCTGTTTTCTGACCTTGTGCGCCGCCGTCGCCTGCGCGTCGGAGGCTTTGTCGCATCCGGCGCTCGCAACAATCGCGATTAAGGCAAATGTTCTTCTTGTGTTCTGAAGAACATTATGCGTACATCGCTCTGTGAGGGGCCCGCCGACTGGCGCGCTTTCGCCCAGGCCGGACTCGTCATAAAGGAGCTTTTGACACATGGCCGCTTTGAGGATCGTGGAAGATATGGACACGGACAAGCAAAAGGCCCTCGCGGCGGCATTGGGGCAGATTGAGCGCGCCTTCGGCAAAGGCTCGGTCATGCGGCTGGGCGAACGGCAGGCGGCCGTCGAGATTGAGGCGATTTCTACGGGTTCTTTGGGGCTTGATATCGCGCTCGGGATCGGCGGGCTGCCGCGGGGACGGATCGTGGAGATCTACGGTCCGGAAAGCTCCGGCAAAACCACGCTGGCGCTGCATTGTATCGCCGAGGCCCAAAAGAACGGCGGGGTCTGCGCCTTCGTGGACGCCGAGCACGCGCTCGACCCGGTCTATGCGCAGAAGCTGGGCGTGGATCTCGACGATCTGCTGATTTCTCAGCCCGATACCGGTGAGCAGGCGCTTGAGATCACCGACACGCTGGTCCGGTCCGGCGCGGTGGACGTGCTGGTGGTGGACAGCGTTGCGGCTCTGACGCCGCGGGCTGAGATCGAGGGGGAAATGGGCGACTCGCTGCCCGGTCTGCAGGCCCGCCTGATGAGCCAGGCCCTGCGGAAGCTGACGGCGTCAATTTCCCGGTCCAAGACCTTGGTGATCTTCATCAATCAAATCCGCCAGAAGATCGGCGTGGTGTACGGCAATCCGGAGACAACCACCGGCGGCAATGCGTTAAAATTCTACGCTTCGGTTCGGCTCGATATTCGGCGCACGGGGGCGATCAAGGAACGCGACGAGGTGATCGGTTCCGAAACGAGGGTGAAGGTCGTCAAGAACAAGGTCGCTCCGCCGTTCAAGCAGGTCCAGTTCGACATCATCTACGGCGAAGGGGTCTCTAAGACGGGTGAGCTCATTGAGCTCGGGGTCAAGGCGGGCGTGGTGGACAAGTCCGGCGCCTGGTACGGCTATGGCGGTTTGAAGATCGGGCAGGGCAAGGAGGCCGCTCGGCGCTTTCTCAAGGACCATCCGGCGGTTGCAGGGGAAATCGAGGCGGCCGTGCGGCAGAAGTCGGGGCTTGTGGCCGAAGATATGATTGCGCCCGGCGGTGAGGAAAACGCTGAAGACTAAGGGATGGGCGGTCGCGTCCGGGGCGCGCCCCGGCCTCGCCGTCGCCGGTCGCCGCGCGCTTTCCCTTCCAGCACTCGGGAGGCGCCGGCGACCTGCTCTTTATTCTGGGTTGCCTCGCAGGGTGCGCCCTTGGCGCGGGGCTGCGGTGTTCCTATAGGAGGAGGTTAGGGCGCGTCGGGCGCTAAAGTCGGGCAGATGGGCTTGTGGCCCAGGGATAGGTTGTCGATGGTCACGGTTTCGGAACTGCGGTCGAGTTTCTTGGGGTATTTCCGGGGCTCGAGCCACGAAACGCCGCCGTCCGCGGGGCTTGTGCCACAGGACGACCCGACGCTTTTGTTCACCAATGCCGGGATGGTGCCCTTCAAGAACTATTTCACGGGGGCTGAAACCCCGCCTTATCGGCGGGCGGCGACGTCTCAGAAGTGCGTGCGGGCGGGCGGCAAGCACAACGATCTCGACAATGTCGGATACACGGCCCGGCACCATACCTTCTTTGAAATGCTGGGGAACTTCTCCTTCGGCGACTATTTCAAGGAGGAGGCCATCCCGTTCGCGTGGTCGTTGATCACCAAGGAGTGGGGGCTTCCGAAAGATCGGCTCTGCGTCACAATCTATCACGATGACGACGAGGCTTTTGCGATCTGGAAGAAGGTGGCGGGGCTGGCGGACGATCGTATCATCCGGATCGCCACGAGCGACAATTTCTGGTCGATGGGCGACACTGGTCCTTGCGGGCCGTGCTCGGAGATCTTTTACGACCACGGTCCCGCCATTTGGGGCGGGCCTCCGGGGAGCGCTGAAGCCGATGGCGATCGGTTTGTGGAAATCTGGAACCTCGTGTTCATGCAGTTCGAGCAGTTCGCCTATGGCGCGCGCCGGCCGCTGCCGAAGCCCTCGATCGACACTGGGATGGGGCTGGAACGCATCGCTGCGGTGATGCAAGGCGTGCACTCGAACTACGACATTGACCTCTTCCAGACCCTGATCCGCGCCTCGGTGGAGCTGACGGGCGTCAAGGCGGAGGGCGAACTCGCGGCCAGTCATCGGGTCATCGCAGATCATTTGCGGGCCTCGAGTTTTCTGATCGCTGACGGGGTTACGCCCGCCAACGAAGGGCGCGGCTATGTTCTGCGGCGGATTATGCGGCGGGCCATGCGGCATGCGCATATCCTGGGAGCCCAGGAGCCGCTTCTGCATCGGCTGGCGCCGACCTTGGCCGACGCGATGGGCGACGCCTATCCGGAACTGCGCCGGGCGCAGCCGGTCATCATCGACCAGCTCCGGCAGGAGGAAGAGCGCTTTCGCCGCACGTTGGGGCGAGGTCTTGCGCTTTTGGAGGACGAGGTTGCAAGCCTAAAGCCGGGCGGCGTTCTTGCGGGGCGGACGGCGTTCAAGCTCTACGACACATTCGGTTTCCCTCTCGATCTGACGCAAGACATTCTCCGCTCGCGGGGGCTTTCGGTGGACGAGGCCGGGTATGAAGCCGCGATGGAAGAACAACGGCGGCAGGGCCAGGAGAGCTGGGTTGGCGCGGAGGCCGCCGGCGGGGCGGATCTTTGGTTGGCGTTGAAGGACGAAGGGCTCGGCAACGCCTTTCTCGGCTATGAGGCTGAGGGCGCTGAGGGGCGGCTGACGGCAATCGTTGTCGGGGCGGATCGTCAGTACGCGCTTGAGGCCGGTCAGGCGGCGGCGCTCGTGTTTGACGAAACGCCGTTTTACGCAGAAAGCGGCGGTCAGGCCGGCGATCATGGGCAAATCCAATTTGCGAATGGCGCGGTGTTTGAGGTCGAGGACACGCACAAGCGCGCCGGGCTGCACGCCCATGTGGGGCGGCTCGTTTCCGGTTCCGTGAAGGTTGGGGATGTGGGGCGGCTTGCCGTGGATAGGGCGCGGCGGTCGCAATTGCGGGCCAATCACAGCGCCACGCACCTGATGCACGCGGCTCTGCGGCGGATCCTGGGGCCGCATGTGACACAGAAAGGGTCGCTGGTGGAAGCGGACCGTTTCCGATTTGACTTTTCCCACGGGGCGCCGCTCTCGATCGAGGAGATCGAGCGGGTTGAGGATGAGGTGAACGCGGTCGTCCGTCAAAACGCCGAGGCGACGACGCGGACGATGGCGCCGGCCGATGCGATCGCGGCGGGCGCTTTGGCCCTCTTTGGCGAGAAGTACGGCGACAGCGTGCGGGTGTTGGCGATGGGCGCTGCCCTTGAGGACGCGGGCAAGCCTTATTCTGTGGAACTCTGCGGCGGCACGCACGTGCGCCGGACTGGGGATGTCGGCGCCTTCGCGATCCTCTCAGAGAGCGGCGTTTCGGCTGGGGTGCGCCGGATCGAAGCAACCACGGGCGCTGCGGCGTTGGCGCATTGGCGGGCGCAGGCCAACTTGGCGCGGGCGGTCGCCGGGACCTTGAAGGCGCCGCTCACGGAGGCGCCGGAGCGGGTGTCTGCGCTTGTGGAAGAGCGCCGGAAGCTTGAGCGGGAGTTGAGCGAAGCGAAAAAGCGGTTGGCGCTGATTGGCGACGCGGCGGCGCCTCAGGCCGGCCCTGAGACTGTGGCTGGGCGGGCGCTGCTGGCGCGGGTGCTGGATGGGGTGCCCGCCAAGGACCTGCGGGGACTGATCGATGAGGGGAAGGCGTCGGTGAAGGACGGCGTGATCGCCTATATCAGTATCGAAGGCGGGAAAGCGGCTCTGGCGGTCGGGGTCACAGACACGCTGAGCAAGCAATTGTCAGCGGTGGATCTGGTCCGGGCGGGCGTTGCCGCGCTTGGGGGGCAAGGCGGCGGAGGCCGGCCTGACATGGCGCAAGGCGGGGGACCGGACGTCGACCAGGCGGACGCCGCTTTGGCGGCGATTCGGGCGGCGATGGCCACGGCTCTCGCTTAGCTGCGCCCCCCATGAGGTCTGGAGGTGAGACAGGCGCGGGCGGCGGCGGATTCCTGATCCGACCTGCAGCGGCGGATGACGCGTCCGACTTGGCTGAGTTCTGGCGCGAGCGGTTCGTGGGGACCTTCGAGGCGCTCTATCCGCCGGAAGATCTGGCGGCGTTCTTGGCGGAGGCCTATGCTCCGGACAGGATT
>JBILVS010000031.1:0-28248 GCA_044370335.1 Caulobacterales bacterium
GCAGGAAGTCAGCGATGACGCGCTTGTTGTCGTCGTCGACCCAGCTCCAAACCCCGTGCAGACCAATGAAATCAAAGTCCGGCAGGTCGGGGCGGGCGCAGAACTCGGCGAAGGCCTCGTCGGAGATGAACGCGTCGCCGGGGCCTGCTTGGAGAAGGCTCTGGGCGTTGGCGGCGTGGCTTGGGTTTACGTCCGCGCCCCACCAGGCGACGGTGGAGGCTGCCGCATGGACGCCGAGGGTGAAGCCTTGGCCGTAGCCGAGCTCGCAGGCGAACTCCGTCTGCGGCGGCGCGATGCCAGCCTGCAGCAAGGGCAGGGCCGCCCGGTGAGGATTCAGCTCCGAGATGTAGCCCGTCATGTAACCGATATCGGTGACGTAACCGCCCGACCAATCCATCGCCTGATCCTTCCGCCTGCACAGGCCGCCAAAGGTCATGCTGGGGTGTGTCCCTTACCAAAAGATGAACCTTGCTTAAGGGCGCGCGCGCATGGAAACATCCATCCACCGGACAGCGGATCCATCAAAACGCCGCGTCCTGAGAGGGAGGATTTGGGCATGGGCCGCATTGTCGCCGCGCTGAGGGCTGCGGGATTGGCCGGGCTGATGATGGGGCTTATGGCCTGCAGCCAGGGCTCCGCGCCGCGGGAGGTGGGTGCGCCTCGGGATCTCACAGGGGCGAACACCGCCTATCAGGAGGAGCTGATCGAGGCCTTGATCGATGCGCAGCCGGGGGATGTCATCTCCGTTCCGGCCGGGGTGTTTGTGATCGACCAGCCGTTGGCTCTCACCGTGGACAACGTGACGATCCGCGGCGCCGGGATGAATGAGACAGTGCTGAATTTCCGTGGGCTGACGAGCGGGGCGCAAGGGCTTTTGGTCACAGCGGACAATTTCACGATTGAGGATATCGGGCTGGAGGACGCGCCGGGGGACCTTTTGAAGGTCAACGACGCGGAGAATGTCGTCATTCGCCGGGTGCGGGCGGAATGGACGAACGGTCCCAGTCACGACAATGGGGCCTATGGGCTTTATCCTGTGCAGGTGCGCAATCTTCTGGTGGAGGACTGCGTGGCGATCGGGGCTTCGGATGCGGGCGTCTATGTGGGGCAGTCGCAGAATGTTGTTGTTCGGCGCAACCGGGCGGAATTCAACGTCGCGGGGATCGAGATCGAGAATACGGTGGATGCGGACGTTTATGAGAATTTCGCCACCAACAATACGGGTGGGATTTTAGTCTTCAACATGCCGCAACTGAGCCAGCGCGGCGAACGGACGCGGGTCTATAACAACCAGGTTTTCGCTAACAACACGGACAATTTCGGCCACGCGGGCACGCCGGTGGCGAGCGTGCCCGCGGGGACGGGCGTGATCATCAACTCCAACGATGCGGTGGAGATTTTCGACAACGATATCTTGGACCACAAGACAGCCAACATCATCGTGTCGTCGCTGTTCTCGGCGGGCTATCAGGATGCAGCGCAGGCGGAGAATTTTGATCCCTATCCGGAGGGTATCCTCATTCAGGAAAACCGCTTCTCCGGCGGGGGCGATGCGCCGGACATGCTCGAGCTGCAGGCGCTGCGGGTGGCGATGTTCGGCCTGAATGGGCGGCTTCCTGACATTGTGTGGGACGGCTATGTGAACCCGACTGTGGAAGGGCCGCGATTGTGCGTCGATAACGGCGAAGCCTTGGTGCTGAACATCGATGGGCAGAACGGCAACGCCAATCCCACCACGGCGATGGAAGCGCATCAGTGCACGCTGCCGCGGCTCGCCCCGGTCATGCTGCGTCCGCCGCTGGGGCCGTGAGCGCGATGCGGGCCTTGGTTGTCGCGCTTTTGTCTCTGTCGGCGGCTTGCGGCGGGGAGACCGGCTTGCGGGCGCCGCCGGCCCCGATGACGGACGCGGGGCAGAACCCGGAGCGCTTGAGCGACTGGGGGATGCTGCTTCTGACAGACCAGGGCCTTACGCCGAACGAAGGGGTTGTGGCTTATGGCCTTGAAACGCCGCTCTTCTCGGACTATGCGCAGAAGCTGCGGACGATCTGGCTGCCGGAGGGGGCATCTGTTCCTTATACGGAAGGCATGCTTGATTATCCGGTCGGGACCGTGCTGACGAAGACGTTTTATTATCCGGAAGCGGAGGATGGGTCTGTGCTCGCCGAAGCCGCGGCGGATGCGGCAGCCGTCGATCCCGCCACGCATCGGATTGTGGAGACACGGGTGCTGGTGCGGCGGGCTGACGGCTGGGAGGCGCTTGTCTATCTTTGGAATGAGGCGGAGACCGAGGCGGTGTTGTCGCGGGCCGGCGGCCGGGTTGATCTGACCCTTGCCCGCGCCGATGGGTCGCGACAGGCGTTCACCTACGCCGCGCCCAACGTGACGCAGTGCGCGGCGTGCCACGCGCCGAACGCCACGACGCGCCGGCTCAGCCCGATTGGCCCCTCTGGGCGACATCTGAACCGGGATTATCCGTATGCAGCCGGTGGGCGGAACCAGCTGGCGCAGCTCGCCGCAGTGGGCTGGGTCACAGGGGCGCCGGAAGATCTGGCGGAGGCGCCGCGGCTTGTGGCGTGGACGGATGAAACAGCGCCGCTCGACGACCGCGCCCGGGCGTATCTGAGCGTCAACTGCGCCCACTGCCACAACGCGGCGGGGCCTGCGGACACCTCCGGCCTGATGCTGGAGGCTCATGCGCCGTTCGGGCGGGCGACGGGCTTGTGCAAGCTGCCTGTGGCGGCTGGAGCAGGGACGGGGGATCTGCAGTTTGACATCGTGCCGGGCCAGCCAGACCAGTCGATCCTGATTTATCGTCTCTACTCGGAAGATCCGGCGGTGATGATGCCGGAGATCGGGCGGGCGGTCGCGCACCGGGAAGGGGCGGCGCTGCTGTCGGGGTGGATCGCGGCGATGGAGGGGCGCTGCTCTTAAAGCGTCTCGGTGAGCTCTACGAGTTCGTACCAGGTCTGCATGTAGCCGCCGACGCCGCCCTGGACGAAAAGGCTGCGCTCGTCGTCGGTGATCCACAGATCATACAGCGGATGATCGGCGGAGAAGCCGGAGTGTCCCGGATCGACAAACTGCATGTGCTTGCAGGCAAAGGTTCCGGCCGGGGTGGTGACGGTTTCCTTGCCGAGATAGACGCCGTCGATGCCGACGGGCGCGAGGATTGGCGGCGTGGCGCCGCGGTGATCTGGAGACGGAAGATACATGCGGAAGCTGCGGCGGGTTTCCTGGGAGAAGTCCTGTTTACCCAGGAAATAGCCATCGGCCACGATCGGATGGGTTCCGAAGCCGTCGATGGGGGCCTCGAGGCTGACGCGCTGGCTCACGCGGCCGATTGAGGGGCCATAGCTCTCGCACTCGATGAAATCCGTCCCGAACCGGAAGAAACCGGCCCCCATGAAACGGTCGCCCACGGTGAGGCGAAGGAGGCAGTCCTGGGGGGCGCCGCTTGGGGCCATCGAGACGATCACGTCGCGGAGCACCGTGGGATCAGGCTCTTCAATTTCACAGGTGGCGCGCAAGGTGACCGCACCGTCGCTGTGGCGGGTGAAGGTGAAGCGCTCCTGGCCTCGAGGCTGGTTCAGCCGCTCGGGCTTTTTCGACGTATAGCGGATCAGGCCTTTGATCGTGGTGTGGCGCATGCGGGCAGACTCCGGCGGCAGGGCGGTTGGAGCCTAGGGCGTTTTCCGACCTTTTGGAATCGGCCGGAAACGTCGGAAAACGCCCCGGTGTTAATCCTTGACCACGTTGCGACGCTTTTGGCCGAGCCCGTATGGTCGCAACGTGGTCTAGAACCGGGGACACGCCGCGCCAAGAGGCTGGATACGTTAGGTTTTGGTCAGAGCGGCCCAGCTGCCGACATTGTCGGTCTGCTGGGCGACCTGGCGCTGCAGGCGGGCGCGGTCCTGGTTCACGGCCTGGAAGGAGGCGCGAACCCGCAACTGCGCCACGATCCGGGCGAGGACGATCTCGAAGTCGAAGGGCTTGGTGACATAGTCGTTGGCGCCGGAGGCCATGGCTTCGATCAGGGTTTCCTTATCGTCGCGAGCCGTCAGCATGATGATCGGCAGCTGGACTGCGGTCTTGGCGCGACGGATTTCACGGACGACGTCGAGGCCCGACATGCGCGGCATCATGACATCGAGCAGGACGAGATCGACGCGCTCGGTGAGGGCGAGCCGGCCGCCGTCCATCCCGTTGGTGGCGGAGAGCACCTCGAACCGGCGCGTGCGGAGCCGGCGCGCCAGCACTTCGATGTTGTCGGGCTGGTCGTCGACGATCAGCACCCGGGCGATCGGCGGGGCCTGCGGGGTTTCCGCTTCCGGGGCGGGGCTCATGCTCTCACCGCCGGGGTTGGGCAAACCGTCGCAATCAGCTCAAGAAGGGCGGAGAAGTCGACGGGCTTCGTGGCGAAAGCGTCGCAACCGGCGGCGAGGCACTCGGCGCGGGAGTCGGCCATGGCGTGGGCCGTCAGGGCGATGATTTTGGGGCCGCCGCCGTTGTGGGCGGCGCGGATGTCACGGGTGGCCTCCAAGCCGTTCCGTCGCGGCATGGAGATGTCCATCAGGACCAGTGTGGGATTGTATTTCGCTGCGATCTCGGCGGCTTCCACGCCGTCGACGGCCTCGATCACGTCGAAGCCTTTGCGAACCAACCGGCGCACCAGCATATCGCGGTTCTCTGGATTGTCTTCTGCGACCAGGATGAGCATGCGTTCCACTCCGAGGGGCAAATACCCCCACGCATTCCAAGAAATTGCAGGGTCGCACCAATCCTTTGACATCTGGTTTATGAAATGCGGCATTCTCAGGCTTGGCGGCGATTTTGGTCCAAGACAGGCGGCGTTGGGGCCGCTTGTGGCGCAGCGGCTTCCGGCCGGCGGGCATACTGCAAGGCGGCGACGCAGAGGCGTTCGCGCTCCACGGGCTTGACCAGACTGTGGCAGGCCCCAAGGGCGGCAAGGCGGGCGCGGTCCTCATAGCTGGAGACGACCAAAACAGGGGCGCCTTGAGCGGCGAGGTCCGCCAGGACGGCCTCGCCCTCCCGGAGGCCCTCGGGGAGGGCCACATCCAGAAGCACCAGAACGGGGTTCAAGGCTTTGGCGAGGGCGCGGGCCTCAGCGGCGCTGCTGGCGAAGCGGACGCCGAAGCCGAGACGGGCGAGGGCGCGACCGGCGAGGTCGCGGGCGTGTTCGTCGGGGTCGACAACCAGAATATTGGGCCCCGAGACGGCCAAATGGGGGTGTTCTTCGGCAGCCGTGACGGGAACTGCGCCGGAGCCTGCGGGAACGCTGACGATGAAGGTCGAGCCCCGGCCGACGACGCTCTCCAAGCGGATCTGGCCGCCCATCAGCTCAACCAGATGTTTGGTGATGGTCAAGCCCAGACCCGTGCCTCCAAAGGCGCGCGTGGTCGAGGCGTCGGCCTGGGTGAAGGGCGAGAAAATGCGGCGCTGCGCCTCAAGCGGGATGCCGATGCCGGTGTCTTCCACCTCAAAGATCAGGGCGTCGCCCCCGGAGCCGGCCTCGCGGCGGGCCGACAGGCGGATGACGCCGTCCTTGGTGAACTTGGCGGCGTTGGACAACAGGTTCAGCAGACACTGGCTCAGGCGGAAGCTGTCGCCTTCGGCGGTTCCGACATCGGGGGCGATGGAGAGATGCAGGTCGTTGCCGTTCGCCGTGGCGGCAAGGCGGACCGTGTCGGCGACGGCGTTGACCATAGGGGCGACTTCAAAGGACTGGATCTCGAGTTCCATGCGGCCGGATTCGACCTTGGAGAGGTCCAGCACCTCGTTGATCAGGGCGAGGAGCCGCTTGGCGGCGGCCAAGACGCGCTTGACATCTCCAGCCTCGGTCGACCGGGCTTCCGCTTCGGCGGTTTCCAGCAAAATCTCGGAATAACCGATGATGGCGTTGAGCGGGGTGCGCAGCTCGTGGCTCATATTGGCCAGGAAGGCGCTCTTAGCGGCGTTGGACGTTTCGGCCTGACGACGGGCGTCGCTCAGGGCCGTGATCATCTCCGCCAAAGCCGCGTCCCGGGCGCCGATCTCGGCGAGAAGGCGCGACAGGCGGGTGTTCATGGCGTCCGGGGCTTCGGCGCCGAGGGGCAGGGGCTGGGGCTCCTGCGGGGTCGGCGGGTCGCGCTCGAGTTCCTGAGCGACGGTGGCGAGGAGGGCGCGGCGCTTGTTCAGCAGTTGCTCAGCCTCGCCCAAGGACGCGGCGAAAGCCTCCTCGCGCTCGCGGCGCTCGGTGACATCGGTGGCCATGACCAGCACACGAACGGTGCGCCCGGTGGCGGGGTCTTTTTGCGCGCGATAGCCGCAGCGAATCCAGCGGGGCTCTCCGGTCTGAGCGTGGCGCAGGCGATGCTCGCTCCGCTCCAGTTCGCCGCGGGCGGCTGCGGCAAACGCCTTCTTCAGGGCGGGCTTGTCCTCGTCGAAAAAGCCTGGGTTGGCGTCGACATCGAGGTCGCTGAAGCGGACGGGGCGGCCGAAAATGCGTTCCGAGTGCAGATCGAAGGCGATCTCCTGGCGGACCACATCGATTTCGTACACCGCAGAGCGGCCGACCTCGAGGGCGAGGCTCAAAAGATTGGCGCTGGTCTCGGCCTGGCTGCGGGCCAGCATGATCTCGGTGACGTCGATGCCATAGGTGACGACGCCGACGATCTCGCCGTTTTCGTCATACCAAGGGGCGTTTTCCCATGTGGACCATGTGACTTCGCCAGAGGGGAGGCGATAGTGATCGGCGCTCTGGCCCACCCGCTCTCCGGCAAGGGATCGGGCGCTGGCGTCGAGCCAATGGTCAGGCGCCCAAGGGAGGGCCTCTCTTAAGGTTTTTCCAACAACCGTGCTGCGGTCGATGCCCAGCCGAGCGCAGAAGCGCGCGCTCGCGGCGCGGAAGCGGAGGTCCTTGTCCAGCATGGCCAAGGAGATCAACGGCGTTTCCAGGATGCTCTCAAGTCGGCGCTTTTCAAGCGGCGCCGAGCGGCGTTCGGCTTCGGCGCGATCGGCTTCGTCCAAGGCTTTGCGGCGGAGGGCGACCTGCTGGATGCCCATAGCGCTCAGGTAAATGAATAAGGCGCTTGTCGAGATGAAGGCGGCGAGGTGGGCCAGATCGGGCGTGGCGAACAGGCCGAGCAAAGGCGGGGTCACAGCGGGGCCGAGATAGGGGACGATCGAAGCCACGCCAACAGTCCGGCCAAGGCTGAAATTCTGCGCCGCGCGCAGGGCGCCGGCAAAGACCATGACCATGCCGACCATGGTGGCGGTCCCTTGGTCGTGAAGCACCAGGGCCCAGGGGAGGGCCGTATAGATCGCGGCAAGGACAAAGGCCATGCTCGCAAGGCGTTGTTCGGCAGGGTGCGCGCCGACCGTGACCCAGGTGCGATAAGCGGCGCGGTTCAGGGTCAGGGTGACCGCGTACAGCACCGCCCAGCCCAAGACCAGCCCGACTGGGAGCCAAATCATGGCGATAAAGCCCGACGCAAGCGGGGCAATCGTGTCGGTCACTTGTTCTTTGCGCATCAGCTCATTGGCTCGAGCGAGATCGCGCTGGGAGGGCGACGTCATGGACAATCCGGATTACAAAGCTCTTCTGTCGATAACAGGAAGGCTTTGACGCCGGGTGAAGACTTTCTGAGCTTGGCGTTAAGCTTATTTTCGCCGTCTTAAGGGGCGTCCAGGCTGTCGGCGACATCGAACGCGATGATCGAAACGGCGGTGAAGACTTGGCCCGGATTTAAGATTGTGGTTGGGAACGCCGGCTGGTTGGGGCTGTCGGGGTAGGCCTGCGGCTCAAGGGCGACGCCGCTGTGCGGGCGATACGCGCGGCCGTCTTTCACGCCCTGCAGGCTTAAGGGGCAGGCGTTGAGGGTGTAAATCTGCAGGCCTGGACGGTCCGCCGACAGGGTGAGGCGGCGTCCTGACTGGGGGCTCCACAGCCGGGCGACAGGGCGGAGGCCTTCGCCGCGAAGCACGAAGTTATGGTCCAGGCCGCCGCGGCTCTCGGCGGTCTCGCGCAATGGCTTTGGGGTGCGGTAGTCGAGGTCGGCCGCCGCCGGCGCAAGGCGGCCATCGGGGATCAGATCGGCGCCGACGGGGGTGAAGGCGTCGGCCTGGACCTGAAGCCAATGGGACAGGATGGATCCTTCGCCGTGGCCGTTGAGGTTCCAATACCAATGCGGGGCAAGGCTGATGGGGCAGGGCGCATCGACGGTTGCGCAAAGGGTCAGGGTCAGCGTGTGATCATCCGACCACTGATAGTCTGCTCGCGCCTGCATCTCGCCGGGAAAGCCCGCCTCGCCCGCGGGGCTTGTCACACGGAGCCTTAAGCCTGAGCCGTCCGCGATCGGTTCAGCGCGCCAGCGCTTCTGATGCAGGCCCGGCGTCCCACCATGCAGGCAGTGCGGGCCGCTGTTGGCGGTGAGGACATAGCGCTGACCCGCGAGCATAAATCTTGCGCCGGCAATGCGGTTGGCGAAGCGGCCGACGACGGCGCCGGCATAGAGTTCATTGGCGGCATAGGCCTCGGCATCGGTGAAGCCGAGGGTGACGTCATCGAGGCGCTTGTTGCGGTCCGGGGTTTCGAGCCGCACAAGGGTTGCGCCCATCTCGCTGACGGCGATGCGCGCGCCACCGGCGTTGGCCCAGGTCCACAATTGGACGGGTTCGCCTGCAGGCGTTGCGCCGAAAGGCTTGGGCTGCATCGGGCTCAGGCCTTCTCGCCCTGCGCTGCGGCGGTGGTGGGGCTTTCGTCCGTGTTCCGCCAATCGGCGAGGCTGAAGCTTGCCTTGCGGCGGAAGACGACGGCGTTCAGCGTCAGCGACAGCGCCACGCAGGCGATCAGCGTCACCGCCATTTGATGGATATAATGCACTTCAGGAAAGGCGCTCGAGCTTATGCCGTAGCCGATCGTGCCGGTGATCACCGAGATCGCGACGGCGATCGGCGACACGTTGCGGAAGAAGATCGCCACGAAGAACGCCGAGAGGATCGGCATCGAAAGCAGGCCATTGAGTTGCTGCACCAGGTTGATGATGGAATCGGCCTGGGCGTAGAGCGGCACAAGGCAAACCGCGAGGGCGGTGAAAGCCATGGTGATGATCGTGGCGACGGCCTGGACGCTGAAGCGCGCGCCAAAGAGCTTTGGGTGCAGGTCGAGCACGTAAAGCGCTGCGCCGGAATTGAGGGCGCTGTTGAAGCTGGTCAGGACCGCAGCGGCCATCATCGCGGCGAAAACCCCCGACAGCCACGGCGGCAGCACTTCAGCGACAACCATGCCATAGGCGCGGTCGTTGACGTCGCCGAACAGGGCGTAAGCGACCACGCCAGGGACGACGACAATGAGAGGCACAATCAGAAGGCGAACGCCAGCGGCGGCGAGGACGCCTCGGCGCGCTTCGGCCAGGCTGGGCGCAGCCATGGCGCGCTGGGTGATCGTCTGATTGAAACTCCAATAAAAGATCTGGATGAAGATCATGCCCGTGAAAAGCGTGTGCCACGGGATCGGACTGTCATCGCCGCCGATCATGGAGAGGCGCTCGGGCGGGATGCCTGAGAGGTCAAAATTGATCGCCTGCAGGGCGAGGATCACCACGAGCAGGGCCATGCCGAGGACCCCGACGCCGCTGATCGTGTCCGACACCGCGACCGCGCGAAGTCCTCCGAACACGGCGTAAGCGGCGCCGATGGCGGCAAGGCCTGCGGCGATCCAGATCAACGGGATCGGGACGGCGAACATGGTCTGCAGGAGCAGCGAGCCCGTGTAGAGCATGATGGGGAGATAGATAAAAAGCCCGCCCAGCAAAAACAGCGTAGCGATGAGCATCCGAAGAAAACCGCCGCCGAGCTTGTGTTCCAGCAACTCTGTGGTCGTGGTGCACTTATACTTATAGTAGAGAGGCAGAAAGACATAGGCCAGGATGATGAGGCCGCAGACGGCGGCGAGCTCCCACCAGGCGAGGAGAAGCATCTGGTTGCCGTTCATGCCGACGAGCTGATCGGTGGAGAGGTTCGTCAACGTGATCGAGCCTGCGATGTAAATCCAGGACAGGCCGCCGCCGGCGAGAAAGTAATCGCGCCCGCCATCGCCGGTCTTCACCGGAGGCTTGCGGCACAACCACCAGGTCAGGGCGCCGATGAAGAGGGTGACGAACACAAACACGCTCGCCTGGATCAATGCTTCGTTCATAGCGGCCCTGCCCCCCATCGGTGTTTTTTGTCTTTGTCCGCAGTCTTGGTCCGGCGGATCATCCTGGCAATCGCGGGCGGCGGCAACTGCGGCCTTCAGGATTGGGGAAGGGCGGCGCTGAGGCGAGCGGCGGCGGTCTCTGGGGTCAAGTCCCGCTGGGGCATGCCGAACATCTCAAAGCCGACCATGAATTTCCGCACCGAGGGCGGCCTGACCAAAGGCGGATGAAACGCCAGATGCGCCACGAAATGCGGGCTTGCGGCGGCCTTGGCGGGACGCTGACGCCAGCCGAGAGAGTAGGGCGCGCTTGTGTCGAACACGCGATCGTAAGCGGTGAGAAGGGTTTTGAGGAGGCTGGCAAGGCTTGTGCGTTCGGGGGCTGTGAATTCGGGCAGAGAAGAGACGGGCCGCCGGGGCAGAACCATCGTCTCATAAGGCCAGACCGCCCAGAACGGCACAAGCGCCACGGCGTGCTCGGTCTCCGCCACGATCCGGGCGCCGTCCGCCAACTCCTGGGCGAGGTAATCGATCAGCAGCGGTCGGCCGTGCTCAGCGAAATAGGCCTTCTGGTTCGCGTCGATGACAGCCAGGCTTGGCGGCACGCTGCTGGTGGCCCAGACTTGGCCGTGAGGGTGGGGGTTGCTCGCGCCCATCATCGCGCCGCGGTTTTCAAAGATGGTGACGGCGGCAATCTCGGGGCGGGCGGCCAAATCCGTGTATTGATCGGCCCACAGATCGATCACCCGGCGGATGCGGTCGGGGGGCATCTGGCCGAGGGTCAGATGATGGTCAGGCGCGTAGCAGAGGACGCGGCATATCCCGGTTTCGGGCTCGGTCTGAAGCAGGCCTTTGCTTTCAGGCGCTGCGCTTTCAGGGAGCAGGGCGGGGTAATCGTTGTCGAAGGCGAAGACGTCTGTGTAGATCGGATTGACGGCGCCGCCGGCCCGGGTGTTGCCGGGGCAGAGATAGCACTGCGGATCGTAGGCCGGGGCGGGGGGCGGCGGGCTTTGCGTTTCGCCCTGCCAGGGCCGATCGAGGCGGTGCGGCGAGACAAGCACCCATTCCCCGGTCAAGAGATTGCGGCGGCGATGGGGTCCGGGGGCGGCGCTCACAGGATGATCTCCGCGGCGCCGCCGGCGGGACGGCACACAAACCAAGGCGCGGCGCGGCCGCTGGGATGGGGATAGGCCGAAACGATCGCGGCGGCGGCGGCTTCGGCTTTGTCGGCTTCCGTCAGGGCCAGGACGCAGCCGCCGAAGCCGCCGCCCATCTGGCGCGCGCCGAAGACGCCGTCGGTGCGGGCGGCGAGATCGGCCAAGATATCGGTTTCGGGGCAGGTGGCTTCAAAGTCGTCCCGCAGGCTTTCATGGGCGGCTTTCATCAAGGCCCCGAAGGCCTTGGCGTGATTGGCTTTGAGGGCCTCAGCGGCGGCAAGGACGCGGGCGTTTTCGCTGAGCACGTGGCGGGCGCGTCTGCGGAGCCGTTCCGACAGGCGACCCAGATCTTTGGGGTCGGCGTCACGCAGCAAAGACACCCCGAGCGCATCGGCCGCGGCTTCGCAATCGGCGCGCCGGGCCGGATAGCCGCCGTCGCGGACGGCATGACGGACGCCGCTTTCGATCACCAGCAATGCGAGGTTTTGCGGAAAGGGGACGGGCACGGCGGTGAGGCTGCGGCAGTCCATGACCAGGGCGGCTTCGGGCGCGCCGAACACGGAGGCGAACTGATCCAACGGACCGCAGGGGGCGCCGACAAATCCGGTTTCGGCACGCCAGGCGAGGCGGGCAAGGTCCTCTCGGCTGAGCGCTGCCCCGGCCAGCCCCGCCAGAGCAAGCGCGACGGCCACTTCCAGCGCGGCGGAGGAGGACACGCCCGCTCCCAAGGGCACGTCAGAGCAGATCAACAGATCGGCCCCTGAGACGGCCACGCCCGATTCCTGCAGGGCGGCGGCGACGCCTGCGGGGTAATCGCTCCAACGCCCTTGCGCGGCAAAGCTCTCAAGCGGGCGCTCGGCGGTCTCCTCCATGACGAGGGAGGCAATGCGGAGGACGTCGCCGCCGTTGGGGGCGGCGGCCACGAGGCAGGCTTTATCGATGGCGCAGGGCATGGCGAAACCGCCGCTATAGTCGGTGTGCTCGCCGATGAGGTTGACGCGGCCGGGGGCGCGAAAAAGGCGCGGGGGCCGGCCAAAGCGGGTCTTGAACGCGTCGCGGAGGGTGGGGGCGTCCAAGGGGCGCGTCCTTGCTGGAGGTGGAGGTCTCGGAGGGCTGAGACCTAGCGCGGAAGGCCCTCGGGCGCCAAGCCGCTTGCCAAGGGGGGCGGGTTGCGGCTCAACGGGGTTTTGGCGAACAAGGAGGCCCTGGGCATGGCGTTTGCGCGGCTTGACGCGGACAGTGCGACGGCGGTGTTCGATTTGCGGGACCGGGCGCAGCCGACAGTCGCCTATGTCGGGACGCGCCTGCCTGCGTTCGCGCTGATCGAGGATCTGGCCGTGCTGCTGGCGGAGGGCCCGCGCCCATCGACGGCGGACAAGACGCCGCTGGTGTCGGTGTGTCCTGTGGCGGGGGAGGGCTTTCAGGGCGCGCCGGGGCTCATCCTGGCGGATGGGAGGCCGGTGCGGCTGAGGCTGATGGCGGCGGCCGAAGAGGCGGAGGGCCTTGTCCTCATGCTTGAAGATGCTGCTTCTGGGGTGCGGGTCACCCAGAGCTGGCGGGCGGCGGGATCCGGATTTTTGATCCGCACACGCATTGACAACATCAGCAATCGGAGTATCGGCGTCGCGCAGTTGTCGGCCGTGGCGCTGCCTTTGCCTGGGTGGGCGCGGCGGAGGCTGACCTTTGCGGGGAGTTGGGCAGGAGAATTTGTCCATCGGTCTCATCCGATTGCGGACGGCTTGCATGAAGTCGCAAGTCGTGGCGGGCGCCCCGGTTTTGAGAATGCAGGCTTTCTGGTCGTCGCGGGCGAGGATTTGTCCGCGTTCGGCGGATCGGCTTTGGCGCTGCATCTGGCTTGGAGCGGGAACAGCCGCAGCCTTGTGGAGCGGACTGGTTTCGGACAGGGGCAAATCCAGATCGGGGAACGGCTTGAGCCGGGGGAGCTGGCGCTTGCGCCAGGGGACTCCTATGAAACGCCTGGCGCCTTACTGGTTGTTTCCTCGACCGGGCTCGACGGGGTTCGGCAAGGCTTTCACGGGTTGGCCTTACGGATGGGCGCGCCGTTCGCGGGGGCGCGGCGGGTGCACTTTAACTCGTGGGAGGCGGTGTATTTCGATTTCGATCTTGAGCGCCTGAAGGGGCTGGCCGCCGACGCCGCCGCGCTCGGGGCGGAGCGATTTGTATTGGATGATGGATGGTTTCTGGCGCGCCGCAGCGATGCGGCGGGGCTTGGCGATTGGGCGCCGGACCCGGAGCGTTTTCCTGATGGGCTTGGACCGTTGATCGCCCATGTTGAAAGCCTGGGCATGGATTTCGGGCTTTGGGTCGAGCCGGAAATGGTCAACCCCAACAGCACCCTTTACCGGGCGCATCCGGATTGGGCGCATCCGGATTGGGCGCATCCGGATTGGGCGCATCCGGATTGGGCGCATCCGGATTGGGCGCTGGCGTCGCCGGGGGGGGAGGCGCCGACGCAGCGGAACCAACTCGTTTTGGATTTGAGCCGCGAAGAGGTGCGGGATCATGTGTTTGAGAGCTTGGACCGACTGCTTCAGGACAACCGCATCGCTTATCTCAAATGGGATCACAACCGGGATCTTTTCCCGTGTCCTTCGCCCCGGGCCCAGACGCTCGGATTTTATCAGCTTCTGGATCGTCTGCGTACGGCGCATCCTGGCGTTGAGATCGAAAGCTGCGCCAGTGGGGGCGGTCGGATCGATTTCGGCGTTCTGCAACGCTGCACGCGCTTTTGGGTGAGCGACAATACCGATGCTTTGGCGCGGCTGTCGATCCAGTCTGCGGCGTCGCTATTCTTGCCGTTGAACCGGATCGGTTCACACGTGGGATCAAGCCCTAACCCATCGACCGGGCGTCGGCTGTCGATGCTGCTGCGCGCGCGGATCGCGCTCTTTTCCCACATGGGGATCGAGGCGGATCCGTCCGGCCTTGACGCTGAGGACCGGGAGACGTTGGCGGCGCATATTGCTCTTTACAAGGAGCATCGGGCGCTGATCCACGGTGGCCGGTTCGCCTGCTATAAGGGCGACGATCCGGGCGTCACGATTTGGCAATGCACGACGGGCGACCGTTCGGAGGCGCTGATCCTGGCGGTGCGCGGGGCGGCGGGCGCAGGGCTGATTTCACCGCCGCTGCGATTGGCGGGACTTGATCGGCATGCGCGCTACCGGATTGACCTTGTTCGTCCTTGGCCGGACCCTGCCCGGCGCTTTCTTGGGGAGCGGAAAGCCTGGCGCGGAGGCGTTGAAGCGCATGGCGCGCTTCTGATGGAAACAGGCCTGCGGTTGCCGTTGCTTCATCCGGAGACGGCGTGGTTGCTGCATATCAAAGTTGTCGGGGAGAAGACGCCATGAGGCTTGGGGTTTGCTATTACCCGGAGCATTGGCCGCAAGCGTTGTGGGCGCAGGACGCCCAGCGGATGGCGGAAATTGGCATAAGCCAGGTGCGGATCGGGGAGTTTGCTTGGTCGCGGCTCGAGCCGGAACCGGGACAGTATGACTTTGGATGGCTTGACGAGGCGATCAGGATTCTGGGGGCTGCGGGGTTGACGGTGGTGCTGGGCACGCCCACGGCAACGCCGCCCAAGTGGCTGATTGATCGGCACCCCGATATTCTGGCTGTGGACAAATCCGGGAGGCCCCGCAGGTTCGGGTCGCGGCGACACTATTGCTTTTCCAGCGAAACCTATCGCGCGGCTTGCGCCCAAATTGTGACCGCGCTGGCGCAGCGCTACGGCCGCAATCCGGCGGTGCTGGGATGGCAGACGGACAATGAGTACGGCTGTCACGATACAATTGAGAGCTATTCGGAGAATGCCAGGCACGCGTTCCGGACGTGGCTTGCGCAAAAGTATCAGAGCCCAGATGCGCTCAATCGGGCCTGGGGCAATGTGTTCTGGAGCCAGGAGTATCGCAGCTTCGATGAGGTTGATCCGCCCAATCTCACAGTCACCGAAGCGAACCCGGCGCACCGGCTTGATTTTCAGCGTTTCTCGTCGGATCAGGTGGTGTCGTTCAATAAGCTGCAGACGGATATTCTGCGGGCGTATTCTCCGGGTCGGGAGATTGTTCACAACTTCATGGGGCACTTTACGGCGTTCGATCATTTCGACGTCGCGGAGGATTTGGACGCGGCCACCTGGGACAGCTATCCGTTGGGGTTTCTGGAACAAGGGCCTTGGTCGGCGGCGGTGAAGGCGCGCTTTCTGCGGCAGGGGCACCCTGATCAGGCGGCGTTCCACCACGATCTTTATCGCGGGGTTGGCCGCGGCCGCTGGCAGGTGATGGAGCAGCAGCCGGGGCCTGTGAATTGGGCGCCGTACAACCCGGCGCCGCTGCCGGGCATGGTGCGACTTTGGACCTGGGAGGCTTTCGCGCACGGGGCCGAGGTGGTGTCCTATTTCCGCTGGCGGCAGGCGCCGTTCGGCCAGGAGCAGAACCACGCAGGGCTGCTGCGGCCGGACAGCGTGGAAGACGCGGCTGCGCACGAAGCGCGGCAGGTCGACCGCGAGATCGGCATTCTCCGTCCGCTGATGAGCCATACCAAAGGCGATGTGGCGGTTGTGTTCAGCTATGAGGCGATCTGGCTTCTGGATATCCAGAGGCAAGGGGCGTCGTTTCAGGCGCTGGAACTGGCCATGACTTGGCACAGCGCGCTGCGGGCCTTGGGGCTCAATGTGGATATCGTTGATCCAAGGCAGGATTTGAGCGGGTATCGGATAATCGCTGCGCCGAGCCTGCCGATCTTGGAGCAGGCTTTGGTTGATCGATTGTCTAAGACCGGCGCAGTGTTGCTGTTCGGGCCGCGGACCGGCTCGAAGACCAAGGATTATCAGATGCCGGAGGGCCTTGCGCCCGGCGCATTGAAGGCGTTGATCCCGATCCTGATCCCGCGGGTGGAGAGCCTGCGGCCGGGGCATAGGGAGCCTGTCGAGGGCGGGGGCGCGATCGAGCGCTGGCTTGAGCACATCACGGGCCAGGCCGAGACGCTGGCGGCGACGACCGCGGGGCAATGCGTCTGGGTGCGGAAAGATCGAGCGCATTATCTGGGCGGCTGGCCGGACTCTGCGCTTTTGACGCGGGTGTTGGAGACGGTTTGCGCCGAGGCCGGGATCGGCACGCAGCGATTGCCGGATGGCGTGCGGCTGCGGCGGGCGGGATCGGTGTGTTTTGCCTTCAACTACAACCCAGAGCCGTGCGACCTTGCGGGCGTTGTGCCGGAAGGGGCCGCGTTTGTCCTCGGTGAACGGGCGCTGCCGCCAGCGGGCGTTGCGGCTTGGTCCGTGGGCTGATCACCCCCAAACGGCCAACGCCTCCAAACCCGCCAGCACAAAGAGCGCGACGAACACGGTCGCCCCTGTCACGACCGCGATCGGTCGCCAGCCGACCTTGATGAGTTCGCCCAGGGCGGTCTTTGACCCCAAGGCGGCGATGGCGGTGACAAGACACCAGGTGGAGGCGCCTTGGAGGAAGCCTGTGACCGCTGAGGGGACCGTGCCTGTGGAGTTGAGCGCAACGAGGGCTGCAAAGACGATCAGGAACCAGGGGAGCAGCGGCGGCTTTGCGCCGGCTTCGCTTTCGGCGTGGCCTTTGCGGAAGAGAAAGCTGATCACAAGGACCGCGGGCAGGAGCAGGGCCACGCGGAAAAGCTTCATGATGGTCGCGCTGTCTTGGGCTTCGGGGCTGACCAGACCGCCGGCGCCGACGACCTGGGCCACGTCGTGGATCGTCGCGCCGAAGAAGACGCCGGCGGTCTGCTCGTCCATCCCTAAGGCTGTGGTGAGGATGGGATAGGTGACCATGGCGATGGTGGAGAGGGTGGTCACGCAGACGACGGTGAGGATCGTGTCGCGTTCGTGGGTTGGGCCTTTGGGGAGGACCGCGGCGATCGCCAAGGCGGCGGAGGCGCCGCAGATGGCGGTGGCGCCGCCCATCAAAACGCCGAGCTTGCCCTCGAGTTTCACCGCCTTGGCGAGGGCGAAGCCGACCATGATCGTGAGGGCCACGGCGACCGCGGTCAGAGCGACCACGCCGGCCCCGAGGCCCGCGATCTGATCCAGGGTGATGCGCATGCCAAGGAGCGCCACGCCGAGGCGAAGGACTGTGCGGGAGGCGAAGTCGAGGCCCGGTTTGCAGCGGGGGTCTTCGCGGGTGAAGTTGACCGCGATTCCCAAAAGCAGGGCAAAGAGCATCACCGGGGCGGTGTAGTGCTCGCCGAGCCAGCGGGCGGCCAGGGCCACAAGCACCGCGATCACAAGGCCCGGCATCAGGCCGCGGAGAGAAGCCACAAACGGGGTCAGGGTCATGACCGTTTGTTTAGCGCTGTTTGCGGGGCGCGCCTGCCCCAAAAGGCAGCCGCCCCGCCCGCGTTCCTTTCGGAGGCGGACGGGGCGGCGCTTTAGGCCTTCAGGAGCCTGAGGGGACGCTCTTAGAACGCGGCGGTTTTGGCGCCGGTTTTGAGCTCAAAGCGGTCGAGGTTCATGACCTTGGTCCAGGCGGCGACAAAGTCGGCGACGAAGCGCTTCATGCCGTCGGTGGTGGCATAGACTTCGGCGAGAGCCCGGAGCTGGGAGTTGGAGCCGAACACCAGATCGACGCGGGTGGCGGTCCATTTCGGCGCGCCGGTCTTCCGGTCTTGGCCCGTGTAGGTTCCTTCGCCGCTCGGGGTCCACTTGGCGCCCATGTCCAACAGGTTCACGAAGAAGTCGTTGGTCAGGGTTTCGGGCCGATGCGTCAGAACGCCGTGCGCCGCCGCGCCGCTGTTGATGTTGAGCACGCGCAGACCGCCGACCAGCACGGTCATTTCCGGCGCGGAGAGCGTCAGAAGTTGGGCGCGATCGAGGAGATGTTCCTCCGCTGTGGCCTTGTAGGCCGGCAGAGCATAATTGCGGAAACCGTCCGCTTTTGGCTCCAACGGCTCGAAGGAGTGGGCGTCGGTCTGCTCCGCGCTCGCGTCCATCCGGCCCGGGGTAAAGGCTACGGTGACTGGGTGGCCGGCGCGACGGGCCGCCTCTTCCACGCCCGCGTTGCCGGCGAGGACGATAAGGTCCGCGAGGGAGACCTTCTTGCCGCCGACAGCGCTCGCGTTGAAGCGGGCTTGGATCGCGGCGAGAGCCTCCAAGGTCTTGGCCAGGTTGGCCGGCTCGTTGGCTTCCCAGTCCTTTTGCGGGGCCAAGCGGATCCGGGCGCCGTTGGCGCCGCCGCGTTTGTCGGAGCCGCGGAAGGTGGAGGCCGAGGCCCACGCTGCGCCGATCAGCTGACGCAGGGGCAGGCCGGTCGCCAGAATTTCCGCCTTTAGCGCCGCAACGTCATTGGCGTCGACCAGCGGGTGATCCACCGCCGGGATCGGGTCCTGCCAGATGAGCTCTTCCTTCGGGACCAACGGGCCGAGATACCGGGCCTTGGGGCCCATATCGCGGTGGGTCAGCTTGAACCAGGCGCGGGCGAAGGCGTCGGCGAACTGATCCGGGTTCTGATGGAAACGCCGGGAGATCGGCTCATAGATCGGATCAAAGCGCAATGACATGTCCGCGGTGGTCATCATCGGCCGGTGCAGCTTGGTGGGGTCATGGGCGTCTACGACCATATGCTCCGGACGCGGATTAATGGGGTGCCACTGATGGGCGCCCGCGGGGCTCTTGGACAGCTCCCACTCGTAACCGAAGAGGACGTCGAAATAGCCCATGTCCCACTTGGTGGGGTTGGGTTTCCAGGCGCCTTCGATGCCCGAGGTGATGGTGTCGCCGGCCTTGCCGGAGCCATAGGTGGAGAGCCAGCCGAAGCCTTGAGCCTCCAACGGGGCGCCTTCGGGTTCAGCGCCGACATGGGCTTCGGGACCCGCGCCGTGGGCCTTGCCGAAGGTGTGGCCGCCGGCGACCAGCGCCACGGTCTCTTCGTCATTCATGGCCATGCGGGCGAAGGTCTCGCGGACGTCGCGGCCGGAGGCGACGGGGTCGGGGTTGCCGTTCGGGCCCTGCGGGTTGACGTAGATCAGGCCCATCTGCACTGCGGCCAAGTGGCCGGCGAGTTCGCGGTCGCCGCTGTAGCGTTCGTCCGCGAGCCACACGCCTTCGGGGCCCCAGTAGATGTCTTCATCCGGCTCCCACACGTCGGGGCGGCCGCCGGCGAAGCCGAAGGTCTTAAAGCCCATGGATTCCAGGGCGACGTTGCCGGCGAGGATCATGAGATCGGCCCAGGAGATCTTGTCGCCGTACTTCACTTTGATCGGCCACAGGAGGCGGCGAGCCTTATCGAGGTTGCCGTTGTCCGGCCAGGAATTGAGCGGGGCGAAGCGCTGCTGGCCCGTACCGCCGCCGCCGCGGCCGTCGCCGATACGGTAGGTGCCGGCGGCGTGCCAGGCCATGCGGATGAACAGCGGGCCGTAGTGGCCGTAGTCCGCCGGCCACCAATCCTGGCTGTCGGTCATCAAGGCGTGCAGGTCTTGGATCACCGCATTCAGATCAAGGCTTTGGAAGGCCGTCGCGTAGTCGTAGTCGGGGCCCATCGGGTTCGACTTGGCCGAGTGTTGATGCAGGATTTTGAGGTTCAGGTTATTCGGCCACCAGCCGGCGTTGCCGGGATTGGCCGCCACCGTATGCCGCTTCGCGCCGTGAACCGGGCATTGCGCACCGTCCGCCATGATCTACTCCTCTGTCCGATGGGGTCTTGGTTCTCTAAGCCAATACGCCTGACGCGATCAAAGGACCAATCGATTTTTCGGGAATTTTGAATAGAGCGGGTCTTTGGCGGCGATGCGATCCTTAGCGATAGAGCAGTCCCGGCAGCCAGGTGGCCAGGGTCGGAAAAGCCGCGACCAACACCAAGGCGATGACCTGCAACCCGATGAAGGGGATCACGCCCTTATAGATGTCGATGGTGCGGACTTCGGGCGGCGCCACGCCCCGCAAATAAAAGAGCGCAAAGCCGAAGGGCGGGGTGAGGAACGACGTCTGCAGGTTGATCGCCATCATGACGCCGAGCCATAGCGGGTCGGCGCCCATCATGATCAGCGGCACAGCCACAAGCGGCACAACGACGAAGCAGATCTCGATAAAGTCCAGGAAGAAGCCGAGGACGAACATCACGAGCATCACCGCGATCATCGCGCCGGTGAGGCCGCCGGGGACGTCCTGGAGCATGGACGCGACCCAGTCGTCGCCGCCGAGGCCGCGGAAAACAAGGGTGAATAGCGCCGCTCCGATCAGGATCAGAAAGACCATCGCGGTAATGTCGACGGTGGAGCGGAGGGCGGGGCGCAGGTGGCTGAAGCGGGCCATGATCCAAAAGGCGCAGGCCAGGCCCAAGGCGGCCAAAAGGGCAAGGCTCGCGCCGATCACGGTCACGGCCAAGCCGAAGAGGCTGTCGCCGCCGACAAGGGCAGGCAGGTTCACCGCCAGGCGAAGGGCGGCGAGAAGGGCCAAGGCGCCTGCGCCGGCGAGCGCCAGACGCGCCGCCCAGCCGCGGTCGCGGCCAGCGTCGCTTTCCAGGCGGAGCGCTGCGAGGAAGGCTGCCCCCGCAGCGCCCACCGCTGCGCCTTCAGTGGGGGTGGCGACGCCGAAGAGGATCGAGCCCAAGACCGCCACGATCAGGATCAGGGGCGCGGCCAGCGCCTTGGCGACGCGGCTCCAGCTCGGCACGCCAGCCTCCCCAGCGGGGGCAGCGCTTGGGTTCAGCCAGGCGACGAGGGCCTGATAGATCAGATACAACCCAACCAGCAGGAGCCCCGGGATCAGGGCGCCGGCAAACAAGTCGCCGACCGACACCACAGTGGGGGAAGCTGCGCCCATTTGCAGCTGCGCCTCTTGGTTGGCCGTGCCGATGACGTCGCCCAACAGGATCAGCGCCACCGACGGGGGAATGATCTGGCCCAAGGTGCCCGCAGCGGCGATGGAGCCCGCGGCGAGGGACTTTGAGTAACCGCGGCGCAGCATCACGGGAAGGGCAAGCAAGCCCATGGTGACAACCGTGGCGCCGACGACGCCGGTGGAGGCGGCAAGCAAGGCCCCGACGATGGCCGTCGCATAGAGGAGCCCGCCGCGGGCGCGGCCGAAGAGGTCGCCCATGGTGGACAAGAGGTCTTCGGCGATCTTGGATCGCTCCAGGATGACGCCCATCAGGATGAACAACGGCACCGCGGTGAGGGTGGCGTTCGTCATTGAGCCGAAAATCCGCTGCGGGAACGCGGCGAGATAAGCGATGGAAAAGACATCGAGCGAGAGCCCGATAGCGGCGAAGACAAGCGCCACGCCCGCTAGCGTGAAGGCGACGTGGTAACCGCAGAGGATCGCCCCGATGAGGGTGGCGAACATCAAGATGTCGAGAAGGCTGTGAATGTCGGTCATGCCGCGCCCTCCCCTTGGGGCAGGCCTTCAGGGGGTGGGGTCGCGGGGGTCAAGCCGCGGATGACAAGGGCTGCGCGACAGGCCTGCGCCATGGCTTGAGCGAGCAGGGCTGCGGCGAAAACGGGGATGGCGGTCTTGAGCAGGAAGACCAGCGGCAGACCGTCGGTTTCGGGGCTGCGTTCGCCGATGCGCCAGGCGAGATCGACGACGGGGCCCGCCATGGCCAGCAGCATCAGGAGCACGGGGGCTGCGAAAAGCGTGTAGCCGAGGAGATTGACGACCGCCTTGCCGCGATCGGAGAGGCTTCCGTAGATGATGTCCACCCGGACGTGGGCGTCCCGCAACAGGGCTGCGGGGGCGGCCAAAAGGAACCCTATCGCATGGGCGTAGAGCACGCCCTCGGTCAGCTTGGTGAGGCTCTGGCCGAAGGCATAACGCAACACCACCGTCGCCAGCATTCCGAAAGCCATGACCAACAAGCACCAGCGCGCCAAGGCCTCAAAGGCCAAGGCCATGCGGTCGACGAGATCGATGGCGGGGCGGGCGACGCGGGCGGCGCTCTCGCCCAAAGCCACAATCAGGAGCGGCAGAAGCAGGAAGGGCGCAAGGGCATAGCCCATCACGGCGAAGAAGAGCCCGAGCGGCTGGCCGATGTCGTAGGGGGTCATCGGCTCAGTCTTGGTTCAGGAACGATTGGCGCAGGCCATAGTAGCGGCCTTCAACGCCTTCGGTCCAAGGCCGCATTGTCCGCAACGCCGACGTGAAGCTCTCATAGATCCGGCGGCCCAGGGCGTCACTGGCGCCTGCTTCGGCCCAGATCTCGCGGGAGACGCGGGCGGCGGCGGCCATGATGTCGTCGGGGAAGGGCCTGATCTGCACGCCGTGGTCACGGGCGAGGACCTGGAGCGCTTCGGCATTGCGCCAAGTGAATTCTCCCATGGACCAGTTCACCACCGCGCGGCAGGAGGCGCGGAGGATGGCCTGGTGTTCGGCAGAGAGGCTGTCAAAGGTGCGCTTGTTGACGCCGACGGCGAGGACGGCGCCGGGCTCATGCAGGCCGGGGCCGTAATAGAACGGGGCTTCGCGGTAGAACCCCAACCCCATGTCGTTCCAGGGGCCGACAAACTCCGCCGCGTCGATGACGCCCGATTGCAGAGATTGGAAAATCTCCCCGCCGGGGATGGCGACGGCGGCGCCGCCCAGGCGGCGGATCATCTCGCCGCCGATGCCGGGGATGCGCATCTTGAGGCCACGGAGGTCTTGAAGGCCGCCGAGCTCGCGCTTGAACCAGCCGCCGGTCTGGTGGCCGGTGTTGGCGGCGGCCATCGGCACGATGCCGAACCCTGCGCCAAGTTCTTCCCAGAGCGCGGCGCCGCCGCCGTAATCGATCCAGGCGAGTTGCTCCAATGCGGTCATGCCGAAGGGAACGGCGGTGAAGAAGGGATAGGCGGGGTGCTTGCCCTGCCAGTAATAGTCCGCGGCGTGGTACAGATCGGCCGCGCCCGTGGCGACGGCGTCAAAGACCTCAAAGGCCCCGACCAACTCGCCCGCGGCGTAAACCTTGATCTCCAGCGTTCCGCCGGACAGCTCCAAAACGGTGGAAGCGACCCGATCGGCGGCTTGGCCAAGACCCGGCATGTTCTTGGGCCAGGAGGTGACCATGTTGAGGCGAACGACCGATCCGACCGGCCGGGAGGTCGCCCGACCCGCCGCCGGCCCCGTCCCGGCTGCGCCGCCGGCGAGCTGGGTGTAGCCGAAGCCCGCGCCCACCCCGACCGCTGCGCCGACGGCCACGCTCGTCAATAATGTGCGTCGATCCATCGCCGCGCCCGCCCCTGATTGATGGTCGTTGATTGATGGTCTTTGCTGTGATGTAGCCCGGATTGCCGTGTTAGCCCAAGAGGGTGTTTTAAGTGGCGTCTGGCGGCCCCGGAGGGATTCGAACCCCCGACCCTCTCCTTAGGACGGAGCAGCTCTATCCATCTGAGCTACGGAGCCTTGCGCGGGTTAAGACCTACGAACTTCCGATCCTGTGAACAAGGGGCTACCGCCCCCTCGCGGGGCAGCATGGTTGCAGGGAAGCCCCGCATGCGCTTTCTTCAACCCCTCAGCGTGGAGGGCAACCCATGGCGAGGCGGTACGGCAATCTGTGGGCCCGATTGGGCGCGGGCTTCATGGGGATCAGCCACCAGCGGGCGCCGGCGTTTCGCTGGGGCGTCATCGCTGTTCTTGCGGGCGTCTGGGCCTGGGCCGGCTACACGGGCTGGATCAAACAGGGCGACGCGCTGACCGCGCAGGGGACGGTGGACGTCGCCGAAGCCGCCTACCGGACAGTGGCGGCGCTGGGGCCTGAGGGCAGCTATCTGTCGCCGCCCAATATTGAGCTTCAGGTGGCCCGCTTCGCCGGGATCGCCTTGCCGCTGATCGGCCTGCTCCTGGCGTTTTCGGCTCAGCTTGGGCGGTCTGTGGCGCAGCTCTTCAATCACTGGGCGGCGGGGCATGTCATTGTGGCCGGGAGCGGACCTGCGGCGCTGGCGCTAACGGATGACTGTGTGAAGCGCGGGGACGTCGTGACGCTGATCGCGCCCTCGATCATGGAGGAGACCATCCAGATCATGCGCGCCCATGGGGTGACGGTGATCCAGGGGGACGCGGCGCGGCCCGAGGTGCTGCGCGGGGCCCGGGCGCACAAGGCGGCGCATGTCGTGGCGTTTGACGAGAGCGAAGCGCGGAACCTGCATGTTGAGGCCGCGGTGCGGACGGTGGCGCAGAAGAGGGGCCAGCGGGAGCCCTTGGCGGTGCACACCGCGATGGCGACGCCGATGCTGTTGCAGGAAGCGCGCGAGATGCGCTCGCAAGAGCAGTCGGCGCGGGATCGCGCGGCGGGGGGCGTTGGGCGGCCGGCGCGGGTGTTGATCGACGCTAAGCCGTTTTCGCTCCACGAATTGGCGGCGCGGCGGCTGATCCAGGCGCGGGCGCCGGATTGGCTGAGTGTGGCGCAGGCCTTGGGTCATGCGCGGTTGCATCTGGTGCTGTTTGGCTTTGACGGGGCGGCGGAGGCCGTGGCCGTGCGGACGCTGACCTCGGTGTGGTCGGCGCATTTCGAGCCGCCGCGGATCACGGTGGCGACGCCGAACCCGACCGAGACGGAGCAGCGTTTCCGGGCGCGTTATCCGCAGGCGCTGGCGCACCCTTCGGTCTGGACGCCGGACATCGCTTTTGTGAAGGGCGATTGGGCTCTGGCGCCGATCGATCAGGCGATGCTGGCGGCCATCACGGAAGCGCGGGGGCCCGCCACGGCGGCGGTGATCGCCACGGGCGATGACGAGGTGAACATCCGGATCGGGCTCTCGCTCTTGCGGACCTGCAATCAGGCCGGCTTCTGGCCGATCCCGCTTTATCTCTTCGAAGACAGCGCCTCGGAGTTCACGCGGCAATACGCCTCCGGCGACAAGACGCCGGATGTGCAGGATGCGTTTCTGGAAGCGTTCGGGGCCCGGGAAGGCCTCGCCACACGGGACCTCATCCTTGAGGGCGCGGCGGATCGCGGGGCCGCGGTGGCGCACGCCTATTACGTCGCCGATATTGGCAAGCGCGATGGGGCGACCATGCGGGAGCTGCAGGCGGCGGCGCGAGGCTGGGGCTCGATTTTGGAGACCTATCGCTCGGCCAATCGCGGATCGGCGGACAGCGCGCTGGTGAAGCTGTGGGATGCGGGCTGGGTCCCAGCAGGGGTCGGCGCGGCCGGAGAGACCTCGCCGACGATCGAGCCGGGGCTTCTGCCGACGATGGCGCGGCGGGAGCACGACCGCTGGATCGCAGAACGGCTGTTGGCGGGGTGGCGGCCGGGGCCGCGGAACAATGAGCTGATGACCCATCCCAATCTGAAACCGTGGGAGGGGCTGACAGAGGATGAGCAGAACCGGGACGTGGTGCAGGTGAAGTCGGCCATTGATGTCGGCCGACTTCTGGTGCGCCAGGGCTTTTTGCGGCGGGCGTGAGGCGCTTTCAGACCGTGACCGGGCCGCCGTCGTTGCGGGAGATGATCACCACCGCCGAGCGCGGCCAGGCGCCGTTGCCGTCGGGGAAGCTCGAGGGCGGCTTTTGCCCCTCGCCCGCCCACCGCAGCCGCGAATAATCCGTGCCCGCGACGTCGCCTTCGCCGGGATGCTGGATCGCGCAGAAGAAGGCGGTTTCGTCTGGCGTCAGGGTCGGGCCGCAGATTTCGGCGCCGACGGGGCCGACGAGGAAACGCTTCACCGCCCGGGGCCCTGGGCCGTCCGCGACCGGAGCGATGAGCACCATGTCGTTGCAGTCGGCAAAGATCCCATCAGAGCTGTCGGTGGCGATCCAGACATGGCCCTGGCGGTCAAAGCAGATGTTGTCGGGGCAGGCGAAGCGGTCGCCGACAAACGTGCCTTCAACGCCGATATTGGCCTGCTGGCCGGAGCGCGTGGGGGCGGTGGCGGCGTCCGCGTCGGGGTCGCCGGCGATGGCGAACACGTCCCAGGTGAAGCGGGTCGCGCCGCAGTCGCCGCCGTCTTCGTCGATGCGGACGATGTGGCCCGGCAGGTTGGGCTGGGTGGCCTTGTCCTCGCCGCCCTCGCGACGGGGATTGCCGGGGCGCTCGCCTTGCGCTGTGCGGTTGTTGGTGCAGGCGATCAGCACCGGCCCTTGGCCCACCCAGGCCGCGTCCAGGATGGCTTCGACGTCCTCGGGGCGGTCCATCGGGGTGGCGCCCATGAGGCGCGCGGCGTCGCGGGCGCGGACCACGACATCGCCTTGGTCGCGGAAGCCGACATCGTCGCCCAGACCGGCGGCTGCAACGGCGGCGTTGGCGGCTTCCACGGTCAGCGGCATCCAGACGCCTGTGCCGTCGGCCTCGAAGCGGGCGACATGCAGCACGCCGTCATTCAGCAGCTCTCGGTTGGCGCGACGGTCGCGGGGGTTGAAGGTCCCGCTCGTCACGAACTTATAGACGAACTCGTTGACCTGATCGTCGCCGGAATAGACTGCGACGCGGCCGTCGCGGGTCAGGGCCGTTGTGGCGCATTCGCCTTTGCGGCGGCCAAGCGCGGTGCGTTTGCGGGGGGTCCAGTCCGGGTCGTAAGGGTCGATCTCCACAGTCCAGCCGTAAAGAACGGGGCCATAGGGGTTTTCGCCCATATCGTATTGGCGCGGCGAGGGGCGCCGGCTTTCCTGCGTCAGGGGGGAGCCGAAGCTGGCGCAGTCGCGCTGATAGGCGGTTTCGGCGCGGGCGGCGGTGAGGGTGCGGTCATTGCCGCCGGAGTTGTGGAAGTAGAAATTGAAGTTCTCTTCCGCGGTCAGATACGTGCCCCATGGGGTTTGGCCGCCGGCGCAGTTCGCCATGGTGCCGCAGCGGACGCTGCCTTCAGGGCCGAAGGGCTCCTGGGCGTTGAAGCCGGCCGCGGCCTGGCGAACCCAGCGGTGATTGGCGGCGGGCCCTTCAAACAAAACCGGAGTAAAGGGGGTGATCCGACGGTTCTTATCGGACCCGACCCGGACGCCCCAGACGCCGCCGGGAGCGTCTCGGGTAATGGCGACAACGCTGCAACCCATGGAGGCGTAAAGAGCGGCCATTTGGGCCGGCGTGATCGCGGTGGGGGACGCGAGCGTCGTTGGGAACATCAACTCGGCGTTGGCGTATTCGTGGTTGGCGCAGAGATAATAGACATTCTGGTCCTGCGGCGTGGGGAAGGCGTAGATCTCGGGGAAGAGCGCGAGCATGTCGTTGTGCATCCCGAAGCGCTGCTCCTGGTCGAAGCGGGTCAGGGCGTCGGGGTCGAAGGGCGCCAGGCCCTCCACGAGAGGGTCGCCCCAGGCGATCAGGGTCTGCACTCGGAAGCCGGGGGGCACGGTCACGGCATCGGCGTTGGTGGGGGGCACGGCCTCAAAGCGCGGCAAGAGGCCCGGACGGCCGGCGCCTTCGCCGACGGTGGCGCAGTTCGTCAGGCTCAACAGCGGCAGGCCCGCTAGCCCCGCCAACAGCCCCCGCCGCGACAACCGCGCCGCCACGAGTTCCCGCATCGGAGTAGCCAGCGCCTCACCAGTGTCCGCCATCTTGTTCGCCTTCAGGTTTAGGACTTTCCCGCCGCATTACGCGCGGTTGGGCCTAGCGGCAAGCGATGACGTCCCGATGACGATCCGTCCCCGCGCCTGGCCCCCGGCGCTTTGAACGTCCTCAGCGCGCGACGGGGGCGGCGATGTCCAGGGCTTCGCGCAGGGCTTCTATGGCTTGGAGCTTTGCGGTGACGGCGCTCCAGTCGTCGGCCTCGGCGATGGGGGCCCAGAGACCCTCGACCTCCTCGATGACGAGGCTCACAGGGGTTGCGGTTTGGAATACCGGATGGGCCAGGCGCTCGGGGCGGACGGGAGACCTGGCGAACAGCGCGTCCCGCACGGGGGCAAAGGCTGCGGCGGCATAGAGCGCGCCTTGCGGGCTTTGGGCGGCGCGGGCGGCGCTGGCTTCGCCGGCGAACCAATCATGGAAGGTCTGCTCCCAGCCGGCGCCGGTTTCGGTC
>JBILVS010000147.1:0-6505 GCA_044370335.1 Caulobacterales bacterium
CGGCTTTTGCCGCCGCCGCAATCGCCATGAACTTCTGAAATTGCCCCATCCACGAAATTGGCGGCGCGTCCGCAATTTCGGATTGCGGCGGTCAGCCGCCATCGCGGGTCCGCTGACGGGCGGCGAAATGCGCTTCGGGCCGGGCCGCGAAAACACTTGACCCATTTCCCCTAGGTCAAACAGCCCAAGGATCGATGAGGGTGATCCCCAGTCCGGCGAAATCGCCCACGTTGCGGGTCGCCAGCTCAAGCCCGTAGGCATGCGCCACACCCGCGATTTGGAGATCAGCCAGCTTGTTGGGTATCTGATGAAGGCCGAGACCTTGGCTTCTCGCCTGGACAAGCAATCGGGCAGCAGCCCGGGCGGCCGCCGCATCAAACGCGTAGATCCGACTCCCGAAGCGCCGGATCATGCGAGCGATCGCGTTTTCCAGCGCATCCCTTCGCTTGCCGGCCTCAAGCAAACCTACCCCTGCCTCAAGCTCAAAGATCGTGATGCTCGAGATCGCCGCGTTGGCGTGATTTGTATTCAACCAAGTCACGACAATTGGCGACGGCGACGGCTTGAGAGCTTCCGAGAGCACGTTTGTATCGAGCAAGATCATTCCAGCGGCGCCGATCGGACGGGCGCAGATCTGAGCACATCCAGGGCCTCGTCGAGATCCATCCCAGGCCGCGAGATTGCGACCAGCCAGTCGCCGAAGGGTTCGGCGTCATCCGGGGATTCCGCCTCTTCGCGGGCCAGCCGGACGAGCGTATCGCGGAGGTCGGCTTCAAGGCTCTTTCCCCGTCTCTCGGCCCGGAGTCGCAACAACTCCTTGGTCGCTTCGTCGACCTTGCGGATCAAGATATCGGCCACAAACTTCTCCAATGCATGGATGATATCGTGATATCGAATTTGGTCAAGCAATACTCGGCTGCTGCAACTCTGTCCGAAACGTGGATGCGCCCTACCCTCACCCTGAGCTGCTTCAAGCGTTCCTCACTCGTCTCTCGACCCAAGAATTTCCCTAGCCACGAGGTCCACAACCCGCTGCAGCGGGTCATCGGCCACATGCGCGTAGCGTTGCGTGGTCGAGGCGTTGCGGTGACCTAGGATCTTCCCAGTCAAGTAAAGCGACGTGCCCTGACTAACGGCAACGCTCGCAACATTGTGGCGAAGGTCGTGCAACCGAACGTCGTCCAGGCCTGCGCGAGCGCGGACTCGGGTCCATGCCCGCGGCAGGCCGATCATGTGTCCTGAGGCGCTTTCCGCCGGGAACACAAAATCCTTAGAACGCGGCTGGCGTTGCAAAATCTCAATCGCTGCGTCAGCAAGCCGGATCGGCTCCCGCGCCCCTGTCTTCGATCGTGTCTCGGGCAGTTTGATCCATTGCCGCTCCAGATCAATTTCTGACCAGCGCAGACCAAGGATCTCGGACTTCCGGGCTCCGGTCAGCAGCAGCAAACGGATGGCATCGGCATGCGCCGGCAAAAGCGAGCGCTCGCGCTCCATGTCCTCTAGCGCCGCCAGCAGGGCCCCGGTCTCCTTTCGCGTCAGAAAGCGGGTGCGAGCCTCAGCCTTTGCCTTCTTGACGCCGAGGCAGGGATTGGAGTCTGCAAGCCCCTGCTCGACTGCCCAACCAAACATGGCCGAGACGCACACCACGGTGTTGCCCGCAACAAGCCGTCCGCCCGAGGCAATGGCGCGCCCCCGTTTGCCAGTGCGCACGTCGATGGCGGTGTCGCCATTGGCGATCCGGGCCTGCATGCGCTCGATGTCCCGGCGGGTCACTTCGCGAACGAGCAGCCGGCCAATTGTGGGCGCCGCATGACGCATCAGACGCGATTTGTCGGTTCGCCAGGACCATTCACGCTTGTTCGGGCGGGCAGTCGGCCCGTCCCGCAGCCAAGCCTCAATCAAGTCGTTGACCGTGATCGCCTCGCGGATCTCTCGCTTTACGGCGTTGGGATCTTCCCCAGATGCGACAGCATTGAGGACCTCTCGAGCGCGCACGCGCGCCTGTTCGGCCGTAAACTTCGCCCCGTGCTCGCCGATCGTGAAGGTCTGATCACGGCCCGCGCGGCGGTACTTGATGATGTAGATGCGCCGACCAGTCGGATGCACCCGAACGCCAAAACCCCTCAGCTCTGAGTCCCAAGCCATCACGCGCGCCACGCCAGAGGGGTGCGGCATCAGTCCGTCTACGACGCGCTTCGTGATTTTTGTGCTGATGGCCCCGCTAGACACCCGGAGATTCCTAAAGTTTTGGAAAGGCCTCTGTCGGCACCGTTCCACGGTTTTCGTAACCTATTGATAAATCAACAGACACCTGAGCCCGACCTAAAGACCAAACCGCAATCCCAAGGTCGTTTCTAGACACCTTATAGACACCTGGAGAGCAGAAAACCACGACAATTTGCAAAAATGCATAGCTACAAGAAATGGGATAAATTCGTTTTAAAACATACATTTAGGCAAGCCAAGACAAGCTCCGACAAGCCGAAAAAAGTGGCCGAATTGCATTCATAACCCCAAGGTCGGTGGTTCAATTCCACCCGCCACCACCAAGGGCTCCAAGGGTTTGCGGACATTTCCCAGGTCCGGCAGACCCCCAAAAAACCGCCTCGCGCATCCCCGGGGACCCCGAAGAGGGAAAGTCGCAACAAGTTGTGATCGGATTTACGATCACCGTGAGCCGTTGCTAGCATCGGCGGCGCCGCGACATGCCCGGGCATCGCGCAGCGTTGCTGGGCTCTGCGGCCCCCTCATGCGATGACTTAAAGTCTGACTAAGCGCCCGCCATGGCCGCGGCATTGGGCTATCCGGTTGACCACTGCGCGTTTCGCCGGTGGCATAAGGGGGAAGACGGCAATGCCGTGGCCACTCGGCACCGGCGTCGCTTAGGTCGCGGCAGGGACCGGAGCGGCGGGCGTGGGCTCGCTGACGTTCAGACGGACGGTGGAGCTTCTACCCAACCGGAGAGAAAATCGCCAAGGACGACATCCGCGCTGATCAACGCGAACGAGATCGTAAAGCTGCCGTTCGACCTTCCCGGCCTATCGGGCGATCGCCGAAAGTCGTCATTCATCACAATCATTCTCCTTGCCCACCGGGAGTGGGGACATCCCCATGAACTGCATTGCAGCCAGCTTCGCATAGAGCCCGCCACGCGCGAGGAGAGCGGCATGATTCCCCTCCTCCACCACCCGCCCGGAGTCCATCACGATGATACGGTCCGCCTCCAAGGCGGTGGCGAGGCGGTGCGCGATCACAAGCGTCGTTCGCCCCTTGCGGGCTTCGGCCAGAGCCGCTTGAACGTAGCGCTCATTTTGCGCGTCGAGCGCGCTGGTGGCTTCATCAAGCAGTAGCACCGGCGCATCGCGCGCCAGCGCCCGCGCCAAGGCGAGGCGTTGGCGCTCGCCCCCTGACAGCGCCTTGCCGCGATCACCCACGGGAGCGCTCAATCCTCCCCTCGGTTCCAGAAACCCCCACGCTTCTGCACGACGCGCGGCGTCTTCGAGTGCGGCGGCGCTCGCATCCGGGCGGCCGAGAGCAATGTTGTGGCCTGCCGTGCCGGTGAAGAGATGCGCATCCTGCGAAACATAGGAAAAACGCTTGCGCCAAGCCCGGGGATCGGCATCGCGCGCTTCGACAGCGTCGAGCAGGAGACGACCCGCTTGAGGATCATAAAAGCGCAGCAAAAGACGAAACACCGTGCTCTTACCGGCGCCGGACGGGCCGACGAGCGCGACGGTTTCGCCGGGTTTCACCACAAGTGAAAAATTACGCAATGCCGAACGCTCGCCAGCGCCAGGATAAGCGAAAGAGACGCGATCGAACTGCAGCAAGCCACGGCCGGGTTCCGGCAAGACGACGGGCGACACCGGCGCTGCAATGTCAGGCGACTCCGCCAGGATCTGAGTGAGGCGCTCCGTTGCGCCTGAGGCTTTCAGCACATCGCCCCAAACCTCCGAAAGCATTGCCGCGTTACTCGCCGCCAGAATTGCGAACAGGACGAACTGCGCCAACTCACCAGGCGTCATGTCACCTGCGAGAACCGACCGAGCCCCCAACCATAGAACCAATGCAACGCCCAGAAACACCACGCTGATAGCGCCAGCTGTCAGTCGCGCGCGGGCGCCAATTCGTCGGCGTGCGGCCTCGAAAGCCCTTTCAACAGCACTGCGAAAGCGCGCACGCATGTCGTCTTCGCGGCCAAACGCTTGCACTGTGTCTATCGCGTCAATGCTCTCCGAAGCAGCGGAGGATGCATCCGCGATGCGATCCTGCGCGGCGCTGGCCAGCGTGCGCACCCGGCGTCCAAACAGCAAGATTGGGATCAGCATGGCCGGGATGATCAAGAGCAGCAGGCCCGCCAGTTGGGCATTCGTCACTGCAAGCATCACCGCTGCGCCGACCAAGGTGATCGTGGCTCGCGCTGCGATCGATGCTGTCGATCCAACCAGATTTTCCACCATCGCTGCATCTACAGTCAGGCGAGACAACACCTCGCCCGTGCTGACGCGGGTGAAATATCCGGGCGATAAGGACAGCAAGTGATCGTACACGTCAGCGCGCAAATTCGCGACGACACGCTCGCCAACCTTGCTGACAAAGTAAAACCGCCCGGCGGAAAACGCCGCCATCAGCAATGCTACGATACCTAGGCCCAGGAAGGCGCGATCGACGGCGACTTGGTCGCCAGCGACGAAGCCATGATCGATGACGCCGCGAAACGCCAGCGGCACCGCGAGGCTCGCGGCCGCGGCAAGAAGCAAGAACACGCCTGCGCCGATGAGATCAAGGCGGTGGCTCCCGAGATAGGGCGCGAGGCGCCGCAAGGGCCGGAAGTCGCGGCCGCGATCCCGCTTTTCTGCGGCGATGCTGATGCTCGCCACATACTCCGCGCCGTAACTCGGTCGATCCCTGTCGCTGGTGGCCATGCTGGGATGTGGCACGCGTTCGGCCGGACGCCAAGGCCTATACCTCAGGTCGATGTCGCTTTCGGAAACACCGCAGCATCGCGTTCAGCACCTTCTGGCAGCAAGCCAACCGACCTCGCACAACAGGAAGTTGGCTCCTCGCGTCAGTCGCTCGGCGCGCGCAATGGCGCTGGCAATGGCGTTACCGGCGGCGGGAGCACGAACCGCGGCCCAATCAATAAAATTTGGCGCACTCCGCCTCGCGCCCGCGCACGACACGTCGTCCTTTGAGGGCTCCATGTGTTTCGGTCACGACCGTGAATTGCCCCTCGGGCGAAGCGCCGTCGTGAGAATAGATCACCACCCAATCGCTGGTCTTGTTCAACTGGTGCGCCTTCTGCGTATTCGAGAAGAGGGCTGTAAAGCTCCAGTTTCCGTGCGTTTCGTGCAGGATCGGCAGCCACGCCTCACCTGAAGCATTGAAGCGCTTCGGCGCTATCTTCCGCAGCGCGCCCGCAGCGGCCTTGGCGCGGTAGGAGGCGTCGACCGCAAGCAGTAGTTCGATGGGCGGGCCAATGCCTTGCGGACGCGGTCTGAGCCGGCGCCGACCAAGCCGGTCGGCAAGAAAGGCGCGCATCGCTGCAGCCCGGCGTGGCCCGAATCCCGGCACGCTCTCCAATCGCCCATCATGAGCGGCAACCTCCAATTGCTCAAGCGTGTCGACATGGAGATACTCATGGATGCGTGCGGACAATTCCCGCCCCGTCCCAGGGATGGTCTGGAACAGCTGCTCAGGTTCAAGCGCGCCTGTCACTCGGTCAAGCTGGGCCCAGCGGCCAGTGGTGAGCATCTCGGTGATGGCGGCGGTCACGCCTGCGCCGATACTCGGCAATGCGATGAGCCCCGCCCGGCCCTCGCGCGCGAGAATCGTATCGACGCCTTCGGCCAGCGTATCGATCGCGTCGGCTGCTGCCCGATAGGCCTTAATCCGAAAGCCATCCTCATCCTGTTTCTCAAGCACACTGGCCATATCGCGAAGTTTTGCGGCGATGTGTCGATTGATCTCTGTGCTCATGGCGCGTTTATTTCGCCACCCAGCCGCAGTCTACAATGACCGCATGGCCGGTAGTGATGCTCACGCCAGGGCCAGCTAGCCATAGCGGCGCGCTGGCGATTTCTTCTGGCTTTCCCGTCCGTCCGACAGGCTCACACGCCGCGAATGCCTCGTAAGCGGCCGGATCGCCGTGCATGAAGCGCTGGATCATCGGCGTATCGATGACGCCAGGACAAACCGCATTCAAGCGGGTATTCTGCTTGGCGTATTCTAGGGCCGTTGCCTTGGTGAGCCCGATCACCGCGGGCTTGCTGGCCAAATAGGCTGGCATGCAGGGAAACCTGATCGGGCCGGCGATCGACGAGCCACTGATGATCGCGCCACCGCCCACCGCTAAAATGCGGGGGATTTTATGCTTCATGCACCACCACAGCCCGCGAAGATTGATGGTGAACATCTGCTCCCAGTTTTCATTGCCACAGTCGGCGGTAGACCTTTGCTCGCCCTCGATTCCGGCATTGTTGTAAGCGACGTGCAGCGCGCCGAA
>JBILVS010000112.1:0-8778 GCA_044370335.1 Caulobacterales bacterium
CCTTTAAGACCCACGGAGCGCCGCGACAGACCTGCCTCGCGGGCAATCGGCCCTGAGAAATCATTCGGTGCACCGTCATCGGCGCGCATTTGAGGCGGCTTGCGGCCTGAAGGAGGGTGATTTCGCCGCGTTCGGCCAGTTCGCCATCGCGGAAGGGCGCGATTTTGTGGTGATTGCGGAAAGCGCGCACGCGGGGCTCGCTCCAGCTGTTCCCATGACCCGTGGAAATGCCGCAGCGATTGAGCAAACGCGCGATCTGTTTGTCTGGGATCACGCGCGACAGCTGTTCAATCTGCGCTGGCAGATCGGCATCGTCCTTCCAGCGATAATGTCCTGACGCCGTGACCCGCGCGCTGTGCGTTAGGGGCGTGTGTGCGCCACCCTGCCAATGGATGACGAAGCCGATTTGGCCGCCTTCGCGATGCACAATGATCTCGTGGATCGCCGCCCGCAGAATGCGCTTCTTTACCGACGCGCTCGCGGCCGGATGTTCCCACGCCAAAGCGACATCCTGACCGAGCCGTGCAAGCGCCTCTTGTTCGCCAGGCCCCAGCGGCGGCGGGGTTCGCGCACGCAGCGCACTGAGTTCATCTTCAATCTTCAGCTTGGCCTCAAGCGCATCATTCCAGCGCCGCTCCAGTTCACCGGCGACAAGGCGATTGGCGGGATCAACGGCATCATATTGGCGACGCGCATGGGCGACATCAAAGGCGGCTTTCTGCAGCGCCAAATCGAGTTGCCGCTGGGCTGCCGAGCTTTCTTCCATCAGAGCGCTCGTGGCTTCTGCGGCCGCCGCCACAGCCAAAGGCTTCAAGACCCGCAAGACTTCAGCTGATATCGCGCGATCGGCGCCCCAGCCCGCGATTGAGATGCACCGCGGCCCGCCGTGGTTGGTGCGTGCGCCATAGCATTGATAACGGCCATTTTCCCGGCTGTAGAAGACGTGCAGCTTTCTCCCGCAATGCATGCAGCGCAGAAGGCCAGCCAAAAGGAGATCGCCACGTCGCACTGCGCCTTTGACGGCGTCAGCGCTCATCTTGCTGGCGTTGTCAGCGATCACGCGCTGATTCCTTTCGAACTCATCCCAGCTGATGTAGCCCTCGTGCCGATCTTTGAGAAGGACGCCCCAGTCTTCCGGCGCCCGGCGCATGCCGCGGCGCACTTTCTTACGTCCATCCGCCACTGTGATTTCGCTACCGGTGCGTCCAAACGCATAGGCGCCAGCATAGATTGGATTGGTGAGAATGTTGTGGACGGTGTTGTAAGCAGGCGTTCGCCAGATGATCCCCTGTGCCTCCCGGTTTCGCGACGTCACCGGCAACTTGATGCCTTCTTCATTGAGCCAGATCAGCACTTGGCGCGCGCTGCGAAACGCGTCGAACTTGGAAAAGACAAGCGCCAACGCCTCTTGCACCCGTTGATCCGGATCCTTCTCGATCCGGTCCTTGTCAACTTTGACGTAGCCGGATGCAACACGCAGGAAGAGTTCGCCGCGGCGGGCTTTCTGCATCAACGCTTCGTGCGAGCGCTGCCGAAACATGGACAGCTCCAACTCGCTCATTGTGCCTTTCATGCCAAGCAGGAGGCGATCATTTGCAAGGCGCGGATCATAGACGCCGTCTTCATCGACAATGATCGCCCCGACCAGACCGCAGAACTCGATTAGCGTATGCCAGTCGCGGCCGTTGCGGGCTAAGCGCGACGCCTCAATGGCAAAGACCGCGCCGACCTGACCCTCGCAGATCGCCGCCAACAAACGCTCAAAGCCAGGCCGGCTCGCACCGCCGCCGGAACGCCCGAGGTCGTCGTCAATCACGTCAATAGCGCTCCAGCCCAATGCGCGCGCGCGATCAACAAGACCGTATTGGCGACGCTGGCTTTCCGTGTTGTGGATCAACTGGTCAGCGGTCGATTGGCGAATGTAGACGCAGGCGCGCCGCGCAAGATGCTCACTCAAAATCTTGCTCATTGTCCGCCTCCCGGGTCTTCATCGCGCTTCCGATTTGTTCGAACATCGCCTGTAGCAGCCTTCGCAGATCGGCTTCGACTTGAGGCGTCAGGTCCGGCGCCGGCAGATCGGCGTCGAACAGAGTTGGCGCATTGCGCTTTGGGGCTGGCCTCATTCTCAGGCTCCTGCGGCCCAGAATCGGACCGCATCAAGCCTAGGAGCAGGTCGATCTCTGCGCGCAGGATGCGCAAAGCCAAAATCGGAAATGTCGGCTTCGCGGCGATGGCAAATCGACCGGCCGCTTCGTCAAACATCCAGGCGGGCATGCGCGCTCGGGTGCCATCGGGCTGGCGAATGACGAAAATCTCAAGATTTCGGCAAGAAAGACGCTCCACGATCTCTACCGTTTCGCCGCATCGCGGATGAAACGAATAGAAGATCAGGGCTTCCTTCTTTGCGCCGCCCTGATTGCGGGCAGTATGTCGTTGTTCTGAACAAGATCTGGATGACCCGAATATCCACGCCCTCGTCGAGAAGATGCGTCGCGAAAGAATGGCGCAACATGTGCGGGTGAACATTGCGCGTGATCCCTGCGCGCATGCCCGCCTCGCGGCACGCTCTCGAGAACTGGCGTGTACTGATGTGGTCGAACGCCTTCAGTCGGCTGGGGAACAGGAAATGGCGCGGGCGCGCGACCCGCCACCACGCGCGCAGACTCTCGAGCATGGCCGGGGACAATTTGGCGAAGCGGGAACGCCCGCCTTTGGCGTCTTCGATGCGCAGCGCCATGCGGCTGGAATCGACGTCGCTGATTTTGAGCGACACCACTTCCGAGACCCGCAGGCCCGCTCCATAGGCAATCTTGAAGGCGCACCGATACTTTGCGCCCGGCGCCGCCTCAATGAAACGCGCGACCTCCGCCGGCGACAACGTCTCGCGCAGCTTGGCCGGCGCGCGCACCACCGGGATCAAGAGCGGCGCGTCGGCGCGCTGCAGCGTGATACGAAAGAAAAACCGCAACACCGACATCGCCTGGCGGATCGCACCGGGCGACAGTCCCCGCTCGACCAGCGACAGCTGGTACTGGCGCACATGATCGTAATCGAGGGTGTCGGGCGAGGCTTTGAAGTGACGTGCAAAATGCTCGACCGCGCGCAGGTAGCGCCCCTGTGTCCCGGGCTTGAAACGCCGGATGGTCATGTCTTCGATCATGCGCCGGCGCAACGGCGTCATAGGCCTTGGGGAATCGGCGATCGCGCTGTCGAGGGTCGTGGGATTGGCGGTCATGGGAGCGCTCCAGGCTCGGGCCCAAGCCCAGACCATCCAGGCCTGCCCGGCTGGAGAAGACGCGCTCAGCGCCCGTCATCGTAGAGCTCTCTCCTCACAGGAGGGGCGTACCGCGGAGCGGTTTCGTGCATTCGCCGAAGACAGCCGCTCGTAACTTAGGGTGCCTACCCAAACTCGGATGCCTCCGAAAATCCCGGGACGGTTCAGTTCTTCCTTGTTGCCTTGTCGATCTGTCGCTTACACTGGCGCGCTATGGGCGGGGGGAGAACTTTGCGGTGACGACGAGCGAGTCTGGGGCCGAGCTGATCGAGACCATCTACGCTTCCACGGTATTGTCCCGCAGTATCGACAACATTATCGGCGATCTGGAAGGGCAAGTGCTCAATCTGCTCAAGGCGATCGCGGCAGACCCGGCAAGCTCATTGGCGGTGCCCGAAACCGCTTTGTTGGCGCTGCCGCCGGAGGTTGAGCGCCACGTTGCCCTGGCGCAACATATCCAGTCTGCTTTTGGCGCTGGCCTGTCGGGCCAAGCCTGGCTGGGCGAGGTGCTGGAGCGGATCGCCAGTCCCGCACTCGCGTTTGATGCAACAGGCGCGATCCTGCTGATGAATGGTGCCGCGCGCCGCGCCGGCTGGGAAGGCAAAAATCTCGCCCATCTTGGCGGCGGCGCATCCCAGGCGCACGCGCTTCACCAGGCTGCTGTCGCCATCCCTGAAGCCGATGATATCTCCGCCGTGCCGATCAAACTTCAACCCGCGGGAACGGCAACGCAGGTTGCGGTGGTCAAACGCGCCGGCGCCCGCGCGGCGGACGCGTGGGGCGGGCCGGTGTGGCTCTTAATGCTCGCTGATCTGGCGATCGATGACACGCTGGCCGCGCAGGCGCGCGCAGTCTTTGGCCTGACCGAAGCGGAAGCGCTAGTGGCGGTGCGGTTTGTTCAGGGCGTCAGCCTCGATGATATCGCCGCGTCACGGCGCGTCTCGCTGGAAACGATCCGGGCGCAGATCAAATCCATCAAGGCCAAAACCGGCGCGCGGGATTTGCAGATATTGATGCGGCTTCTGTGCGCCTTGGCATATGGTATTTATGCGCCGGAGGTCAGTGCGGCGGCGGCGGGCCAGCCATCTGCGGTAGCGCCCTGGACCGACACACTACGCCTCAGCGACGGGCGCCGGTTTGACTATCTGCGCCAGGGCGCGGCGCGGGGCGCGCCGGTGTTGCTGCTGCATACGCTGGGCTATGGTGCCCAGTTGACCACGGCGGCGCATCGGTATGCCGACGCGAAAGGCCTCAGCATCATTTCACCGCTGCGCGCCGGCCATGCCTACTCAGACCCCGCCCCTGAAGGCGACGCCGAAGCGCTTTTTGATCAAGCGGCGGAGGACATGGCGGCGCTGCTAGATCACCTTGGGATTAGCCGCGTTCGGATCATCGGCCACGCCGCCGGCGCGGCTCACGCCATCCGGTTTGCCAGCCGCTATCCAGAGCGCGTGGATGCGATCGTGATGGTCAGCCGCGGGCCGGTTTGGCGCGATGAATGGCTGAACGAACTTTCGCCCAATCATCGCGCATTTGCCCTTGTATTGCGCCATTTACCGGGCGCTGCGCGGCTGATTATCGGTGCCATTCTTCAACACTTCAACAAGAACGGCCCGCGCGGCTTCCTCGTGAATGCCGCTCAAGAGAGCCCGCCGGATGTGGCCGCGCTTGCTGATCCGGACGTGCTGCACCTGATCGGCCATGGGGTGACATTCGGCTTGCGCCAAGGACCGGATATCTATTGCCGCGAGTTCCTCCAGATGCAGCTTGACCTGACGGAGGATGCCAGTGCGCTGGCCTGCCCTTTGACGTTGATCTATGGCGCGCAAGACCGCATCGCCCCGCCGTTGCTTGCCCGCCGTTTTGCAGAAGCCGTGCCGCAAACAAGGCTGATCGAGGTCGCCGACGCAGGCCACTATCTGTTCTACAGTCACTGGCGCGATATGCTGGACGCTGTGGCCTGACCGCGCGCGCCCGTGACGCCTGCGCATCACCACTAGTGGGAATGGACGGGCTTTTTTCCTGGCCCCATTAGTGCGTATGGGGGGTTATTCCTAAAGTTGCGAATTCAGCGCGCGCCGATGAAGTGATCATGTGTGCATTCGCACAAATCGTATGGTTGCCGAGGAAAACGCGGATGAAGAAACTCTAGCATCGCCGGTCGATAGGGCCTCAGGGGACATGTGTATTGCGCGCGGCATTTTTCTTCTCCAGGTGTTTCGTCGCCTCGATCGGATTGTTCGCCGCGGGCTTTTACCGTCTGTTGGATTTGTTGTCGGCGACGCGACATGAAGCCTGCGTGACTAACCGCCCTCCCTCCTCACGATACTCAGGTTGGCAAAGATGACAATTGATGTCGTGGTTGTGCCCATTCGCATAGATGCCCTTTTGCTCGATCACGATCATACGGTATATGGACCGACCGCAGACTTTACCCGATTGCCGTTCTGGCTGCAGGCAGACGGGACTTACAAAGACTTCAACGCGGACAGTCCGTTTCTTAGCTCCTCTGTGCTGGCGCGACCATTTGACAGCGAAGGCCTATACTTGAAGGCTGGCGTCCATCTTCACTGGGCGCTCCCCGATCCCTTCACGCGCATCGTGACGAAGCCGCCCGCCACCGACCGTAGCCAAACCGGCATCGCCAATCCCGCAAGCAATCAGCCCGACGGCAGCATGTACGTCCCGCCCACGCCCAATCGCTGGCTGGTGACCAAACGGACCGACACCACGCCGGCCATTGTCATGGCGCAGTGGATTGTGGAGAGCGATTACCTCTTTCCTGCGAGCACGCCAGACAAGGCCTCGCCCGGCGACGGCGCGGTGGCATTTCCATTGTTCAATACCGACGACCGGGACGGGACCGCGCGGGCGCTGAGCGAGTCTGGCAGGGCGCCTTGGCGGCGCATGGGCCGCGCGGTGAACGCCGCGGGCTGGACGGAGTCTTCTACCTCCAATCCGGGCGGCTATCTGCCGAGAGCTGGCAGGCTGACCGCGCTCGGCTGGGGCGATCCGAGCTTTTCGGTGTACTACCCCAACTGCCACAGCATATTCGGACTGTTCGACGGCGATACGAGCGACCACAACAACGACCACGATACTGTCTACGAAGTCATAGGATGGCATTCGGACGCGGACGCCGACATCCTTGCCGTAGGCTCGGAGGTCTTCGACACTGCTGGTTTCTTGCTGCGCCGAAGCGATGCGACCACGGTGTCGGCTTCCGGGCCGGACGATGCCGCCTGGCAGGCGGCGGTCAGTGGCGCGCTCGCGGGGGCGAATGGACCAAAGCTTTGGCGACAAGCGCTGGAGAACGAGCACGGCTGGTCGCTGCCGGATACCGCCCCGGTTGCCTTCCGCAGCGTCTTTGTCGGCCGGCTAAAGGTGCCCGCGAAGGCGCACTGGCGCAACGCCGCAGCGGGCAAAACCGGCAACCCTGTCGACAAGCTGGCGATCGCGAACACAGGGACCGAGGCGCTTTCAGCGCTCCTGGCGACCGATCAGCCAAGCGGGGGATGCACCGCCCACCAGACCGAAGACAGGTTGGAGGCCGTGCAACTGGACTCCTTGCTCTCGGCCCATGGCGTCGATGCCGGCTACAAGCTTGGCGCGTTGCGCCATGCCAAAGGTTTCGCGCCCATCGATGCCGGCACAATCTGGACGGTGCGACCTATCAACACATCCCAGAACGACAGGGCTCCAGGCGAGGCGCCCGCGCCGACCGGCCCCGAACCCTCTGAAATCGAGATCGCCGTGAAGCTCGATGAGCTCAACCGCCGACAGGCTGAAATCGACCAGGCGGCTGCGGTGCTTGTCTCGATGCGCCGGCGGCTCTATGCGGACTGGTGCCTGTACCAAGGTGCCAGCTATCCGCCGGAGGAGGAGCGGGAATCCTTACCCGAAGCCGACCGGGTGGCGGCTTTCCTCGAATCCGCGGCTCTGCCGGCGGTCGATAAGGCGCAGCTTGCGCTTGCGCAGGCGGTCGAAGACCTCGCTGCGGCCAAGGCGGCGCTGAAGCACACGCTGCCGGCCGACCGGGAGCTGCGGACAAGGCCGGCGCCGCGCTACTGGAAGCCCGCTGACCCGGTGCTCATGATGGCGGGCAAGGGTTTGCGCGCTACACCGCGACACGGGCATGGTTCAAACACGCTTCTGTCGTGTTTCGCCGTTTCCGCCAGCGATCCGTTCAATCCCGCCAGTGTCCAGGCCGCCGTCGCCGGCCTTGCCATCGACACGCAGGACTGGACCGAGGAGCCAGCGTGGCACCCCTTCATGTTTGAGTGGGAGGCGGAGGTACAGCCGCTCGCGAAAGCCGGCGCCGCCAATCTGGGCGCGACCGGCTACGGGCCAAATTTCTTAACCGACAGCTTCACCCTAAGCGACGGCTCGGCGACAGGGCTCACCGCCGCCACGCCCGAAACAGGCATAGCGACGCCGGACCTCGCCCTTGGCAGCCTCATTCCCAGCGATCTTGGCACGAGCGCGACCGTCGTTTCGGGGCGATCCTTGCTCTCGCCCCATGCCACCCGTGTGTACGGGCAAAACCTTTCGGCCTGGCTCCTCAAACACGCTGACCCCTCTCAGCTGCCGCAACGGGCGTACCTGGAGACCTGGGCGCCGACTGGCCAACCGCAGCCACGGACGATGAAACGGCTCGTTCGCGACGGCGGCGCGCTCAGGCTGTTGCAGCAGGAATGGATCATGCACCTTGGCTGGCGGGATGCGCCGCCCAATGGTGCCAGCAGCCTCGCCCTGGCGCCGCGTACTGACGCCGACGCGCGACTAACAGCCGACTTCAACGAGATGAAGTCGATCCTGCTGCAGCTCGGCGAGCCGGAGCGCCATATCCAGTCGCAAGCCCTGTCCGGCTTTCACGAGGCGCTGGTAGCGCAAAACCGGGTCGCACAATTGCCGCTCGCAGATCCCTTGAGCTTTCCCGGGAAGCGCGGCCTGGTCGACAAGGTCCGCGCCGCCGTCGGTCGCCACACCCTGACCTCCCCGATGCCCGAGCAAGCCTTCCTGCCCATGCGCGCCGGCCGCATGACGATCTCTCGGGTGCGCGTCGTCGACACGTTCGGGCAGACACAGGATCTGGTGAACCGCGGGGAGGCCGCCCAGAAGGGTCTGCGCAGCGCCATGTCCTATGGCGGTGAGCACGCCGTGGCTGGCTGGTCATGGCTGCCGCCGCGCCTCTGCCAGCCGGCGCGGCTCGATTTCCGGTGGCTCGTGGCCGGCAGCGACAGCGTGGAGATGAACGCGCACCCCATCACTTCGCCGATCTGCGGCTGGCTGCTGCCCAACAATCTCGACGGCACGTTGCAGGTGCATGACGAGACCGGCACGGTGCTCGGTATCCTCGAACCTGTCGACGTCGCAGGGAACGGAACCGCCAAGCGCCTGCAGTGGCGCGTGCGGCCAAGCGCAACCCGCCCTGTCTATCCCAACACGATCGCCGACCCGACGCTGCGACGCGTTGTAAACTGGTTGATCGAGCGCGAGAGCGA
>JBILVS010000113.1:0-8750 GCA_044370335.1 Caulobacterales bacterium
ACCTCGGCTAGGCTTCGCCCAACGTCCGCATCGAGTCGGCGCCACCAATCCAAGAGTGTCTCTTCTTGCCCCTGAGCTGAACTCGGCTGAATTCCGGCGGACTGCAGCGCGTCAAGCCAGCACACTGCAATTTTCGAACGCCGGCCGAACTTGCTGCAGAGATAGCCAAGTCCATCCCGAAGCGCTTCACGCCCCCGGCTAATTCAGCGTTGAACCGTCCAAACGCCGCCGTAGGTAGCAGCGCCGCCACTTGGTAGCAGTCTGGTAGCAGAGCCGGTTTCTGATGGAATGGCTTTGGCCTCGGAAGTCCTTGAGCCCCATGGCGCGCCCGAAGAGATTCGAACTCCTGACCCCCAGATTCGTAGTCTGGTGCTCTATCCAGCTGAGCTACGGGCGCGCTGAGGCCCGGGTGCTTAGCGCCAAAGCGTCAGCTCGGCAAGGCGGTTTCGCTGCGGCCGCCCTACGGGGCGATCCAGACCGTGATCTGATGCAGCACTAGCCCGATCAGCCCCCCGATCAGGGTTCCGTTGATTCGGATATACTGCAGGTCAGGGCCGACCTGCGCTTCGAGTTTGGCCGTCATGGTGGCGGCGTCCCACGTGCGGATCGTGTCGGTGATGAGGCCCGCAGCGGCCGATCCATGACGACCTGCGAGTTCGGCCAACAAGGCTTTCAGGCGAGCATTGACGGCCGTCTTGGCCTCAGCGTCTGCGATCAAGGCGCGACCGAGGTGGGCGATTCCAGCGCCGATGGCGTCGGCCACCGCCCCGTCAGGATCTTGAGCGAGCTCTGCCAGCTTGGCCTTGGCGCTGGTCCAGGCGGCGTCAAAGGCCTGCGCAAGGCGGGGGTCGCCCGCCAAAGCGCTCGCCGCGGCGCGAATCTCGGCCTGCAGGACCGGAGATTGCTGCAGGCCGGCGGCAAACTCCTTCAAGAGGTCCGTCACCCGGTCGCGGGCCGGGTGACGCGGATCATCCGCAATCGCCTGGATGGTCTCTTCCAGCGCAGCAATCAGGGCTTCGGCTGCTTTGGCGTCAGCGGACAGCAGCCGCCAGAACCATTCGGTCTTGGCCCGCACTCGAGCGCGAATGGCCGGCGCATGGGCCGCCAGGGCCTGGGCCGCCTCCTTGAGAGCCGCGTCCACGATCGCCTGATGACGACCCTGATCGGCAAGGGTTTCCAACCCCTGCCCGATCACAATCGCGACCCGATGGTCCGCCGCCAGGGCTGTGACCTGACGCTCAAGAAACCGCCGCACGGCGGGATCATCCAGCACTGCAGCAAGGGTGGGCAAAGCCTGGAGCACGCCGCGAGCCAGCTGGCCAGCAAAAGCGGGATCAGCGAGTTGCCGCGCCAAAGGACCGGCCAAGTCCTGGTCTTCCAGCCGCTCCGCCACCACAGAAGGGGAGAGAAAGTTCGTCGCGACGAATGACCCCAAGGCCTGGGCGATCCGCTCTTTGCTGCGGGGGATCACGGCGGTGTGGGGGATCGGCAACCCCAACGGTCTGCGAAACAGGGCCGTGACGGCGAACCAATCGGCCAACCCGCCCACAAGAGCCGCCTCGGCAAAGGCTTTGACGTATCGCCAGCCCGCGGCTTCGCCGCCCCAGGCCGTGGCGACCACGTAAAGGACCGCCATCCCGGCCAGGAGCCCTGAGGCCAGGGCCCGCATGCGGCGCAGATGCGGGGGAGCCGCGATCGGTGTCGACGACGGCGCCAGGGGCAGGCCTTCAGAACTCATGGCCGCTAAGATACCGCACTTGGGCCGTGTTTCTGAAGCTGCGACCGCACACCGGCCGCTGTTGGGCCATCCGCCTGGCCGATTGCGCCGCTGGATCAGGGTGATAGGCTTGTCCGGACAAAGCTGATCACAATGGGGAGAAGACGATGGCAGAGGAGCGGGGCGAGCTCTCGCGGGGCTGGGGGATCATCCTGGCGTCGGCGGCTGGGTGTGGTCTCGGGCTTTCGGCCCTGCCCTTCTATGGTCTCGGGCCGCTGATGACGCCTCTGGGAGAGGAGTTCGGTTGGAGCCGGACCGAAATCTCCATTGCCTTCACCTTCATGACGCTCGGCCTTCTGATCGCGGGGCCCTTGATCGTGGGACGGCTGTCTGACCGGATCGGGGTGCGAGCCGTGGCGCTGGCGTCGATCCCACTGTTCGCCCTGACGCTGTTCGCGTTGCAGTTCATCCAGCAGGGGCCGGAAGGCGCGCCGGGGCCTGTGCTGCTGTGGGTGGGCTATCTCGCCATGGCGTTCCTTGGGGCCGGCACAAGCCCCATAACCTACACCCGCGCCGTCAATGCCTGGTTTGACCGTAACCGGGGCCTCGCCTTGGGACTGACGCTCGCCGGGACCGGGGCGATGGGGATCATTCTACCGATGATCTTGGGACGTGTGGCGCCGGAGTTCGGCTGGCGCGGCGGGTTCATCACTTTGGCAATTCTGGCGGCCTTGGCATGGCCGATCGTGGCGTTGCTCCTGAAGAACGCGCCCGCTGCGGGAGCCCAGGTTCACGCCGGCTCCGCGCTCGGCGCAACGCTTGGGGAAGCGGTGAAGAACTACCGCTTCTGGGCCTTGGGCATCGCCTTTCTGGTCCTGGCGCTCGGGATTGCGGGCCTTGTGGTGCATCTGTTTCCGATGTTGACGGACGCAGGCCTCACGCCGGCCGAGGCGGGCGACATCGCCGCCCTGATCGGGGTCGGGGTCATCGTTGGCCGGGTCATTATCGGCTTCCTCGTGGACCGCATCTTCGGGCCGATGGTGGCGATCGTGGTGTTTCTGATCACCGCAGTCGGCTGCGTGCTTCTGGCGGACGGCGGGATCGCTATTGCGCCCTATGCGGCCTTCCTGATCGGCTTCGCTTTGGGCGCTGAAGTCGATCTCATCGCCTACTTTACGAGCCGCTATTTCGGCATGAAGCGATACGGGGAGATTTATGGCTGGCAGTACGGCTTCTATGGGCTCGGCGCGGCGTTTGCCCCAGTGCTGATGGGGGCGCTGTTCACGGCGGGGGGCGGGACATATACGCTCGCGCTTCATGTTTCGGCTGGGTTGTGCGTGGTCGCGTGCGCGCTCTTGGGCGTTCTGGGGCGTTATCCGACCTTCAAGGCCGAGCCGGAAGAGGCCGCCGCCACGGCGCAGTGAAGGGGCGTTGCCCTGATCGCGCGTCTCAGCTACAAGCCCCGCTCCAAACCGCTGCGGGGCGACCGTAGCGGGGCGCTGCACCCGTAGCTCAGCTGGATAGAGTGTTGCCCTCCGAAGGCAAAGGTCACAGGTTCGAATCCTGTCGGGTGCGCCATTTTTCAGCTCTCGGTCTATGTTAGGCTTATGGCAGCGGCCACTTTAACGGTCCTTGCTCTTTCATCGCCCGCGGATTTGCACCGATGACCCTTGCTCTCTACGGCCACCCATTTTCTTCATACACGCAGAAGACGTTGATCGCGCTGTATAAAACCGGGGTCGCGTTCGACTTCCGCATGATCGGGCCGGATACGCCGCAGCATACGGCGGAGTGGATCCGGCGCTGGCCCATGGGAGCGTTTCCGCTTTTGGTCGGCTGGGACCAGTCCATTGTGGAGACCAGCGTCATCATCGAGCATCTCCAAATCGCGCATCCGGGTCGGACCCGACTGATCCCAGAGGATGCGACCGCGGCGCTGGACCGAGATTAAGCAGCGCCGACGAAACCATGTGTGGTCAGATCACGAATGAAGGAGTGATGCTGCACTGTCTGCTGGGAGCCCCTGAATGCGCCTTTTCGCCTTGTTCGCGGCCCTGTTCGCCTGGGCGGCGCTGTTCATGACCCCCGCCGCAGCGCAGGCGCCGGACCCAAGGCTCTTCGACCGTCTGCTGCAACGGTACGTGTCCGCTGGGACGGACGGCGTGAACCGGGTCAATTACAGGGCCTGGGCAGCGTCCGCCGCCGACCGGGCGGCGCTGGACGCCTATATCGCAGCGCACGAAGCGGCGCGGCCATCCCAACTGTCGCGCAACGAACAGTTCGCGTTTTGGGCCAATCTCTACAACGCCGTGACCCTGGATGTCGTGCTTGACGCCTATCCGGTGACCTCGATCCGGCAAATCAGACCCAACATCCTGGCCATCGGCCCGTGGACGGTGGAGCGGGTGACGGTGGAAGGCCGCCGGCTCAGCCTCGACGACATCGAACACGGCATCATGCGGCCGACCTTTCGGGACCCGCGGGTGCACTATGCGGTGAACTGCGCCTCCATCGGATGCCCCAATCTGCAGCGGGAGGCGTTCCGGGAGGCCTCGTTGGAGGCTCAGCTTGACGCAGCGGCACGGGCGTTCATCGCATCGGACCGCGGGGTTCAGATTACGCCGCAGGGGCTCCGTCTGTCACGGATCTATCAATGGTTCGCTGAGGATTTCGGGACGGAAGCACAACTCCGAGAGCATTTGGCGCGCTATGCGACAAGCGCGCGGGCGGCGGACATCCGAAATCAACGGATTGTCGGGTATGCCTACGATTGGGACTTAAACGGCACAGGTGGGTGAGCATGCCAAACCCAAAAGAAAGCCCTTGGGCGGCGCGGGCGCGGGGGGCGGCGCCGTTGGCGGCGGCGGCCCTGGCGCTCGGGGTGTTCTTTGCCTTTGGGGGAGCCGATTATGTGTCGTTGGACGGGCTCAGGGAGCACCGGGCGGATCTGACGGCGCTGGTGGCGGAGCAGCCGGTGTTGACGGCAGCGGCGCTTTTTCTGGTTTACGTCACGCTGGTGGCGATGGCGTTTCCATCGACGATCGTCTTGACCCTTGCGGGAGGGTATCTCTTCGGGATGGCGGGCTGGGCGCTTTCGACCTTGGCTGCGACAGTGGGCGCCATTCTGCTGTTTTTCGCAGCCCGGACGGCCTTCGGCGAAGGGCTTCGGCTCCGGTTTCGCGGGGTGCTCGCCCGTCTTGAGCAGGGGTTTCAGGGGAACGCCTTCCTCTATCTATTGTCGCTGCGGCTGTTTCCCTTCGCGCCGTTTGTCGCGGTGACGCTGGCCGGGGCCTTTTTCGGCGCGCGGTGGCGGACTTTCGGGCTCGCCACGCTGATCGGCACGGCCCCGGCGACCTTCATCTACACCGGCGTCGGGGCCGGTGCGGGGGCGATCTTGGACCAAGGGGGCGAGCTCTCAGTCCAGAGCGCTCTGTTTCAGCCGCTCGTTCTGGGGTCGCTTTTGGGGATCGCGGCCCTTGCAGCGGCGCCCGCGTTGTGGCGCACTTGGCGGCAGAGGCTTGAAGAGACGCCGCAATGATCTCGCAGACGAGCGAAGCTCAGATTGAAGCCGCGGAAGAGGAACCTTCGCGGGGCCGCTGGTATGTGCGGCTGGTGAATAGTCTGGCCGGACGTCTCTTGGGCCTGACTGTTTTTGTCGTGCTTCTGGCGGAAATCCTGGTGTTCGCCCCGTCTCTCTCGCGATTCCACCATGAGTGGCTGCGGGAACGGGCAAACCTCGCTTACGTGGCGGCCTTGGCCTTAGAGCGCGAAGCGCATGTGGCGATCGACACCGCGCTCGGAGCGCGCCTTCTGCAGGAGGCGGGCGCGCTGCGGATCACGCTGCGGACGGAGGGCCAGCCGCCGCGGGTTCTGGTCGCCCAAGGGGATGTGAGCACCCAAACCATTGATCGTGTTTTGGATTATACTGATACGAGCGCCTATGGCGGCTGGCTTTGGGCCGTCGACACGCTGATCTCCCCAGAAGGTCGGGCGCTGCGAGTCATCGCCCGACCCCACGCCTTCTCGAGCGACTTGATCGAGGTGGTCCTGGACGAGGCGCCGCTTCGGCAGGCGACCCGGGCATACGCTATGGAGCTGTTTGCGGTCTCGATGCTGGTGTCGGTCTTGGCGGGGGGCCTCGTCTATGGGGTTCTGATCTTCGCCTTTGTCCGTCCGATGCGGCGACTGACGCGGAATGTTGAGCGTTTCCGCAAGAAGCCGGGCGATGCGACGCGGTTCTTGCCCGTCACACGCCGGAAAGACGAAATCGGGCGGGCGGAACGGGCCATTCGCGGGATGCAGGCCGAAATCCAAGCGTCCCTGCGGCAGCGGCAGCGGTTGGCGGAACTTGGGGGGGCGATGGCCCGGGTCGCCCATGATCTCAGGAACATGCTGACCACAGCCCAACTCGTGACTCACCGGATCGCGACCTCCACGGACCCGGAAGTGCGGGCGGCGGCGCCCCGGCTGGAGCGGTCGATCGGACGTGCGGCGGGACTCGCGGCGAGCGCCTTGCGCTATGGGCGAGCGGAGGAAACGCCGCAGGTCTTCCAGGCGGTGACCGTGGAAGAGGCCGTGAAGGAGGCTTTTGCGGAGGCTTTGGCAGGCTTTACCGAAGTCGACGGACGGATCGGGCCTGGCGCGCAGTCGCGGGTGATCGCCGACCCGGACCACCTGCATCGGCTTTTGGTGAACCTGATCCGGAATGCGGCGCAGGCGGTGCGGACGGCGAGCGCGCATGATCCTGATCATCCCAGACGGGTGACGGTGGCGGCGTTGCCAACGGGGCCAAAAGTGGCGATCAGCATTTCCGATACGGGTTGCGGCATTCCGCAACGGGCGGCAGCGAACCTGTTTGAGCCGTTCGCCTCAGGCCGAGGGGACGGGGTGGGGCTCGGGCTCGCCATTGCGCGGGAGCTGGCCCAGGCGCAAGGGGGGGAGCTTGAGCTTGTATCGACCGGGCCTGAGGGGACGACCTTTCGGCTTACTCTGCCAGCCGCGTAGCGCGGGCCGCCCCTTCGCGTCTCGGATCAGCGCCGCCTTCAAGGCCATCTGGGGTCACAGCGATCGCGTGCAGGCCGCTCGTTTCCAGAGTCGTGGGCTGGAGCGCCCACCCTCGAGCGGTGAGGGCCTCGACCATGTCAGGCGGCAGGACCTGCGTTTCGACCCGAACAGCGCCTGGGCGGGAGGCCACCACGATCGGCTGATCGATCGAGTCCTGAACGCTGAGGTCCCAGTCCACATATCCAATGATCGAGCGGGCGACATAGGCAATGATCCCCGATCCGCCGGGGGAGCCGATCACCAAGCGCAGCTCGCCGTCTTGTTCCACAACGATCGTGGGGGCCATCGAGGAGCGGGGCCGTTTGCGCGGCGCCACAGCGTTGGCCACCTCGCCGCCGAAGCGGGTCGGGCTCAAGGAGAAATCGGTCAGTTGGTTGTTGAGAAAAAAACCCGAGGCATAACGCTGGGAGCCGAAAATGCTCTCCACCGTGGCGGTGAGGGCCACCGCGTCGCCATTGGGGGCCACGACCGAGAGGTGGGTGGTGCCGGGCACTTCCTGGGTGCGGTCCCGGCCCCAACGTTCCAACAGGCTTTCACCGCCTAGAACGAGGGAAGGATCGCCCGGAGGGACATTGTCGGGCGCTGCGCGGCCCAAATCGGCTAAGGGCGCGCGGGTGGCGAGGTAACGGCCGTCGACCAGCCCTTGGGTGGGAACGGGAACGAATTGGTCATCGCCGACATAGTGGTCGCGATCTGCATAAGCGAGCCTGCTGGCCCACAGGAAGGCCGCCCAATCGTCAGCATCGGCAGGGCCGACGGGCTCGGGACGCAGGCGCTCATAGGTCCCGAGGATCGACAACACCGCAATTCCGCCTGAGGACGGGGGACCCATGCCGCAGACAATCAGGGTGCGGTAGGGGCCGCACAAAGGGGCCAATCGCCGGGGCTCATAAGCCTGAAGGTCTTCGAGGGTGAGCGTTCCGCCGAGCGGGCCGGCCTGGGCGGCGGCGACGATGGCTTCAGCGATAGGGCCGTGGGTCATGGCGCGAGGGCCCTGCTCGGCAATGGCCCGAAGGGTGGCGGCGTAAGCAGGGTTGCGGATCACGGTTCCGGCGGGCGTCGGCGCGCCGGATTCATCAAAGAAATAACCGCGGAGTTCGGGGATGTCGCGCAGACGGCCGCGCTCGGCGCCGAAGGCGATCATCTGGTTGAGCCGTTCGGAAACGACGAAACCGTCTTCGGCGAGGCGGATGGCGGGCTGGAAGAGATCGGCCCAACGCAATACGCCCTGATCCTGGTGCATCAAGTAAAGGGTCTGGATCAGGCTCGGCGTGCCGACGGAGCGGCCGCTAAGCACAGCCTGGCGGAAGTCGATCGGTTGGCCGTTCTCGCCCAAGAACAGGTCCGGCGTCGCGCCCGCAGGGGCCCATTCGCGGCCGTCGTAGGATTGGATGGCGCCTGACTCCTCATCATAGATGAGGCCGAACGCGCCGCCGCCGAGACCCGCCGATTGAGGCTCGACCAAGCCCAGAACGGCCATCGTGGCGATGGCGGCGTCCACCGCGGAACCGCCCTGCTCCAGCATCTCGACGCCCGCATCCGCGGCGCGGGGATCGGCGGCCGCGACCATGCCTTGGCCGTAGGGTTGTTTGGGAACGGCGGCACAGGCGGCGAGAATCAGGACCACGGAGCCGGCGAGGAGTTGCCGGAGGGCGGGCAAGAGCTTGTCAGTCATGCTCATGGTACTTACACGCCAAAGGCCGTTTGACCAGATTGAAAGGAGGCTCGATGCCCGCGCGCCCTGGACCGCTTAACGCTCTGACAGATGTCGCGGGCCTTTTGGTCGGGTGCGCGGCGGATGCGACCGTGCGAACCGGGGTGACGGTGATCCTCTCGGACAAGCCTGCTGTTGCGGCAGTTGATGTGCGTGGCGGGGGGCCGGGCACGCGGGAAACCGACCTTCTGGCGGCGGACAACCTTGTGGACGCGGTCGACGCGATCGTTTTGTCCGGCGGTTCGGTCTATGGGC
>JBILVS010000142.1:0-6624 GCA_044370335.1 Caulobacterales bacterium
GGCTTGAGGGCTTCGCCGATGAAGTTGCCGCCCGCATTTCCCGCCGCCTGGGCGAGCGCGTCTAATGGCCGGCCTTGGCCCTGCCTCCGCTGGGCGGAGCCGTCGCGGCCGCCGGCGTCGCCGCGGAATGATGGCCGAAATCAACGTCACGCCGTTTGTGGATGTGATGCTGGTGCTTTTGATCGTGTTCATGGTGACAGCGCCGCTTCTGACTGCGGGGATTGAGGTCAACCTGCCTGAAACCCGAGCCGAGCAGATGGAGACCGAGGCCGACCCCTTGAGCGTCACCATCGAGGCTGACGGGTCGATTTTCCTGCAGAACGAAGAGGTTCCCAAGCCTGAGCTTTTGGCCAAGCTCACCGCTATCGCCGAGGGCGGTTATGACCGTCGGATCTTCATCCGCGCCGACGCCCAAACCCCCCATGGCGCTGTGGCCGAGGTGATGGCGATGCTGTCCACCGCTGGCTACCGCAATCTTGGCATCGTCACCGATCCGCAAGGGGCGGTGGCGCGGCGGCCGGCGTCCGAGCGCCAGGAAGGCGGGGAATAAGCCTATGCGCGGGGCTTCGGCGCTCCTGTCGGTGGCGGTTCACGGGCTGGCCCTGGCCCTGATCCTGGCGCCTTGGCCCGATCCGCCCCGCCGCAGCGGCGAGGCCGGCGAGATCGTGCCGATCGATATCGTGATTGGGGATGTGACGGACGTGCAGGCCCTGGCGCCGCCCCAGGTCGAAGAGCCTGAACCCATCGCTTCGGAGCCTCCGGCGGAGGAAGAGCCCGCGCCTACGCCCGCGACGGTGCCGCCGCCACGACCCCGCGATGCGCCACGGCCGGAACCGCAGCGGGAGCTTGACCTTGGGGACCTGCGCAACCGGATCAACCAGAACAGGGACAACGACCGTCCTAGCCAGGAGCGGCCCAACAACGCCCGCGACAGCGACCAGACCCGCCAGGGGGCCGGCCGCGGCTCCGCCGAAACTGCGCGCCTCAGTGACTATTTCTCGAGCCTTTTGTATCGGCACGTGGTGATGAACCGCTGCTGGAACCAACTGAATGATACGCCCAACCTCCGCATCGAGGTGACCGTGCGCCTTAATCGTCAGGGGCGGATCGCGCCCGGCGGCGTCGAGCAGCCGACGCTTGTGTCCGGCACGGCGGGGCAGGCGGTGCTGGACGAAGCGGTCCGGGCCGCTCGCGCATGTGATCCCTATCCTTTTGCGCGGGATCCCGAAGGGCCGGATAATTACGATCTATGGCAGGAAATCGAACTGTGTTTTGGGCCGCGTTGCCCTCGTGCGAACTAAGTGTTTCGACACACACGTCTGAGCGTGATGATGGTGAGCTTTATGAAAACCCCCATGATGTCCTGGTTGAATCGGTTGGGCCTGGCTTTGCTTCTGGTCCTTGGGTTGTCCACCGCCGCTACCGCGCAGGTGAGGGCGAGCGTGGAGCAGGGGTTTTTCAACCCGATGCCCATCGCCGTGGCGGACTTTGAGGGCCTTGACCCCGCCGCCGATCAGATCGGAACCGAGATCGCCGGCGTCATTCGGGCCAATCTGGAGCGGTCGGGGCTTTTCCGGCCGCTTGATCCCGCCTCGTTCATCCGCCGCGAAACCATCGGGGTGCCCCCCGCTTTCCCCGACTGGCGTGTCTTACGGGCTGAAGCCCTCCTGATTGGGGAAGCGCAATCCTTGAGCGACGGCCGAGTCCGGGTGCGGTTTGAGCTTTATGATGTGCTTGGGGAAGAGCGGCTCATCGCCTTCCAATACGCCACCCTGCCAGACAACTGGCGGCGGATCGCGCACCGGATTTCGGATCAGGCCTATGAGCGCCTGACCGGGGTTACCGGCTATTTCGACACGCGGATCGTGTTTGTGGCGGAGAGCGGGGCGGCAGGCTCTGGTCGGTCTTCGCGGCTGATGATCATGGATCAGGACGGCGCCAACCCGGCCTTCATCACTCCGGCCTCGTTCCAAGCGTTCACCCCACGCTTTTCGCCGACCATGCAGCAGATCACGTTCCTGTCTTTGGAGAGCGATCGGCCGCGGGTTTACCTCTATAATTTGGAGACCAACCGCCGGGAGCTTCTGGTCGACGGCTCGGCCATGACCTTCGCGCCGCGGTTTTCGCCTGACGGCGGCTCGATCCTTTATGCGCAGGACTTTGGCGGCAACATCGAGATCATGAGGATGGACCTGCGGACTCGCCAGGCGATCCGGCTGACCAACCACCCGGCCATCGACACCAGCCCCTCCTTCAGCCCGGACGGGACGCGGATCGTGTTCTCGTCCGACCGGTCGGGGTCGTCGCAGCTTTACGTCATGGGCGCGGACGGCGGCGGGCCGCAGCGGATCACCTTTACCCCCGGCGCCCGCTATGACGCCCCGGTGTGGTCGCCCACGGAGGACGTGATCGCCTTCATCCGGCAAGGGGCGGCCAATGCTTCCGGCGAGCCGTTCCAGCTTGGGGTGATGAACGCGGACGGCTCGGACGAGCGCAACATCGCCGGGGCTTACCTCACCGATAATCCGACTTGGGCGCCCAACGGGCGAGTCATCATGTTCGCCCGGGAGCAGCGGGGCGGGCAGTCGCAGCTGTGGTCAATCGACATCACCGGCCGCAATTTGCGGCAGATGCGCACGCAAACCAGCGCCGTGGACCCCGCTTGGTCCCCGCTTTTGCCTTAATCTGACGGCCTCATCATGATGTATGCCGTGTCATGGGACGGTCAGGCATGGTCATTGCAAGAGATCGAGGCGCGCCACAGGCGTGAAGACTTGTGGCGCGGTCGAAGACTTTGTTAGGTGCAAACGAGGAAGCGCAGACCCCTGCGCCAAGGCCCTTTTTCGAACGTGGCCCCTGAGAGGAGCAAACCCCTTATGCGTCAGCTTGTCGTCACCGTTCTCGTCGCTGCGGGCCTTGCCGCTTGCGCCAGCCGCCCTGTGCCTGTCGAGCCTGCGCCGACCGCGCAGGCCCCCACGCCGACGGCGCCGGCTCCCCGGCCGACCCAGACCACCCCTGCGCCCGTGCCGCAGGGTCCGGTGGCCGGTTCGATCCAGGACTTCCAAGCCACCGTCGGGGACCGGGTGTTCTTTGATTATGACAGCTTCTCTCTGACCGCTCAGGCCCGCACCACGCTCGAGCGTCAGGCTGCCTGGATGCAGCGTTATCCGAACGTGCGGGTGCTGATCGCCGGCAACTGCGACGAGCGCGGCACGCGGGAATACAACTTCGCCCTCGGCGCTCGCCGGGCGGCGGCGGCGCGGGACTATCTCGTCTCGCTCGGCGTTGCGTCCTCGCGGATCGAAACCGTCTCTTACGGCAAGGAGCGCCCGATGGACGCGCGCTCTGTGGAAGAAGCCTGGAGCGTCAACCGCAACGCGCATACCCAGATCGTGTCCGGCGCCGTCAGCTGACGCGCGCTTGGACGGCTTGAACTCCTGCAGCGGCCTGTCCCATGTCGGCGGGCCGCTGTTTCTTTAATCGCCATCATTTTTCCGCAACCCCAGCGTAGCGGAGGCTCCATGATCACGAAGTCCGCCTTGACCGGCGCCCTTTGCGCCGCGGCCGCCTTGACGATGTCGGCCGGTCCCGCTCTCGCTCAAACGCCCGGCGCTGCGCCCAGCCCCGAGTGGGTTGCGCTTGAGGCCGCCTCGCGGCAGGACCAGATCGAAGAGCTTGAGTTTCTGGTGACCCAGACGACCGCGGACAATGAACGCCTGCAGATGGAGCTGCGGGTGGCGCGGCAAGAGATCAACCGCCTGCAGCGGCTCGTGTCGGAAATGGCGGCGGCCAACCAGGCTTTGGAGCAGACTACTGTTGCGCCCCCGGCGGTGACCGGCGCTCCACCGTCAGAGGCCGATCGGATCGCGGCGGCGCGCGACCGCGCGACCGGCTCGCTCGGGACCATTCCCGCCAACACGCCGACGCCTGTGGCTTCGCCGCAGGACCCGGAAGCGGCGGCGGCGGCCTTCCGGCAGGCCCGGGAGCTGTTGTTGGCGGCGCCGTTGCCGGACGCGGAAGCCGCCTTCGCGGACTATCTGGAGCGCTTCCCCGCAGGTGAAGACGCCCCGGATGCGCGCTATTGGCTGGCGTTCACCATGCTGGGGCAGGGCGAGTACCAGAATGCGGCCTCGGCCTTCGCCGATTATCTGCAGATCCACGGCAATGATCCGGGCCCACGCAATCAGACGCCGGCGGCGCTTTTGCGGCTTGGGATTTCGCTGGCCGGGATGGGGATGCGGAACGACGCGTGCCTCGCCTTCCGGGACGCGGCGGCGCATCCGCGGGCGTCCCAGACGACCCGCAGTCAGGCGGCTCAGGAGCAACGCCGCAATGGCTGCGTGGCCGGTTGACCCGGAGGCCCTGCGCGCCTTATGGCGGGGGGGCAAGGATCGATCGCTGGCCGTCGCCGTTTCGGGCGGGGGCGACAGTTTGGCGCTTCTGGCGTTGTTGCGGCAGGCGGCGGCGGACCGGCCGGTGGTGGCGGTCATCATCGATCATGCGGTGCAGGATGGGTCTGCAATAGTCGCCGCGCAGGCGGCGGCGCGGGCGGAGGCGCTCGGGGCGCGCGCGGAGGTGCGACGGCTCAACTGGTCCGGTCCTGCGCCGCGGGACCAGGCCTCGGCGAGAGAGGCGCGGTATCGGGCGCTGGCGGAGGCGGCGCGAGGGGTGGGGGCGGACACAATCGCGGTGGCCCACACCCTGGAGGATCAGGCCGAGACGGCGCTCCTCAAATGGAGCCGCAGCGGTCGATGGGGCGAAGCGGGAATGCGCGCGCTCAGTCCCTGCCCGGTCTGGCCGGACGGCCTTGGGCTGTGGCTCGCCCGGCCGCTGCTTGGGGTGCGGCGGGATCAGCTCAGAGACTGGGCGCGGGCGCAGGGGCTCTTCTGGCATGACGATCCGGCCAATGCCAACCCAGCCTACGCTCGGGTCAGGGCGCGGGCGATCCTGGCTGCCGATCCGGGCCTGTCGGCGCGTTTGGCGGCCCACGCGAGCCTTGCCGCGGACAGGGCGGCGCGGCGGCAGGCGGCGGCTTTGGCTTGGGTTGAGGACGCGGCGCGCTTTGACGACCCTGAGGGCGCGGTGGCGATCGACCGGCTGCCGGCGGATCGGGGCGGGTTAACGGGGCTCGCAGCCCTTCTTGGCGCGGTGGCGGGGGGGGCGCCCGCCGCGACGCCGGAGGCCGTGATGCGGCTGGCGGCGGCGCTGAGGGCGGGCGCTGCGGCGCAGACCTTGGGCGGGGCTGTCGTGCGTCGTCTGGGTTGCGGCTTTGTGATCGACCGGGACCCGGGGGCGCTTTTGGGGCGAAGCGGGGTAGCGCCGCAGCCGCCCATTCCTTTGGTCCCGGGGACGCCTGTTCTGGTCGATGGCCGGATATGGCTGGTCGCCAAGACCGCTGGCTATGAGGCTGTGGCGACACGGCGGGCGCGGTGGGCCTTGCGCAGAAACGGTCACTGGATCGCCCTTGACGCTTCCGAGGATGTGACTGTGCGGTGGTTAACCGTGGCCTTGGTGCGCCATATCTTGGCGCCTGTGGAGCCAATTGCGGGTTGCGACGGCTTCAAGGGTGTTCAGCAGGCTTTAGGGCTCCTATCTTAGGGTCCTGCTCTTTATCGTCGTCGCGGTTTGGCCCGCGAGGACGCTGGCGTCAGAAGGTGCGCAATGCCTGTGCGTAGTCTGTTTGTTTGGATTTCGATCGCTTTGGTGGCGGTTCTCGTGTTTTCGGCGTTCCAGGGGTCTGGAGGCCAGCGGGACCCGGCGGGGCGGCCTTACAGCGTGCTGATGCAGGACATCGCCGCCGGCAGCATCACCCAGGCCACCATTCAGGGCGACATTATCCGGGGCGCCACGACGGGCGGGGAGACCTTCGAGACCCGTCTGCCGGCCGGGGCCACGGCGGACGTGTCGCAACGGCTGGCGGCGGCGGGGGCACAGGTGGACGTGCAGGCGCCGCGGTCCGGGCCGGCGTTCAGCGATATTCTGTTCAGCCTGTTGCCGATGCTGCTGTTGATTGGGGTGTGGCTGTTCTTCATGCGCCAGATGCAGGCCGGCGGCCGGGGCGCGATGGGTTTCGGCAAGTCCAAGGCGCGGCTTTTGACCGAAACCAAAGGCCGGGTGACGTTTGAAGACGTGGCTGGCATCGATGAAGCCAAAGAAGAACTAGCCGAAATCGTCGAATTCTTGAAAGATCCGGGCAAGTTCCAGCGCCTGGGCGGCAAGATTCCCAAAGGCGCGCTTTTGGTTGGTCCTCCGGGGACGGGTAAAACCCTGACCGCCCGCGCCGTGGCGGGGGAAGCCAATGTTCCGTTCTTCACGATCTCGGGCTCGGACTTTGTGGAAATGTTCGTCGGCGTCGGCGCAAGCCGGGTGCGGGACATGTTCGAGCAGGCCAAGAAGAACGCGCCCTGCATCATCTTCATCGATGAAATCGATGCCGTGGGCCGGCACCGGGGCGCTGGTCTTGGCGGCGGCAACGACGAACGCGAGCAGACCCTGAACCAACTTCTTGTTGAGATGGACGGCTTTGAGGCCAACGAAGGCATCATCATCATCGCGGCCACCAACCGGCCGGATGTGCTCGACCCTGCGTTGCTGCGCCCAGGCCGGTTCGACCGGCAGGTCGTG
>JBILVS010000032.1:0-27487 GCA_044370335.1 Caulobacterales bacterium
GGAGTGCTCGATGCTGAGATCCGAGCTGATTGCTCAATTGCAGGCGGATTTTCCGCACCTTCGCGCTGACCTTGTGGAGCAGATGGCCACAGTCGCACTGGACCAGGTGGCGGAGGCGCTGGAGGAGGGTCGCCGCGTGGAACTCCGCGGCTTCGGCGCGTTCTCCGTGCGCCAACGTGAGGCGCGCCAAGGCCGCAATCCTCGCACGGGCGAGGCGGTGAACGTCTCAGCCAAGCGCGTTCCCTTTTTCAAACCTGGCAAGGAATTGCGCGATCGCGTGAACGGCGGCTCCTAATCGGAGCAATCGCCCCTATGTCGCCCCAGACCGTAGAACCCGGTTGAACTGCCTTTCGACCACGAGGTCGCCGCCGAATCGGCAATTGTGTGGCTCGGCGCAAACGCCGAGCGACCAAACCAAAAAGGGGCAGGGCTATGTTGAAGGAATTTCGAGATTTTGCGATGCGGGGCAACGTTGTTGACCTCGCCGTCGGCGTCATCATTGGCGCGGCTTTTGGGACGATCGTATCCTCATTGGTCGACGACCTGATCATGCCCTTGATCGGTGCGGTGGCCGGCGGCCTGGATTTCTCGAACTATTTCGTGCCCCTGTCTTCCGCGGTCACCGCCGCCACCCTGGACGCCGCTCGCGAACAAGGCGCGGTTTTCGCCTACGGCAAGTTCATCACCGCAGTGCTGAAATTCGTCATCGTCGCCTGGGTCTTGTTCTTGATTATCAAAGCGATGAACAACCTCAAAAAGAAGGAAGCCGAAGCGCCTCCGGCCCCGCCTGAGCCGACAGCCTCTGAAAAGCTGCTGACCGAAATCCGGGACCTGTTGAAGAAGTAATCCTGCGTGCTACACGCTGAAAGAGGCCGCGACGCCGGAGGGCGCTGCGGCCTCTTGTGCTTGGGGTGGGCGAGGGGCGAACCAGATGAGCCGTTCCGTGGGCCGATTTGCGGCCGGTCTTGCCCGCTTGGCGACAGCGCCGCTGCATCCCTGGCGCCGCGCCATGGCGCAGGCCTTCGCCGCACAGCAATTGACCCCGCACTGGACAATCGACACCCCCTCAGGCCGTTTGGTCTTCGCCGGCCCGTCAGGGCGCGCCCTGCACGATGCTCACGGCTTCAACAAAGACGAGCCCGAGACCGTCGCCTGGATCGACAGCCTTCCCACCGACGCCGTGCTGTGGGATATCGGCGCCAATGTCGGTCTCTACGCCATTTATGCCGCCAAGCGGGGCATCCGCGTTCTGGCGTTCGAGCCTGCCGCTTCCACATTGGCGGTGCTCACCCGCAACATCGAGTTGAACGGCGTCTCCGATAAGGTCTCGGCCTATGGAGTAGCCCTCTCCGACCAGACCAAGCTCGACGCCCTCTACATGGACTCAAGCCGCACCGAGCCCGGCCATGCCGTCCACTCCTTCGGCACCCGCCGCACCGTCGCCGGCGTCATCGAAGGCGGTTTTCAGCAGGCCACGATTGGCTATACCGCTGATGGCTTCGTCGCCCAATTCGGAGCCCCGAAGCCGACCCATGTCAAACTCGATGTGGACGGCATCGAGGCGGAAATCCTGCACGGCGCCGCGGGCTTGATGCGCCAGACGGTCCAAGAACTGATGGTCGAGATCTACGACGACATGAACCCCGCCCAGGCCAAAGACATTCGCAACGCCCTATCCGCCTTGGGGTTCGTGGAAAAGCCCACCGCCTTCCCAGAAGGCCGCAACAAGCTTTATGCCCGGGCATGACCCGATCGCCTTTCCTGGATTGGCTCGCCGCCCCCGCCCAACCGATCCCGCCGCCGAGCCGCCATGAGGCCAAAGGGCCAGACCTCGTGATCGGCTACGCCACAGGCTACGGCCCCAAAGAGCTAGCCTGCTTTGTGCGCTCCTTGCGGGCTCATTCCAGCGCCCCCATCGCCCTCGTCGCGAGCGACCATCCCGCAACGACGGCGTTTCTGGCCGATCACCAGGTCGATCACTGGCGCCCGCCGCAAGAACCAGGATGGACGCCCCATCTGCTGATCGGCCGTTTCAAACACTATCTCCCAATCCTTGCGGCCTACTCCCAGTCCCGGCGGGTTCTGATCACCGACGTCCGGGACGTCGCCTTTCAGGGAGACCCCTTCGCCGATGGGTTCGGCGACGAGCACGCCCCGATCGCCCTGTATTGCGAGACCCCGCCTGGCGACCTGGGATCTCACGGCGCCAACCCGAAATGGCTCAACAGTCTGATCGGCGCGCCGATGGCGCAAACTTTGGCGACCAAACCTGTGGTCTGCGGCGGCTCCATCGTCGGCCAGCCTGAAGCGCTTCGGGGCCTGATTCAGACTATGTTGTGGCTGTGCGCCATCCAACGGTCCGGCGGACTGCAGAGCATCGGGGCGGATCAGGCCGCTCTCAACGTCGTTGTCCATCAGGGCCTCTGCTCCGCCTTGGCGGTTCCCAACTACCGCCGCGTCGCCACGATCGGCTACACCATCGCCCCAAGGGTCACTCAGGACGGCCAGCTCGCCAATCCCGACGGATCGCAAAGCCCAATCCTGCATCAATACGATCGACACCCGGAGGCGAAAGCCGCCCTTGAAGCCCGTTGGATGACCCAAAACCTTGCCTCGATCACGCCGCCAAAGGCCAAAGGCTGGCCCAAGACCAAGGCGCGGCTACGAAAATCCTGGGCGCGACGCATCCCGGAATGGCGCTAGGCGGTCGGGTCCAGACAGTCGGGTCCAGATTGCCCACCCCGCCAAATGACGCTACGGTAAACCTATGGCCGAAGTGAAGATTTGCGGCGTCACCGACGATGAAGCCTTAGACGCCGCCCTTCGCGGCGGGGCGCGGTTCATCGGGTTGGTGTTTTTCCCGAAAAGCCCGCGCCATCTCAGTCTGGACCGCGCCGCAGCCCTCGCCGCGCGCGCCCGCGGCCGGGTGGAGACGGTCGCCGTCACGGTGAATGCCGACGACGCCCTTCTCGCAGCGATCGCAGCCAGTGTCCGGCCAGATTTCCTTCAACTGCATGGAGCCGAGAGCCCCGTCCGGGCCGCCGCCGCTCGCCCCTTTGCCCAAAAAGGCGTCATTAAAGCCCTCAGCGTAGCCACGTCCCAAGATTTGGCGGATGTCGCAGCCTACGCCCCGGTCAGCGATTGGCTCTTGTTCGACGCCAAAGCGCCCCCCGGCGCGGCCCTCCCCGGCGGCAACGGCGCAGCCTTTGATTGGACAGTGCTGAAGGGGTTCAAAAGCCCCAGGCCCTGGCTTCTTTCGGGCGGGCTCGATCCCTTGAACGTCGGCCGCGCCCTTGCTGACGCTCAAGCCCCGGCGGTGGACGTCTCCTCTGGCGTTGAGAGCGCCCCGGGCGTAAAAGACCCCGGCACAATCCTGGCCTTTCTGGCCGCCGCGGGCGCAAGGCCCGACCGGAAGCTGAGCCCCCCCTGATGCACGCCCGCCACGCCAACAGCCTGCCCGACGCCCAGGGCCGTTTCGGAGCCTATGGCGGCCGCTACGTCGCCGAAACCTTGATGCCGAACATTTTGGCCCTGGAAAAAGCTTACGCCGCGGCCAAAGAAGACCCTGCATTCCTCGCAGAGTTCGATGGCTTTCTGACCCACTATGTCGGCCGTCCAAGCCCGCTTTATTACGCCGAACGCCTGACAAGCTATTTCAGCGGCGCTAAAATTTACTTCAAACGCGACGAACTGAACCACACCGGCGCCCACAAGATCAACAACTCTATGGGTCAGATCCTGTTGGCCCGCCGTATGGGCAAGACCCGGATCATTGCCGAGACTGGCGCCGGTCAGCACGGCGTCGCCAGCGCCACTGTCGCCGCGCGCTTTGGCTTGCCCTGTATCGTCTATATGGGCGCAGTGGACATCGAACGCCAAAAGCCAAATGTTTTCAGGATGAAGCTCCTCGGCGCAGAGGTCCGCGCCGTCACCTCTGGCGGCGCCACCCTGAAAGACGCCATGAACGAGGCCCTCCGCGACTGGGTCACCAACGTCCACGACACCTTCTACTGCATCGGCACCGCTGCCGGCCCCCACCCCTACCCGATGATGGTGCGGGATTTCCAATCCGTCATCGGCCGGGAAGCCAAGCGCCAAATCCTTGAAGCCGAAGGCCGCCTTCCCGACGCCGTCGTCGCCTGCATCGGCGGCGGATCGAACGCCATCGGCCTCTTCCACCCCTTCATCGAAGACCAAGCCGTGCGCCTCATCGGCGTCGAAGCTGCGGGCGAAGGCCTGCACGTCTATAACCGCCACGCCGCCGCCCTCAACGGCGGCAGCCCTGGCGTCCTCCACGGCAACCGCACCTATCTGCTGCAGGACGAAGACGGGCAGATCCTCGAAGGCCACTCGATCTCCGCCGGCCTTGATTACCCCGGCGTCGGCCCAGAACACGCCTGGCTAAAAGACACCGGCCGCGCCGAGTACCGCACCGCAACGGACGAAGAAGCGCTCGCCGCCTTCCAACTCTGCGCCCGCCAGGAAGGCATCCTGCCCGCGCTTGAGCCCTCCCACGCCCTCGCCCGCATCGGCGAGATCGCCAAGGAAATTGGCAAAGGCGGGCTCATCATCATGAACCTCTGCGGCCGCGGGGACAAAGATATCTTCACCATCGCCGATGCGCTGGGGGTCGGGCTGTGAGCGCTGCGGCGGCGAAGACAGAAGGGCAAGCCCCCTTAGAAAGCCTGTCAAATCAGGCACTCTCCCCACCTCCAGCCCCCTCCCCGCCGGGGAGGGAAAAAGCGCGCACAGGCCCAGGCCCCCAACCATGACCCGCCTCGCCCCCACCTTTGAAGCGTTAAAGGCCCACAACCGCGCCGGACTGATCGCCTATCTCATGGCCGCCGATCCCGACCCCGCGACCAGCCTCGAGGCCCTCAAAACCCTCGCCGCGGCGGGGGCGGATGTCATCGAGCTCGGCTTCCCCTTTACCGATCCCATGGCCGACGGCCCCGCGATCCAGGCCGCCGCCGAGCGGAGCCTCAAGGCGGGGGGAAGCCTGAAAAAGACCCTCACCCAGCTCGCCGCCTTCCGGAAAGACAACAAGACCACCCCGGTGGTCCTGATGGGCTATCTCAATCCCATCGCGCACTGGGGTGAGCAAGCCTTTGCCGAGGCCGCCGCCGAAGCGGGCGCCGATGGCGTGATCGTGGTGGACTTGCCGCCCGAAGAAGACGAGACCCTCCGCACCGCGCTGAGCGCCAAGGATTTGTCGCTGATCCGCCTCGCCACGCCGACGACTGACGCCGCCCGCCTGCCCGCCGTGCTTTCTGGCGTCTCCGGCTTCGTGTATTATGTTTCTGTAACAGGGGTAACGGGGTCTGCCGCGCCGGTGACGACCCAGGCGAAGGAAGCGGTGGACCGTTTGAAACAGACCACGCGTTTACCCATAGCCGTTGGCTTCGGGGTTCGCACGGAGGAGATGGCCGCAGCGATTGCGCAGACGGCTGATGCAGTGGTGGTGGGTTCGGCGCTGGTCGAAACCCTTGCTGCCCACAAAGACGATGCTGATGCGGCTTTGGCCGCCCTCTTTGAGAAAACCACGAGCTTGGCCCGCGCGGTGCACGCGGCCCGATCCTCTTGAACCAGCAAGGCGAGACGAATGAACTGGCTCTCAAACTTCGCGCGCCCCGGTTTGCGCAAGCAAAAGCCCGAAGAAAAGCGTGAAGCGCCCAGCGAATTGTGGGTCAAATGCCCGATATCCGGCGATCTGCACTACACCGCCGATATCGAGAAAGACCACTGGGTCTCCCCCGCCGGCCACCACTTCCGCATTGGCGCCCTGCCCCGGTTCAAATCCCTGTTTGACGGGGCCTGGACCGACATTCCCCTCCCCAAAGTCGCCCAGGATCCGCTGAAATTCCGTGACGACAAGCGCTATGTCGACCGCCTCAAAGCCGCTCGCCAAAAGACCGGTCAGGAAGACTGCATGGCGGCCGGCCTGGGCGAGATCGGCGGGGTGAAGACTGTGGTCCTTGTGCAATCGTTTGAGTTCATGGGCGGCTCTCTCGGCATGGCCGCAGGCGAAGCCTTCATCGCCGCCGCCGCGAAAGCCGTAGCCGAGAACGCCGCCCTGATTTGCGTCACCGCCGCCGGCGGCGCCCGCATGCAAGAAGGCATCCTGTCTTTGATGCAGATGCCCCGCACCACGATAGCGATCCAAGAGGTCAAGGCGGCCGGTCTGCCTTACCTTGTGATCCTGACCGACCCCACCACTGGCGGCGTCACGGCCTCTTATGCGATGTTGGGCGACGTTCACATCGCCGAACCCGGCGCCCTGATCGGCTTCGCCGGCCCCCGCGTCATCGAACAAACCATCCGCGAAAAGCTTCCAGAGGGCTTCCAGCGCGCAGAATACCTGAAAGAAAAAGGCATGGTCGATCTCGTGCTGGATCGCCGCCGGATGAAGACTGTGGTCGCCCAAATCCTATCGATCCTCACAGCTCGCAAAGCCGCAAGCCTCGCCCCGGCGGACGAAGCAGCCCCCGGCGACGTGATGCGCTTGGCCCCGCGGGCGGCGCCGGCCGCAACCGCCCGCACCCGCATCACAGAGCCCGCCCGCCCCCGGGCCAAAGCCGCTGAATGACAGGCTTTCCCCCGCCCGACCCCGTCGCGGCGGCCCTGAACGCCCACTTCGGACCCGAGTTCGGCCGCGCTTTCTCGGGCGATGCCGCCTATACCCTCGAACCGCTGCAGAAAGCGCTCGCCCGCCTGGGCGATCCGCATCGCCGCCTGCCGCCCGTCATCCACATTGCCGGCACCAATGGCAAAGGCTCCACCGCGGCGTTCGCCCGATCGGTCCTAGAAACCGCAGGACTGAAAGTTCACGCTTTCACCCAGCCGCACCTGCTCCACACCACAGAGCGCCTGACGGTCGCCAGCCAGCCGATCTCCGAAGAGGCGTTCCTCGCTCTGATTAATCGGGTGGCGGGGCCCGGCCAGAGCCTCTCGCATTTCGAAGCGCAAACCGCCTGCGCCTTGCTCGCTTTTGCCGAAACGAAAGCCGACGCGGTTGTCCTGGAAGTCGGCATGGGCGGGCTGCTTGACGCGACCAACGTCGTCCCGAACCCCGCAGTCTGCCTTATCACCATGATTGGCGAGGACCACAAGCAAGCCCTCGGCGCCACCCTCCCTGCCATTGCCCGCCACAAGGCCGGCATCATCAAACCCGGGGCGCACGTCATCACCGCCCCCCAAGACGACCCTGCCGTCGACCGCGTGTTCGAAGCGCAGGCGATGCGCACCCGCTGTCCGCTTTTAATGGGCGGCGTCGATTGGACCGCCCGGGCCGAGGACGGCAATTTGCTCATTGAGACAAATGCCGAGTTGATCCAGCTCCCATTGCCGCGACTCCCCGGCGCCCATCAGCGCGAGAATGCAGCCCTTGCCGTCCTCGGCGCCCGCGCGTTGGCCCCCGACGAAATGAGCCGCCACCCAATGGCCGTCGGCATCGTCGCCGCCACCTGGCCGGGCCGTCTGCAGCGCCTCACCCAAGGCCCCCTCGCGGCCCGAGCCGAAAGCCTCGGCCACGCCCTTTATGTGGACGGCGGCCACAATCCGCCGGCCGCCGAGGCCTTGGCCCGCTGGATGGCGAGCCAAATGAACCCGGTCGGGGTGATCGTCGGGATGCTGGCGGACAAAGACGCCGTGGGCTTTCTTGAACCTTTCGCAGCGCAGGGGGTGTCTGGCGTTGTCGCCGTCCAAGCACGCGGGCCACGGCCCGCTATGACGCAGACCGCCTTGGCCCAAGCCGCCAAACGCGTCGGCCTCCGGGCCATCGCCCGCGCCGATGACCTCCCGGAGGCCATCACCCGGGCCGCAGCCTTTCAGCCCAGGCAAGGCCGCCTGCTCATCACAGGCTCCCTCAGCCTCGTCGCCGAAGCCCTGTTCCTTTCCGGAAAGACCGGCTGAAACGGCTCACAGCGTTTCGTTCAGCCACTCCATGATTTTGCTCTTCGTCATCAAGCCCACCCGCGTCGCCGCAACTTTGCCGCCCTTAAACAGCATCAGCGTTGGGATGCCGCGCACGCCCAACTGCCCCGGCGTCAAAGGGTTGTCGTCGATGTTCAGCTTCGCCACTTGCACTCGACCGGCCATCTCTTGCGAGATCTCATCCAACGCCGGCGCGATCTGCTTGCACGGCCCACACCACTCCGCCCAGAAATCGACCAGGACCGGCCCTTGGGCCTGCAGCACGTCGTTGGCAAAGCTGTCGTCGGAAACCTTCAACGTGGCCATAGGCTGTCTCTCCAAGAAAATCTGTCACCGTTCGATGTAGGGGTCTAAGACCCGCGGTTCAATCAAGTCCCGCGCGCATGAGGCTTGCCTGCATGTGGTCGGCGTCAAGCGGGGTGAGAACAGGCGCATAAGTCCAGACGAAGGCGCAATCCACCTGCCGCCCGGGCAGCGCTTGTTGCAACGCCGCGCGATAGAGCGCCATCTGCAGAACATACGCCTCCGGCGCCTGTTCGGCCGATGGCGGCGGCGGGCGGTCAGTTTTGAAGTCGATCGCCAAAACAGCGCTGTCCATCACAACCAGCCGATCAATCACGCCGCGCACGGCCCGCCCTTTCAGCAACGCCACGATCGGCGCTTCCGCCCGGCTATTGGGCCCGAAAGCAGCAGCAAACCGCGGATCCTCGAGGACCGCTAGGGCCTCAGCGAGATACCCCTCCGCAAGCTCGGTCACACCCTGGCGTGCAAGCCAAGCCAGACCCGCATCCCGCCGTCGCTCCGGGACAAATTCGGGCAGCCGCTGCAAAAGACCGTGGATCAGCGTTCCCCGCCGGAAACGCTGCCGATCAGACCGAGGCGACAGCGCCGCCGCATGAGATGGCCGGACAGACTGAGGTGAAGGCGGCGGCGTAGAAGGCGGCCGCAAAGCCCAGGCCGGCGGCGTAAAGGGTTGGGCCTGGCCCACAGGCCTCGCCATGCTGGCCCGCCGGGGCTGCCCCAGGCGCAAGCCGGAGCCAAACGGGGTTCCATAGGCCTGCGCTTCAAGGCGCTCCAACCCGATCCTGACTTGCCCATGCCAAGAGCCGTCTTCTGCACTCCCCACACCCTGCCCCCGAGCATGGCCGCACACGATCAGCCGATCCCGCGCCCGGGTCATCGCCACATAAAGCAGCCGCCAATGCTCTCCGAGCGCGCGCGCCTGGCGCCGCGCCCGAAGCGCCGCCGTCAGCGGATCGTCTTCACCCTGGCCTGTCAGCGCAAGCGCGCACGCCCTTTCCTCCAGAAACAACCCTCCGTCCGCGGATAGACTTGGCGCCTTTGTGGTGTCTGGAAGGATAACCACCGGGGCCTCAAGCCCTTTTGCGCCGTGGACCGTCATGATCCGCAGCGCGCCGCTGGGGCCTTCCAGTTCGCGCTTGATCAGCGCTTCGTCCTGCTCGATCGAGCGCAGAAACGCCTGAAGGCCGCTTTCCCCCCGAGCGCCCGCGGCGAGAGCCTTGTTCAAGAGCTCCTGCAGTGGATCGGCCGCTTCCGGACCAAGCCGCTCAAAAACCCGCCGCCAACCGGAGCGTCCGTCTCCGCCGCACTCTTCCATCGCTAGAGCCAGAAACTCGAACGCCGGAAGGCCACGTCGAGCGTGCAGACGGGTGAGGAACGCCTGCGCCTCGCGATAAACATCGTCCGACGACCCCATAAGCCGCGAATAAAGGCTCTCCCCTGGCTCCCGGCAGGCGGCAATCGGATAAAGGTGCGCTTCATCATTCGTCAGCCCGATCCAGGGCCCCTTGAAGAGGCTGGCAAGCGAAAGATCATCGTACGGATCAATGGCGACCCGGATCAGGCACAGGGCGTCCTGAACCGCGATATCTTGCGCCAGAAGCAGCCGATCCGCCCCCGCGACAGGGAGCCCTTTGCGCTTGCACGCATGCAACAGCTGGTTGAATAGCTGCCCCCGCGAGCGCACGAGCACGAGAATGTCGCCCGCCGTCATCGGCCGATCCACCCCGCACTCGTCACTGACGGCTTCGCGACCGGCGACCATCAACGCCGCCGCCTCCGCCACCGCGGACGCCAAACGCGCCGTAGCGCTATCATCCGGTTCTTGGTCAAGCGGCGCATCCCAGGCCCGGGCTGGCGCACGTTCCGGGCGCGGAGCGACAGGCCACCATTCAACGCACCCGGCAACATCGTCCCGCTTGGCCTGGTGGGCGATCAGGTTGAATTGTTCCGGCGGATCCCCCGGAGCGTCCAATCCCTGGAACGTGGCGTCCACCGCCGCCAGAACCTCGGGCGTGGATCGGAATGACATCGTCATCGCTGGGGCGACGAAAGGCGCGTCCAAAGCCGCCGCCGCCTGCGCCAGAGCCTGCGCCTCCGCGGTAAACCGGGCCGGGTCGGCGCCCTGGAAGGAGTAAATCGACTGCTTCGGATCGCCGACCGCAAAGACGGTCCGCCGAACACGCCGTGCGCCGTCTCCCGCGAAAAACTCGTCCAGCAAAGGCTCCAAAAGCGTCCACTGCGCAGGGCTTGTGTCCTGCCCCTCATCAATCAGGATGTGGTCGATCCCGCCGTCGAGCTTGTAAAGGACCCATGGCCCGGCCGCGGCGTCGCCCAAAAGCGCCGTCGCGATTTCGATCAGATCCTCAAAATCGAGAGCCCCACGCTGCGCCTTCCGGCCCTGATACGCCTTCTGGAGAAGGGCCGAGACGATAAGCGCCGCCTCTGTGTCAAGACCCCGCTCCGCTGCGCGAACCCGCGCGAGCGTCGCCTCAACCCGCCCTTGCTCACCCAAGCCGGAAAACAAGGAGGCCACAATGGCGCTCCCTTCAAGCATCGCCTTTGTCACCGGCCTCTTCTTGAATTCCCGCTTTTGGGTAAGGAAGATAGCCAGATAATCGTCCGCCTGCTGAGTTTGAATAGCTTGGAAGATCAGCTGCGCGGTCTCCTGATCCGTCCTCGCGCCGTCGATCAAGAATTGCGCCGCACACCGAAGATCAGACCACGGAGCTTGCGCAACAAGATCGCGCAGCAGGCTGTCCGGATCCTCGATCACTCCAAATCGAGCGCGGATCGCCCGCGCCGCGGCCACGGGATCCTCCGCTTCCCGCATAAGCGCCGCAAGCGCCGTGCGCTCAGCCGTGAAGCGCCCCATAAGCGCTTCAAGGCGCCCTTGGTCCAGACGCATGCTGAGCCGCCGCAGCGCCTTCGAGGCCCGTTCATCCAGCGCCAGGGCGTCCCAGGCGGCGGCGACCAAATCGCGGCTCAAAGCCTCATCGGCAATCTCGAAACCCGGCGGCGCCTGAGCCTCAAGCGGAAATCGCGCCAAAAGCCGCTCGCAGAACGCATGAATGGTCTGAATCTTCAACCCGCCGGGGGTCTCCAGCGCTTGCGCAAACAGCGCGCGGGCCCGCGCGAGCTGATCGGAACTGACCGTCGCCTGTCCCGTGAGCGACCGCAGGTCCGCTTCAAGCGTGTGATCCGCCGCAACGCACCAGCCGCCCAATCGGCCGAACAAACGGCGCTGCATTTCAGCCGCCGCAGCCTTGGTGTAAGTGATGCACAAGAAGCTGGAGGGCGGAGAGCCCAGCAGCAGCAGCCGCGCGATGCGGTCGATGAGAACCTTGGTCTTCCCCGAACCTGCATTCGCTGTAACGAACACCGAGGATGCAGGATCCGCCGCCGCCGCCTGCGCCGCCTCGGCGAGCTGATACGCCGACAAAGCGCTCATTCCTCGCCCTCCGCCGTCCACTCCGCGCGTCGCGCCAGGTGATCATAATCCGTGTACGGCTTGGCAAAAAAGGCCCGCGGCTTGCTAAGAAACGGTCGCCCTCCATCCCGGTACGCGGCCGCAAGAGCCCGCAGCTCGGTGACAGACATAGCCACTACCTCAGTCAAGCCCATCGTCTTGACACTGACGGAAAGAGGTTCAGCCTTTGAACCGGAAAAACGCCAGAACACCAGATCCTTAGCGATCGCCCGCGGCGCCCCCTCAAATCCGCCTTCTGAAAGGATCGCCGCCTCCAGCAAGAGCTGCGGGCTGAAATTGTGGTGCATCTGGTCCATGGTCGGCGGCACACCTGTCTTTACGTCGACAATCCGCGCCCCATCGGGATAGAGATCGATGCGGTCAGCACGCGCGGTAATGGTCAAGCCCGGTTCGCGAAGCTGCATGAGGCCCGGCTTTTCCAAAAGCGTGGACCCGCCAAGTTCAGACTGCGCGCGCGACCATGCCGCATAAGCGCGCGCGGCTTGTTCAAGCCGGGCCGCGTCTGCCGCGAGTTGTCCCGGTCTGAACCCGATGCCTTTAAGTTCCTCGATGAGCAGCGCCAACAAGCGCTCTTCACTCCGCTCCCGGGGCGACAGTCCCTCAAAAAGCTCCACCGCGCGGTGTACAGCGCTGCCCCGTTCCGCAGGACCGGCTGCCGCGCCGACAGGCCTGAGGGCCCTTAGACCGAGCACTCGCCGCGCATAGACCGCGTACGGATCACGGATCAGCGTATCGACCTCTGTGACGCTCAGACGCCGAAGATCATCCGGGCTCCGCTGCCGCGGCGCAGGCGCCTTGACCGGGGTCACCGCCGTCGGCGCATCCAGCATGGCCGCCCACCGCGCATGGTCTTGGTCCGCCCCCGGATGAAGAAGAGCCTCCGCCTTCGCCCCTCGCATCAGGGTCAAAAGTCGCCATACCCACCGCGACGCCACCGACGGAGCGCCGCCCTCCCGTTTCGACCGCGTCAAGATCACGCGCGGCGCGCTCGCCAGCTGCGCAAAATCATGCGCCGAAAGCCCCACCCGTTGATCAGGCGACGCCAGGCCCAAGGCCGCCCGCATCGTCCGGTTCAGGAAGGCTCCCTCCTGCGGAAGCTCCGGCCAGTCGCCCTCATTGAGACCACCCAGCACAATCAGGTCCCGCCGCTGCAGGCGCGCCTCCAGTGGCCCAAAGATCGCGATCCGGCCCTCCGCCGCGCGTTCCGGCGGCGCTTCCGTCCGCAACAGGAGCAGGCGCAGCGTGCGCAGAGCCTGGCTCAAAGTCATGGGGCCGAGCGCATCCCCCGCGTCGATCACCTCCCGGAACAGGCGCGCCGCCGCCTCGCCGGGGCCCCCGCTCCACAACGTCGCATCCGTGAGCGCTTCCGCAATGACGCAGAGACGATCAGCGACCTGCGACACACCGACAAGCTCTTCGTCCAACCCCGCCCCCCCGAGCGCCGCCGCAATCGGCGCCAGGATTTCGCTCGCACCCTCCTCACGAACAAGCCCCGCCAAGTCCTTCCATCGGCGAGGTCCTCGCAGTTTTGCGTGCTCAAGCGCGGCGGCCGCCTCAAGATCCATCCCCGTTCGCAGCGGATGCTTGATCACCGTCGCCAGAGCGACCGGATCGCCATCGTCGTCCAACAGAACGAGGAGCGCCAATAAAATCTCCCCAATCGGACTATCCGCCAACGGACGACCAAGCGATAGCGCCGCCGGTTCGCCGAATCGCATCAGTTTCGCCGCCACGCGCCGCGCAAGCGCCGCGGACGGCGTGACAAGCGCTGCTGTCGCACCCTCAACCTCAACCGCCTCCCGCAGCGCCATCGCAATGGCGGCGGCCTCGTCGGTTTCAGTGTCGGCCTCAATGAGCGTAAGCCCCGACGCCCCCGCCTCCAAGATCGCAGGCCCGCCCGCATCCAAGATCCGCCGCAACCAGTCCGCCGTCGCATCCGCCGGCGCCAAGGCTTCCCGCAAGAGGATCGCCCGCGCCGCCTCTTTCGAACTGAGTGCAGGCCCCAGGGCAAAAATGGCCTGGCGCGGTAGTCCGAATACGGACAGAGTATCTTTCAGGGTCGCCTGTGGATGCTGTGGCCCGATCGCATCCCACGCCGCGTCATCGAGCCCCGCATCAAGCCCTGGCAGCACGACCGCCCCAAGCGGCAGCTGTGCTGTCACCCGCATCAGGTCTCGCGTAGCCGGTAGCGATCCTGTTGAGCCTGCGATAATCACAGGCGTCTCCGGAGGCTGCTGCGCCCATTGCGCCGCCAACGACCGCAAGACCGCGCTTCGCCGGGCCGCTGGGTCACTCAGCCCGTCCCCCGCCAGCCGCTGCGGCCAATAATCAGCGATAATCGAGAGCAAAGCCGCGCTCTGCCTCCAATGCGCCGCCAACCGCTCGTCTTCGACAAGAGCAGGAAGGAGGCTCCAGTCCACCTCACCGGCAGCCGCCGCGCCGTCTAAAAGCGCGCAGAGCTCATCCGCAAAAGCCAAAGCCCGCACCGGATCGTCTATGCCTCCGGCGCAGGCGTCTCGCGCTCGGATCAGCGCCGCGAGCTCCATGCGCCGCTGCATCGGCGGGATCGCGGGCGGGATCGCCAACCCGATGGGATCAGCGCCCCAGACATCGGGGTCATCTTCAAGGTCCGCGAGCGGCCGCATCGTCGGCAACAACGCGGCCCCTCCCAGCCGCTCCGCAAACGCATCCATCAGACCCCGCGCCGCCCGGCGCGTCGGCAACAAGATCACCGCATCAGCGAGCGCAAACGGCGAGCCGTCCGACGGCAGAGCCTCGACCAGCGCGTCCGCCAAGACGTCCAGAAAGCTCAACGGCGCAGGGATCGAGAACACCCGTGGCCCGGGCGCAGAGAACAGGCCTTTCCCCCCCACCGCCACACTCCTTCAGTTCACACAGCGCTCAAGACCTGAGCCCGCATCCGGGCCTCGGCCTCGTCCCGCGCTGACGGGTCGCCGACATGCATCCAATAGCCGCCGAGCGGCGCGCCGTGCAGCCGCCCCTTCTGCGCAAGCCTGCGCCAGACGCGGGTGAACGAAAACGGCTCCAACGGCTCTTCCCGCAGGACGATCGGATTGATGACCTGGACGCCCATATAGGCAAACGGCGCTGCCGGCGTGTCGCCGCGGAAACAGATGCGGCCGTCTTCGCTTTGGAGGAAGTCGCCCGCGCCGTCATAGCCCAGCTGCTCATCCACCCGCGCCAGCATCAGCAGGGCATCCATGCGGGCAGGGTCGTAAGCCCGACCCAGCCGCGCCACCGCCGACCCTGTCGGCTCATCCCAAACAGAATCGATATTGGCGACCACGATCGGCCCCTCGCCCAACAGCGGCAAAGCCTGCCGGGCGCCCCCGCCGGTTTCCATCAGCAAACCGCGCTCATCCGAGATGACGATCTCCAGATCGGTGCGCCGCCGCACATGCGCTTCCAGCATGTCGGCAAAGGCGTGAACATTGACAACCGCTCGCTGCACCCCGCCTTCCACCAAGCGATCAAGGACATGATCAATGAGGGTCCGCCCGTTCACAGCCACGAGCGCTTTCGGCCGATCCAACGTCAAAGGGCGCATCCGCGTCCCTAGCCCCGCGGCCAAAACCATGGCGGTGGTGATCGTCATCAGGGGGCGGACTCCAACTCCGGGCCTGCAACCCGATGCATGAAGTCGCTCAGATCAGCAAGGTCTGGATGCCGGAGCACACCCCGGAGGTGACCCCACATCCGCGGCATAAAGCCCGCGTAACGGGGTTTGCTGTCGCGCGTCACGAGCCGCGCGAAAATGCCCAGGATGCGCAGGATGTTGAGCGCGCCCAGCACCGCGATTTCGCGATCCACCGCCGCCCGATCAGCCCCCGAAGCCGCAAGGTAAGCCTCCAGAGCCGCCTGCGCTGCGCCCGGGCTCACGTCCCGGCGCGCATCATGAAGAAGCATCGACAGGTCCCAGCCGCGGAAACCTAGCACCGCATCCTGGTAATCGAGCAGGCCCACGGCCTTCAGTCCCGGCCGCTCCGGCAGCCACAGCAAATTCTCCGCATGATAGTCCCGGATGGTCAGAACGCGCGGATACGCCGCCGCCTCGGCGATCAGCCGGTCAGTCGCGGTCTTGAACGCCGCCCCATCCCGGTCGGAGAAACGCACCGCGGTCGCCTGCGGGAGCCATTCCTGGACAACGTCCATGTAGGTTTCGAGCGCGAGCGCATCGAACGCGAGCAGCGGCCACGACCCTCCAGGTCCCTCCAGCACGGCGGGCGGGGTCACAGCCTGCGCCGCCGCCAGCACCTCCCCGGCCCGGGCGTAAAGGGCGGTCTCGGATGCGCCTTGCGGGATCGCCGCGGCATAAAGGCTTTCACCCAAATCCTCCAACAGCGCGAAGCCCGCCGCCGCGTCCAAACCATAAACCGCAGGCGCCGACAGCCCCAGGCTTCCCAAATAAGCTCCAACCGCCGCGAAGGCCTCCACCCGCGAAGCCGCGAGCCGCGTCCGTGCATTCCACCCGAGCGCCTTCCGCTCCTCAACCGTCGCCTCCGGCGGGCACGGCGCGTCCTCTTTCGCCGGCGCATCCATCAGGATCGCGGTCAGATCGCCTAGGCGGAGCCTTTCATAGGCCCGGGTGCTGGCGTCCCCCGCCAAGGGCATGCGCTCAGCCTTGTCCCATCCGGTCCGGGCCAAAAGAGCGGCAAGCGCCGCCGCGCGATGATCGCTCATGCGAAACTAAACTCCTTTCGCCGAGCGGCGGCGTCTCCATGCCAGCTGATCCTGGCGCGCCGTCCGCCCTCCCCGACCTGCAGCACAAGGTCCACCCGCGAAGCGGGCAGCAGATCCAAAAGTCGCTCCGGCCATTCCACGACACACAAGGCCGTCGCCAACGCCTCTTCAAGCCCGATTTCCAGCGCCTCCTCCGGCGCCTTCAACCGATAGAGATCCATATGCCACAGGGCCCCGGCCGCACTTTCATAAATTTGCGCCAGAGTGAAGGTCGGACTGGGGACGTCAATGTCAGGCTCCCCTGTCCAGGCGCGGATCAAACCCCGCGCCAAGGTGGTCTTCCCCGCGCCCAACGGCCCCCTCAGCGCCAGGACATCGCCCGGCTTCAGGACCCGCGCCAGTCGCCGGCCCAACGCCAACGTGGCCGCCTCGTCCCTCAATTCAATAGTGTCCGATTCGGCTGCCGCGCGTTGCATCGCCGAATGCTGCGGCGAAGCCGTGCCCGCTTCAAGCCCTGCTTGCCTCCCCCGCGCCGCCTCCTTAATGCTCCCCGAAGGATCGAGAAAACCGGCGACAGCGAGGGGCAAGCCGCCATGACAAAAGCCGTAGAACGCGTCGTCATTGTCGGCGCCGGCCAAGCGGGCGGCGAAGCGGCGCTGCGTCTCCGGGCGGGCGGTTTTGTAGGCGCCGTCACCTTGATCGGCGAAGAGCCCCTCGCCCCCTATCAGCGCCCGCCGCTATCGAAGAAATACTTGGCCGGCGAATGGAGCAAGGACCGCCTGCTTCTCCGAGATCTGGACGCCTTTGAGCACGAGAAGGTGACCCTTCGGCTTAACACGGCCGCCATAAGCATCGACCGCGCCGCCAAATCCGTCCGCACCAGCGATGGCCACGATATCCCTTACGACGCCTTGATCCTGGCCACCGGCTCCCGCGCTCGCGCGCTCCCGGTGGCGGGCGCAGACCTCCCCGGCGTCTTCGCCCTGCGCACCGCCAAAGACGTTGACGCCATCCGCGCGCACATCCGCCCCGGCGCTCGTTTGGCGGTCATAGGCGCGGGCTATATCGGTCTGGAAGTCGCCGCCGTCGCCCGCGGGCTGGGGCTGGACGTCACCGTGATCGAAGCCGCGCCTCGTCCCTTGTCGCGTGTGACAAGCCCCGAGGTTTCTGCCTTCTTCCTTGACCATCACACCGGCCAAGGCGTCAAGTTCGCTCTTTCGGCGCAGGCGGCCTTCATCGCCGGCGACACCCGCGCAACAGGGGTTGGCCTCAAAGACGGCGCGGAAGTCCCTGCCGACCTCGTCATCGTCGGCGTCGGCATTCTGCCCGAAGTCAGCCTCGCCCAAGCCGCGGGACTGAAGACCGAAGACGGGATCGTCACCGACGTCGACGCCCGCACCTCCGATCCCGCCATTTTCGCCATCGGCGATTGCGCCCGGCGGCCCATTCCCTTTTACGGCAACCGCTCCTGCCGGCTTGAGAGCGTCCACAACGCCATCGAAGGCGCCAAATTGGCCGCCGCCGCCATCGTGGGCGCAGCCCCGCCGCCCTTGGAGGTCCCCTGGTTCTGGTCCGATCAGTATGATCTGAAGCTTCAGATCGCGGGCCTTTTCAATGGCTATGACCGCTTGGTTCTGCGTGGCGAGCCCAGCCCGCAAGGCTTCGCCGCCTTCTATTATCAGGGCGAGCGCCTCATCGCCGTCGACGCGATTAACCGCCCGGCAGAGTTTCTCGGCGCCAAACACCTTATTCAAAAGGGACAGACGGTTGCGTTCGAGCGCCTTCAGGATATGTCAACGCCGATGAAAGAGATCGTCGCGAACGCGCAGCCCTTAAGCTAAAAGCAGCCGCGCAGACGCATTGGCCCATAACAGAACGCTAGGAAGCGGAACGCCCCCCATGCCCAAGATCACCTATATCGAGCACAACGGCAAAGAACACACGATCGAGGTGCCCGTGGGCCAGACCGTCATGGAAGGCGCGGTCAAGCATGCCATCCCCGGCATCGACGCCGACTGCGGCGGCGCCTGCGCCTGCGCCACCTGCCATGTCTATGTCGACGCGGCCTGGACCGAGAAAACCGGCAAGGCCGGCGGCATGGAGCAATCTATGCTCGATTTCGCCAACGATGTGGAGGCGAACTCCCGCCTCTCCTGCCAGATCAAGGTCACAGCGGAGATGGACGGCCTTATCGTTAAGATGCCGCCCAGCCAGCACTGACCAAAGCCGACTGCGGCATGACGCCGCCTTCAACTTTCCACATTCCGCCTTTCCTCTGAGCGCCTTGACGCAAAACAGGGGAAGCGGATGCGTATTGCTTTGGGGATGATGGCGGCGGCCCTTTCTTTGGGCTGTAGTGCGGCCGCAGGGGCGCAAGAGACCTCCGCCGCTCGCTTAGCCCATCGCGAGCAAACCCGCCTGGAGCGCCTGACCAGCGACACGCTCGCCCCCTTTGCGAGCGAAGCAGAATTCCGCCAATGGCTCCGCGACGCCCGCGGCCCCCAGCGCCCTCGCATTGCGGTTGATCTCGCCCCGGCCACAGAATCGTTCTCAGGCCCCGCCTTTATGCCTGCGCCGCCCCCGCCGCCGCCCCCGCCCCCGCCGCCGCCGCCGCCGCCGCCCCCTTCATCCCCCGGCGCGCCGACAGCCTCCGCCCCAGCGGCCGTGGTTGTCACAGGCTCCACAACACCTGCCGGGGCCGCAGAATCGATCACCAACGTCCAGGAGCGCGGCGTCGATGAAGGCGACATCGTCAAGCGCATCGGTGACTATCTCATTGTCCTTCAGGATGGGCGGCTCTTCACGGTCAATATCGAGACGATGGCGGTGTCAGACCGGATCAACGTCTATCGGCCCGGGTTCGCCTCATCCTGGATTGACGAGATGCTGGTCTTCGACAACCGCATCCTTGTCACCGGTTATAGCTACGCCGAAGGCGCCACCGAACTGTCGATCTTCACCCTCGCCGCGGATGGCTCCATCGATCGCGAAGGCGTCTATTACCTGTCGTCGGCCGACTATTACGACAGCGAGAACTACGCGACCCGGATCATTGGCGATCAGCTGGTCTTCTACGCCCCGGTCCCGATCTCCATCCTGAACCCAGACCAACCGATCGCGTATCCGACGGTCCGGCGCTTGATCGCCGATGCGGATACGCCGCGCCTTTCCCAGGGTCGCCCGCTTTTCGCCGCCACCGACATCTATCGCCCCTTAATCCCGGTCTCCGCGCCGATGATCCATGTGATCACCGTTTGCCCCCTCGGCGAGGCCGTCGCTGGCGATGAACTCGATTGCCACGCGCAAGGGTTCATCAGCTCCTCTCGCCGCGAGTTCTACGTCACCCCGCGTGCGGTCTATCTCTGGACCCTCCCGGACTATGGCGATGAGACCCGCTATCGCGCGCTGGGCTATTGCGACCGCGCCAAGGCCGGCGGAGACCCCGTGGGCTTCCCCGGCGTCCTCTATGAAGCCCCGATCGCCATTGGCGCCCCCCGCGCCGCCACAGTTCAAGGCGCGCCTCTGAACCAGTTCGCCATGGCCATGGCGCAGGGTGAGTTTCGCGCGTTGGCGGCGCAGCAATGCTCAGAAAACTTCTCGCTCCTGTCCCTGCCGAACGATGCCTGGTCCGTCCGACGGTCCCCAAGCGTCCGCGGCGATTATGCCGCCTTGCCCGATGTCCAGGCCGCCGCCTATGAAGTCCGCTTCACAGACGCCTACCTCGTCTACGCTGGACGCCCAGCCTACGGGTCAGCGCCCCCTTCGTCGGGTCGCCGCAGCGCCCCGAGCCGGGTCATCGCAGTCCCGATCGAACGCCCAGGCGATGCGACCGTCCTTGCAGCGCCTCACGGAACGATCCGCCTCGAACGGCTCGGCAACGACATGGTCTTGACTGGCTACCAGGACCGGACGGGACTGGCCCTGACCTATCTCGATCTCGGCAACGCCCCCGCCCTTCAACAGACTTACATCCTGCGCGACCGCTTCGAAACCGAAGGCCGCTCCCACGCCTTCAACAGCCGCGTCGACGCCGACGGCTCGGGCCTCATCGGGATCCCCACCGCAGGCCGCGACGGTGATCCCAACCGCAGACCCTGGGAAAGCGCAGACAGCGACGTCTCTTTTCTGCGCTTTGACGCGGCCGGGCGGCTGTCCGACCTCGGCGCCCTCGCTGCAAGCGAAAACGCCGTCCACCCCGACTACCGCTGCGAAATGTCCTGCGTGGATTGGTACGGCAACGCCCGGCCGATCTTTACCGATGGCCGGATCTTTGCCCTGACGGGAGCGGAACTGGTCGAAGGCCGCCTCACACGAAACGGCGTCGCCGAGGTGCGGCGGGTCAACCTGACCCAGCCGCCGCCCCGGCGTTCAAACTAAAGCGGGCTCAGGAAGCGGGCCGGATCATGGTGATGGTCCGCACGGAATCCTCGACAAAGGTGGCGGTGACCGTTTGCCCTTCGGCGACGGTCATCTCCGGCGTGACATAGGCCTCAAAGGTCACGATCCGTCCGCCCTCAGCCGCAACGGTCAACACGTCGGGAAGATCGGAAGAGGTCGGGGCCGCAGCGCCTTCCAGAACGCCTGTCACCGTTTGAGCGGTGCTGTCCGCCGCCGCAGCGGTGGGCTCGATCAGAGCCTGGCCGTTGAAAGTCAACGCCGCAAGCGCGTTGCGACGCTCAGTGATGACGCTCAGCGTCACCGTTTGTCCGGCAAAGGCCTCCGGCGACACCTCCCCCGTGTCCGCCGCCTGATCATTCAGCAGCATGTCGAACGGGCCTTCATACCCCTCCACCCGCGCCGTCACCGCATACATCGGGTAGCCTGCATCCGTGACCGTCAGAATGTCCGCCGCGCCCTCATAGCTGTCGGGAAAAGGCGCGCCCGCCGCAACGGGCGGCTCCGGCGCCGGCGATGAAGGCGAGCACGCCGCGACCCCAAGGGCGACCGCGAGAAACAACGCGCGCATGGATCCGCTCTCCCACAGTTGAACTGCGGGTATTCACCACAGATGCCAAGCGTTTGTCGAGCTTAGTCCGTGACCTGACAGCCCCAACCGTCGTAGATGCCGCCCAACGCGGTCACACGCTCGAAAACAGGCAAAGCGATAAGGTCGATTTCGGCCGGAATGTCGTCCCGCACGATGTTGACGATGTGCCGATCCTGCTCATCGGGCTCCTCGCCATTGCGCAGGACCGCGTACCCGTGTGTCGTCGCCCACGCTACGAACGCCGCCGCCGGACCCGCCTCGTTGAACACCGCGGAATGGTCGATCGGCCGCTCTTTACCCAGATCGTCTCCATGCTCCCGCAGTTGATCGGTCACCTGCCGGTTCGAGATCCGCTGCAGATCGAGAGGGGTTGGATAGAGAAAGTCGAAATACACCGTCCATTGCGGATCATCGCGATGCCCGATCTCGAACTTGTAGGCCTCAAACGGGATCAGCGCGCTGATGACCTCTCGCTCAAAGCGTTCCCGATCATACACATAGAAAAAAAAGTCCCGCATGCCGCGGCCTGTGGAGCGCCCCGCAAAAACCGCCTGCTGCTCCCCCACGACGCGGGGGATCAGGGCGTCTTCCAAGGCCACAAGATCCGCAAACTCCTCCTGCGCCGCCATCCCGTCCGGCCGCGCGGTCCGCAGATAAAGCCTGAGGAACCCAACCGTCGGATACCCTGGCAGCGGCGCGTCCGCCGCCAGCGCCAGATCCAAAAAGATGGAGGCCGGTTGGCCTTCCACCTTCACCGGATAGAACTCCCAATTGCCGTCCATGGGGGGGGCTCCGCGCGCGGAAGGAGAGCGCATCGCCCTCAGGCGCTGTCCATGACTTATTCCGCCGCGAGCGGCAAGGGCGGCGCCACGGGCAGATGACACGTCACCGTGGTGCCGCGCCCCGGCTCCGAGCTCATTGCGACCCAGCCGCCGTGCAACTGCACAAAGCTCCGCACGAGCGCCAGACCAAGCCCTGCCCCGCGTCGATCAGAGCCTTCAAAGCTCTCAAACACGCGCACCTGTTCATCATAAGGAATGCCGCGCCCCGTGTCGGTCACCCACAGCCGAACAACCCCATCAAGCCGTTCCGCGCCCACCGTGATCTCGTCCCCGCGTTCGGTGTAGCGGAGCGCGTTGGTCAGCAGATTGAACAGAATCTGCCGAACCCGCTTTTCGTCCGCCACAATCGATCCGACCGTATCCGGACAGTCAATTCGGATCGGCACTTCCGTGTCAGCGGCCTTGGTGGTGGCCATTTCGATGCTGTCTTTGATCGCAGCCTTCAGGTCGACCTCGGACGGCTCCAACGTCAAAGCGCCCGCTTCCACCAACGCAACATCAAGGATGTTGTCGATCAGCTTCGTCAGTCGCGTCGAACCATCAAGGATCGAGTCCACCTGATCGACCTGCCGGTCATTCAGCGGTCCGAACAGTTTCGCCGCCAGCATTTCAGCGTTGCCATGGATCGCCTGAAGCGGATTGCGCAGCTGATACGACACGTTCTGCACGAACTCGGTCTTGAGCCGGTCCGCCGCCTCAAAGGCCTCGGCCCGATCGCGCAGGGCGTCTTCCACCCGCCGCGCCGCTGTATTGTCGAGGAACGCGATCAGCGTCGCCCCGTCCGGCAGCGGTCGCGTCAGGAAGCTGAGCACGGTCTCGTCCGACCGCCGCATCTCGCCCCGATACTCCTGCCGCGCTTCCGGCGAGGGGTCGGTGATCCGCGCCCGGATCATCGCCCACACCGCCCGGTCGTGGAACAAGGGCTGGCATTGCTCGACGATGTCGTCGAAGGGAGCTTCCCGCGCCAGCGGCGCCCCCTCAAGCCCCCACATCGACGAGAAAGCCGCGTTCGCGAGCTTCATCCGCCCATCAAGGCCGAACACCGCCACCCCCTCATGCAGCCGGTCCAGCGCGGCCTTCTGCACCTGCAACAGCGCGTTGTACTGCGTCCGAAGGGTCAGCTCGTTGGTAATGTCGCTGAAGATGAGCAGGAGGCCCCCATGCGGGTGCCGCTGCCGCACAATCCGCAGCGTCCGGCCGTCCGGCACCACCCACAGAGCGTCCGGCAGCTTTTGTTCCTGATAAAGCGCGAGCTCATTGGCCCGCCACTCCGCGTAGTTTGCGTGCGCCGGCAGCTTGCGGCGCTCTTTGAGATAATCGAGCCACTGAGCGTGGGTCGGGCGCTCCGCCAAGACCGCAGGGTCCATGCCCCACATCTCTTCAAACGCCCGGTTGTGGAAAATCAGGCGCTTGTCCGCGCCGAACACCGCCACCCCTTCCGCGAGGTGGTTCAGCGTCTCGTCATGCGCTTTGGCCTGTTTCGAGAGCTGCTCCTTGGCGCCCTCGCTGTCGGTAACGTCAAATGCCATTCCGGCCGCGCCGCCGGCCACAGGGGACATCTGGATCCGCAGCGTCCGCAACTCGCCGCCCAACACGACCTTGCGCACATCGACGCGGCTTTCCCCGCTTTCGATCACGCCCCGCGCGTGTTCCACCGCCGATTGATCAAGCGCCAGATTCCGCGCGACCGCCTGCTCGACGCTCTTGGCGTCCAGGGCCGCGAGATAGGCCGCATTCGCCCACTCAAGCTTTCCGGCCGCCGATGTGCGCCAGGCCAGGAACGGCGCCTGACCGAGCATTTCCAAGAACGACGCCGGGTCCCGCGCAATCAATCGGTCTGCGCCGTCGATACGACCCGTGGGCCCGCTTTCCGCAACCCCGCGCAATGACGCGTCCACGATCCAGACCACCGCGCGAGCCCCCGCGGTGCGGCCGTCCACCTCCACATAAACGCCCTGCGGAGTGGAAATGGTCAGCGAAAACGCCGCCCCGTCGCGCCGTAGCCGGGTCAACGCCGGCCCGAGCCGCGTCGCCTGATCGGTGGCGTCCCGCGCTTCGAAGTTGGATAGCCCCTGCAAAATCCGAAGCGCCGGCTCCGTCGCCGTCGCCTGCCCCGCGAACCGCAAGAGGCTCGCGAGCGCCATGGCGCTGCCCAGCACCTGCGGGCTGCCCCATTCCCCGTCCTGGACGTTGGTCGCGCTCTCGTCCCAGATCAGCACCACGCCCGGGTGCGCGCCGAACACGGCGTCTGCTCGCGCAACCGTGTCTTCGAGCCCCCGCGCCCGCTCTTTCCATTTTGCCAGCGCGCCTCGCGCGCCGTCCGTCACCCGCATAGCCCACAACAGGGCCGCGATCCCGATCGCCGCTGCCCCCGCAGCGACAAAAAACGAGGCGAATTCCGCGTCCACGTTCTCAGCCCTTTCCGAATCGCCCTTTATTCCCGCAACAGCATTTCAGAGATGCGCGGCAGCGCCAACGCCGCCGCCGGCAGCGCCAGTTAAAAACCCGTAAACAGACACAAAAGGCTTACGAAGATTGACGATTGGTTAACCGCCGCGTCGCTTCTGCCGCGATTCGCCCGCTCACCGTGGCCGGTTTGGCTTTCACCCTGTGTCCGGTGTCCGGCTTGCGGCTCGCGCCGCGGATCCGGAACACGAACGGCACGCGATAGCTCGGCCCAAACCGCGGCCCGTGTTCGCTTGCGGGCTTGAACCGGGCCGCGCGGATCGCGGTGACCGCCGCATCGTAAAACACCGGCGCCGGCCACACATCGACGCAATGGATATTCTTGGCGAGACCGTCAGGCCCCACTTGTAACTCCACGACCGCCACGCCCTCGATCTTGAGCTGCTGCGCCACCGGCGGATAATCGAGCTGAAACTGACCGTCCACATCCCATGGGATGGGCTCTTGGGCGCTGCCCGACCACACCACGCAGCAGGGGCCGTGCGGCAGGCCTAAGGCCTCCCGCCGCCGTTCAAGCCGCTCAGCCTCCCGCTGCGCGCGAAACCGCAGGGCGAAGTGGATGGTCAGCACCATCGCCAACACCACAACGCCCGACACGCTAAGCGCCGCTCCCGGGCTCCATCCCTCCGCTCGCAACCCTGTCACCACCGCGCCTTGCAGCGCGACGACGCCCAAGAACAGCCCGACGAAAAACGCGATCCGCAGGATCAGAGGCCAAAGTCTCTGAGTGGCCCATACAAACATCGCGCCAGGGAGGGTGCTCGGCAGCGTCAATAGCGATAATGATCCGGCTTGAAGGGGCCCTCAGGCTGCACGCCGATATAGTCGGCTTGCGCCTTGCTCAACGGGGTCAATTTCACCCCGAGCTTGTCGAGATGTAGCATCGCGACCTTTTCGTCGAGCTTCTTCGGCAGCGTGTAAACCCGATTCTCATACGCCGCGCCATTGGTCCAAAGCTCGATCTGCGCCAACGTCTGATTGGCGAACGACGAGCTCATCACAAAGCTCGGATGGCCCATCGCGTTGCCGAGGTTCACAAGCCGCCCTTCCGACAGAAGAATGATCCGGTTGCCCGCCGGGAACTCGATCTCATCGACCTGCGGCTTGATGTTGGTCCACTTGAAGTTCTTCAGCCCCGCCACTTGAATCTCGTTGTCGAAGTGGCCGATATTGCACACGATCGCTCGGTCCTTCATCGCCCGCATATGGTCGATCGTGATGATGTCCTTGTTGCCCGTGGCGGTGACATAGATGTCCGCCCGCGGCAGCGCGTCCTCGATGGTGGTGACTTCATAGCCTTCCATCGCCGCCTGCAGAGCGCAGATCGGGTCGACTTCAGCCACGATTACGCGGCATCCCGCCTGGCGCAGAGACGCCGCCGAGCCCTTGCCGACGTCGCCGTAACCCGCGACGAACGCCACCTTGCCGGCCATCATGACGTCGGTCCCGCGGCGCAGCGCGTCTACGAGCGACTCGCGGCAGCCATAGAGGTTGTCGAACTTCGACTTCGTCACGCTATCGTTCACGTTGATCGCGGGGAACAGGAGCTTGCCCTCTTCTGCGAGCTTGTAGAGCCGGTGAACGCCCGTCGTGGTCTCCTCCGAAACGCCCTTGATGCTGGTCGCCAAGGTCTGGAACCAGCCCTTCGGCTTTTCCGCCAGCAGGCGCTTGATCAGGGCGAAAAAGATCTCTTCTTCCTCGGACTCAGGCCGATCCAGGAACGCCGTGTCCCCGTTCTCCGCCCGCAGGCCGTGATGAACGAGCATCGTGGCGTCGCCTCCATCGTCCAGGATCATGTTCGGCGCCCCACCGCCATGCCAGTCGAACAGCTTGGCGGTGAAGTCCCAGTATTCTGTCAGCGTCTCGCCCTTGTAGGCGAACACCGGCGTGCCGCTGGCCGCGATCGCCGCTGCGGCGTGGTCTTGGGTCGAGAAGATGTTGCACGACACCCAGCGAACGTCCGCCCCGAGCGCCTTCAGCGTCTCGATCAGCACCGCCGTTTGGATCGTCATGTGCAGCGAGCCAGCGATCCGCGCGCCCTTCAGCGGCAGTTGCGGGCCATATTCCGCCCGGATCGCCATCAGGCCCGGCATTTCCGTTTCGGCGAGTTCGATCTCTTTGCGCCCGAAATCGGCGAGCGACAGGTCTTTCACATAAAAGTCGGCGGCGGCCATCGGCGGCTCCTGCGGGAAAAAAAGGGGACGGTTGGCCCGCTCTCTAGCAAGCCTCCCCTCCCGGGGCAATCAAAGATATAAGGATGTCTTTATATCCCCATTCAGGGGAGGCTAAGGCCCTTTGAGCCTCAGTTTCAGCAAGAGCACGGCCCCAGCCAGCATCACACAGACCACGTTCCACAGCATGATGGAGGGCGACCCCTTCATGATCCCGTAGATCAGCCATAGAGCGGCCCCGCTGCAGACCATGGTGTAAGTCGTTGCTGAGACGTCTTCCGCGCTCCTGTCTTTGAGGATCTTCAGGGCCTGCGGCGCAAATGCGAACGACCCGATCGCCCCCGCCACGAGACCGATCCCTTCGGCGATGTCAAATTGCAAAAAACGCCCCCCCAAAAATGCCGAAGCGGCCCTAAATCTCTTCCCCGAACCGGTCCGCGACCAGAGCGCAGAGGGCTGCCACCGCCGCCGCCGCCTGCTCGCCTTCTGCGGAAATCTCAATGACCGATCCGATCCCGGCGCCCAGCATCATCAGATCCATCAGCGAGTGCCCTAATGCGCTCTCGCCGTCTTTGCTCACCACGATTTTCACGTCGGG
>JBILVS010000289.1:0-8643 GCA_044370335.1 Caulobacterales bacterium
ACTGCAACCGCTTCGGGCCAGCCCCTGGGAGCGGATACTGGACCATCGGCTGCGCCCACCAAAAGTGGGGCAGCACCTCTGGCGGTGCCCCAGGGCGCCCCTCCGCGGGTTGCAGCCAGCGGTGGGTCCTCCCTGGGCGTAACCTCTGGAGGAGCGGCCAGCTCCCACAGCGCGCCCCCCCCCCCCCACCCGCCGGCAACGGGGGCGACGGGTGGCGGCGCGCCAAGGGGGAGCAGCGTTGGGGCCACGGGCTCCAGCACGCGCCGCAACAGCTCGGGCGCCGAGCCGCGCGTGGACGCGGCCGTGACGCCCGCGCCGCCCGCAGAGATCATCGAGCTGCTCAAGCAGGAGCTGATTTCTACGAGCGCACAAGTCCTCATGGCGAAAGGCGAAAAGGAGGCAGCGGCACGGGAAATTGCCGCCCTCCGCGCCGCGCTGGCGAACGAGCGGCTGGGGCGCACGGCGCCTTTGACCGCAACGGCCCCAGTGGGTCGCCCGTCGCTGCCCACCGCCACCGGTGAGGCGGCGCCGCCGCCCATCACGTCGGGGCGCCTCTCGCTGGCGCGCCCCTCGCTGCTGCGTCGCGGCTTCGATGACCCCCCGCCCCCGCCGCCGCCCCCACCAGGCGGCGGCGGCGGCGGCGGCGGCGGCGGCGGCGGCGGCGGCGGCGAGCCCGCAGAGGAGCATACAGCCCTCACCGCGGAGCCGCCCGACACGCTTTCCGTAGCGGCGGCGGCGCTCCTGCGCATGCTGCAGAAGCCCCCCAGCCCTACACCGGTGACGGAGGTGCTGCTGCTGCTGTACAACGCGGAGACCGCAAAAGTCACGGACTTGAGCGCATTGGAAAAGGACAGGCGCGCGGCGATGACCAAAGCCGCCGAGGCGCTAGATAAGATGAACGGCATATCGGACTCCACCTGCAAGCTCTTCCTGGACGCGGCGACGGCGCTAACGCGCGAGTTCCCCACGGCACCGGGCACGCGTGACCTTGCAGCGTCGGTTACCCCATCGGTGCTGCGGAAAATAGCCGCAGCATACCCGCCCACCACACCGTTGGTGATGTCGCTCCTCGCATTTGGGGGGGACAGCACGGGCAAGTGGCCTTACCTGCCCACCGCGTGCCCCGCCACCCGCGCCGACCGCGCCGTGGCGAGCATGGCGCTGTTGCTCGTGTTCACTGTCGCGCGGCCGCGGAGGCTGGGCGCGCGCGGGGCTGGCAACCTCGCCGCGCTGTTCGTGGCGGGGCTAAAGGACCTGAACGTGGAGTGCCCCCTCGACCTGGGCGCCAAGAACCTGCGTAGCAGCCTGGGCTGCTTCCCCGAGGTGGCGCGCCTGCTGGGTGAGGAGGGATACGAGCCCCCTGGAACCTGGCAGGAGGAGCTGTTCCACACGGACGCGGGCGTGTTACACCCGGAGTTGCGCGCAGAGCTGGAGCACGTGGTGGTGCAGCGCCTTCGGGCGCTGGGCCCCGAGGCGCCCCACATCACGTACTTGGTGTCCCAATACCCGCACCTCTCGGCGGCGCAGGTGGTGTCCCAGGCAAGCCTCGAGCACCTAGCGGTCATCTGGCACTGGGCGCTGGCCGCCCCGGGGCCGCAAGCATCATCGGTGCAGGACGTGCTGGACTTCTACGCGAAGTTCCCTGACCTCAAGGTCCCCATGCTGTCCAAAAAGGACGACAAGAAGGAGGAGCGCACGGGCAAGTCCAAGGACGACGGGTGCACATTCTGCGCACCCCCACCTGGCAAGGCGGGCCACTCCTTGGAGGAGTGCTACCACTACGCCAAGGCAAAGAAGGCGGGCAAGTCCTGCAGCCACTGCTCCTCGCCAAAGCACCAGGAGAGCTCATGCCCGCGCAAGCTTGCGGGAAAGGAGCCCTCCACCGTGGCGTCCAACTCCTCGTCAACGCGCGTCTCCGGGCACAAGCACGGCGGCGGCGCCAAATACGGCGGCGGCGGCGGGGGCGGCGGTGGCGGGGGCGGTGGCAGGGGAAAACCCGGCCAGGGCGCCCCGCGTGACGCCAAGCCCGCGGGCACGCAAAGCGCTGCGGGGCAGCCGCGGCCCTCGTGCTCTTTCTGCAAAAAGGAGGGGCACGACGTCAGCAACTGCCGGAGAAAGTCCGGCGCCTGCCTGCGGTGCGGAAAGCAGGGCCACAAGGCCGCGGACTGCGTGTCCACCCGCGCCACGACGACGGAGGCAACGGAGGACGAGGCCCCGGCAACGGACAGCGACCGCGACAAGCTGCTAGCGATGCTGGCTAAAGCGCTGGGCCTGAACTCCAACGCGGTGATGCTGCACGACGACGCTGAGCCGGGCCCGAACGCGGCCAACCCCCACGCAGGGCTGGTGGACCCCTTCACGGACTACGTGCGCGCCGCCCTACAGCCCTCCCAGGCGCTTATGGGCACGGGAAACGCAACGCTGTTCTCCAACGTGGTGTCTACGGCGGCTGTGGGCGGGAGCGCGCCACTCATGGTGTACCGGCGCGCGGAGGACAACGGCGTCGACGACGGGGACGTGGGGGACGGCGGTGATGCCGCCCCCCCGCCCTTGCGCGTTCTCGGGTTCTCTACGCCCAACGGTGGCACCACGACGCCCTCGGTGCCCACGGCGCTCAAGCCCCTGCAGAGCGCCCCGCAGCCCGACGAGGAGGCACCCCCAGAGCTGCCTCCCCTGCTCGTGGGGTTCTCCATGAATCACCGGGGGGACCCGCTGGTGTACAGCAGCGCCGCGCGAACGGCGCCGACAGGCGGTGGTGGGTCCCCGCCGCTTCCCACGCTTGAGGAGAGCTACGTGGACAAACTGCTAAAGCAAAAGGAGGAGAAGGCTACGGGAAACCCAGAGAACGACTGGCGCGACCCCGACGGGCACGGGCCCTGGAGCAGCCAATCCATCATAAAGATCGGGCGCACGGACCCCAACCTCTTCTTCTTCGAAGGCGTGCAGGCGGCCACCGGCACGCCCGAGGCGCGCGTGGGCTACGTGGACTCGGGCGGACCACCTGAGGCGCGCGGGGGCGTGGGCGCCGCGTTCGTAAACGCGGCGGCAGTCTCCGGGCTCCCGTGGTTTAAGTACCCCACGGCGATCCACGTCTCCGGCGCGGGGCTGGATTGCGTCCCCACGCACTACGTGGACCTGAACATCACGGTGCACGCCAGCGGGGTACGCGACGCGCTGGAGCGGAGGGGCAGCCTGCCCGCCGCCATCCGCGCTTACGCGTTCACCGTAAGGGCAGCCATCTTCACGGAGGAAAAATGGAAGAAAAGCTACTTCCCCGTGACGACGCTGGGCAAACGGCCCGACCTGGTGATAAACCCGGCGGCGCTGCAGGAGAACCAGCCGGCACTGGACGCCCTGTGGAAACGCCTTCACGCGGCCCAAGCGGGGTCCACTTTGTACACGCACGCGGCTACAAGTGCGGCACGCGCGGTGGAGACGCGCGGCACGCAGGCGGAGCCAGCAGTGGCAGTGGTGGACATTCCTGGCGACACGTGGCCCGAGGGCCTGCACGGCGGGCTGGCAATGTTCGGAGACCCGGAGGCGCCCACCGGGCGCCCCTACAACGAGCGCCCGGGCATACCCAAATCGGTGGAAGAGCTGGAGGCCCTCCTGAAGTCCAACCCCAACGTGGTGGATGAGGAAACGCTGCGCACCATCTCCGAGACATGCGGAGTGAACGCGCACGCGGAGCTGATGCAGCTGCTTTTCGACCGGCGCGAGGTGTTCGGACGCGCGCAGCCGGGCGGAGAGCCCGTGCTGGTACCGCACAACCCCGACCTGCCCATCACGCGGGAAGGGTTGCACCGCCTCCCGCCCCGCGCGGCGCGCCGCGCCGCGTGGGAGGAGATGCAACGGTACATCGACTGCAACTTCGCCACGGAGGTGGAGGCGGCTAAGGACGGCGGACCGCCCGCCGACCTGCACGTTCTCCCAATCATCCTAGCGCAAAGGAAAAAGGCGGATGGGAGCGTGGGCGTACGTTTCTGCTTACACCCGCTCAACCTCAACAACGACAACACCGACACGGGCTACTTGGGCAAGCTGCCTAACATCCCCGAGTTAGTGGGCTCGCTGCACGGGGCGGTGCTGTTCGCGCAGGTGGACCTCAGCGACGCGTTCCACAACCTTTGCCTGGCGCCGCCCAGCCAGAACCTGTTCGGGTGCACGCTGCAGGACCCTAAGACGCTGAAGTTACACTACTTCAAGATGAAGTCCGTCTCTTTTGGGTGGAAGCAGGCGCCCCTCATTTACCAGCAGCGCCTGGAGGCGCGGCTGGCACAGGTGCAGCAGGCCTCACCGGGCGGCATGGTGTGCGGGAACTACCTCGACGACACCACCGTGGCGGTGAGGCCATTGGCCCTGGCGCGGCGCAAGTACGACGCGCGCCACCCCTTTGCGGGCGCGACCACGCTGGGCGCGAACTTGGCAGACGACAGCCCACTGGGCCGCTTCCTGCTACCCGCGGACCAGCTCCCCGACATCTGGGACCGGGTCAAAAAGGGGCTTGGGAGCACCTTGGACGCGATGCGCGAGCTGGAGTTCTCGGTAAGCATCCCCAAGTCTCGCCTGCTCACGCGCGTTGCGCGCCTACTGGGCGTGATGACGGACGGCGTGTTCCTGCGAGCGGACGACGAGCGCACCAAGGGCTGGGCCACGCTGGCAACCATCCCCGACAAGGTGTCGCTAGAGTGGCTCCGCCGCGTGCTAGCCGTAGCAAACGCGCACCGCGACGCGGTGGGGCCGCGGTGGGTTACACTGGCGGACCCGCTAGTGTCGCTGCTGGCCCGCCACACGACGGAGTACCAGCGCGCGCCCTCGGCGGCCGCAAAGGCGGCTGTGAGCGCGGCGCTGCGGCAAGAGTGGGAGTCGGGCGCGGTGGACTATGCGGGCACCTGGACGGAGATTATCCAGCTGCTGTGCGCCAACTCTACCCGCGCCATCATCGACCCCGACCGCCCGCTCCGCGTGGCGTGCGACTCGAGCAACTGCGGCGTGGGCATCACGCTGTACCAGTACGGCGATGACGGGAAAAAGTACTACTGCGCAGTTTTGTCGCTGCGCTTCACCGGGAGCCAGCTGCGCTGGTCCATCCAAACGCGGGAGGCGTACGGGCTGCTAGCGGCGGTGCGCCGCTTCCGCAACTACTTCCTGTTCATGGACGTGGTGGTGGAGTTCGACCACCTCAACCTGGCGTTCGACACGCAGGACTCGCTGGCGCTGCAGCGCGTGCGGGCAGAGCTGTCCATGGTCCCCTCGCTCGCAGCAGCGCGGCGGGTGCACCGGCCCGGCTACTCGCCCGACATGCAGATGCCGGACCTGGCGTCGCGGCTGCTGCTCCCCTCTGCGCCCTACGCGGCGGCGGAGCCAGCGGTCACCTCGCTGACCACGCGCGCCACACGCTTCCGCCTCAACCCAGCGCTGAATGCGGGCATCCCGCCCACCGCGGGCACCGCGCGCGCGCTCACGGCGCGCCCGGACGTGGCAAAGCCCATGGACAACCCGCACACGACGTCCATGACACCGTGGGCGCAGCGCATCTTGGCGGCGCAGAAGGCAACGGGCACCGCGCTAATCGCGCACGACCCGCCCTACGAAAAGAAAAAGGTGGACGCCGTGGAGGTGTTCTACCTGAACGGCCGCATGGTGGTCCCCAACCCATCCCCACGGGAGGACCCCTTCCTCGTCCACGACCTGCTCAAAGCCATCCACGACCCGCTGCACGACTCCGTCAGCGCGGCACTGGACCGCTTGAAGGCGGTGGGCGTGTTCCTGGAAGACGCGCCGCAGGCGGTGCAGGGGTACATCAACTCCTGCATTTGCCAGTACGCGCACGCACCCGACGCCACGCGCCGCGTGGGCCCGCTGGTGATTCCAGTGCGCTACAGGCCGTGGCAAGGGGTGATGGCGGACTGGATCCCGCTGGAGACATCCGACGCGGGCCACACGGCCATCTTCATCATGATGGACTTGGCGACGCGCTATTGCTGGGCGTCTGCCGTGGACACCGCAGACTCGGAGCAGGCCGTACGCGAGCTGGACCGCTGGCGTGCGGCGTTTGGGGTCCCGGAGATCTTCCTGAGCGACGGCGGCTCCACCATCAGCAAGGGCGAGGTGCCCAAATGGTGTGGGCTCCACGGCGTGAAGCTCGACGTGGGCACGCCACACAACGCCAAGGGCCGCGGCGCCATCGAGTCAATGGTGGGCCGCCTGAAGCGCTCCTTGAGGGCGCTGCTGCCGCCCCGCGAGGACGGACGCGCGCCGCGCAATTGGCACGTGTTCCTGCCCAGCCTGCAGTTTGCGATGAACAACATCCCAATGCAGGAGCGCGGCGGCTTCACGGCCTCGCAGCTGGCGCTGGTGGGCTCTCGCAGCCTCGCGGAGCTGCTGGGCACCATCCCCAAGGCGACGGACCCCGAGCACGACCTCTTTGAGCTCATGAACATGGCTACGGCCGCCCGCGCGTGGGCGGCGCTTAGCTTGGGCATCCGAGGCGTGCACGCAAAGGCAAAGTACGACGCCGCGTTGGAGGTGTACAACCCCGCCACGGGCGACGCCAACCCCAACGTGGGTGAGTGGCTGCTGGTGTTTGACCCCGACAGCGGCCTCGGCCACAACTGGCGCGGTCCCTTCAAGGTGCTCAACGTCGAACAGGCGAACGGGCACCCCACGGGCTTCATCACCATCGCGGAGGTGCTTGGGGGCATCGAGCCCGGCGAGCCGGGCTACCCCCGCACGGGCAAGCCCATGGAGACGCACATCGACCGCACGTGGCCTTTCGACGCGTCGCGGCTCACAGCAACCTTCCTGCACCAGCGCAAGCTGCCAATGGGCTGGGGGGTCCTGCGCCGCATCATCAGCGGCCCGTCCCCCGCGGGCTCGCAGCACGGCGAGGGGCGCTTCCACGTGGAGTGGGCTACCAGAATCCACACGTGGGAGCCCGCCGCCGCCCTGGCCCACAGCGTGGTGTTCCAGGAGTTCTGCGAGAAGAACCACCTGACGGCGGAGGGCAAACCCCGCAAGGGCAAAGGCAAGGGCGGTGCGGCTAAGCGCAACTAGCGCAGCGCCCGCCCAGAGAGCAACGGATCGGGAACGGAATCGGGCATTGGTATTTGGCAGTTATCCAGCTGTCAGAGTGCTGTTGGGGGTATACTTCCAGCAGCATGGGCATGATTGGGACCCGGGGGCTACCCAGCCTCCGGGGTGTCACGGTGGGAACCCCTGTGACATAATCGGGTAGGGCCTGCTGCCTGTTCGCCACAGGCAAACGGCCCCGCGGGCCAACGCATTAGCGCCGCGATACGGGTAAGGATTGATAACGCGCGGGTGGCCACCGCGTGTTTCCTGAGAGTCTGGGCACCCTACTGACCCTACATTTGGGGGTGTCTCTTTTACGGTTCGGGGCGCCGCGGTGACTGTCGTGACCCCTCGGGGCCCCTCTTTGTATCAAAAGGGCTCCGTGGCCATGGGCAGGTTGCACGTGGTGCAAAGAAAGAAAAAGGTATGTGCCGAGGCGGGTGGGGTCCTAGCCCCCCGCTTCAGAGCTTCGCGTCATACCACGTGAGGATCGGTAAAGCCACACTTGTTTCACTAACCTGAGCACACTAAGCTCACTAAACACATCTAAAACACCGAACAGCTTGGACAGCCCCACCTATATGACGTATCCTGCTCACGCTAAGGCCCAGCGCCTACGGGAATTAGCCTGTGCCCCAGCGGGACGCGTGCGGACATATCCGAAACTGTCCGGATATTTCGGTTTCTTAGATGCGCCTAAGTCGTGAAAAGTCCGGCTTGAGAGTCGCGATCGGAATTCTAATAGACGAGAGCTACTAGATGATACAGAGCAGTCATGGTACTTGCGCACTCCCCTTATATCCTCTAGCACCTACTCGCGGGTATACAAGCACGCAGTTTCAAGGGTGATGTAAAAGATAACATCACCTTTGAAATTTTTCTTTGATTTGCCTCATTAAGGGGGTAGTATAGCCACACACACACCTTTAACACAAACCTGCTTTTTCTTATATGTCAAGCCAATTCTAATATAGGAAGTGCGTTCAGATAAATCTAGAAACCATTCCACCTTCTTAACCACCCCTTAACTGGATTTTTCTCCTTACAATTTTTTACCCTTATCCCCCCTTGGGGGGGGTATTAATTTTTCATTAGGAGAAATATTCGGATGGCGGGTCTAGCAGTGACAGGGTAGCTTTTTAACGGAAGAAAACAACCCCTGAGCTCCCTAAAAAACCAGATAAGCCCCCTTAGTACCACACACAGAAATCCTTTTTCACTCTACATCCTCCACACCACCCTTGTTTAATATATTTTTTCCTAAACCTTTGCTTTGAATAGACGGAACCGCTAGATGATACAGAGCAGTCATGGTACTTGCGCACTCCCCTTATATCCTCTAGCACCTACTCGCGGATTAGTATACAAGCAAGCAGTTTCAAGGTGATGTAAAAGATAACATCACCTTTGAAATTTAGCTTTGATTTATAACACGAATTTGCCTCGTTAAGGGGGTAGTATAGCCACACACACCTATTACACAAATCTTGCTTTTTCTTATATGTCAAGCCATTTCTATGAAGAAAAAACATTTTTTGTTAATCTTTTAACATAGGAAGTGCGTTCAGA
>JBILVS010000115.1:0-8613 GCA_044370335.1 Caulobacterales bacterium
GAATTGGTCGTGGCGGCGCTGGCGTTCAGCGGCGTTCTTGCGGGGTGCTCGGTTGAAGGAACCGGATCTGGCGGCGCGCGCGAGGGGGGCGTTGAAGGCGACCCCACAGAAGAAGCGGCGGGTGAAAGCTACACGATCGAACTCTACGCCTCCGATACAGAGCGGCTCTATCTGATCACCGACGCCTCGGACGGGGCGCGGGTGGCGGCGCGGGTCGCCGAGGGCACTGCTACGCTGATCGAACCTGCCGAAGCGCGGACGCTTCTGGCGGAGCGGCAGAGCGTGATCGGCGACGCGCCGAAGGAGACCATGTCCTTTGCGATCCCCGGCTTCAGCATGCGGGTGCAGGCGGACGAGACCATGTCGGGGTCTGTGGACAATGCGCGGGTCAGCATGGACATCGCGGGGCGGCAGTTGGAGGTGAACACCTCGGACGCCGGCGACGGCATGACAGAGAACGCGCAGGTGCGGCTTGCGGGGATGTCTGCGGCGGACACGCGGGAATTCATCGTCGGCGAAGACGAGATTGATCCGGGCGTGCAGCAGCAGATGCTGGACGCCTTGGGCCTCTAAAGGGCGACGGGCGTCGGCATCGGCCGGCCGCCATGGACGGCCGCCAGATTGGCCAGCACCATCATCACCATGGTCATGACGCTCTGGCGGGAGGCGCCGGCGATGTGCGGCGTCAAAACCGTGTTCGGCACATCGACCCAGCGCTCGGTCGGCGTGGGCTCGGTCTCGAACACATCGAGGCCGGCCCCGCCGAGGCGGCCTTCTTTCAGGGCGGCGATCAGGGCTTCTTCGGCTACCACCGAACCGCGGGCGACGTTGATCAGCACGCCTTCGGGGCCGAGGGCGGCGATGATGTCCGCATTGATCATGCGCTCGGTGCCCGGATCGGGGCGCAATGTCAGGAGCAGAGCGTCGGACCACCGGGCCAGCGCCATCAGATCAGGCTCGTAAGCCCAGGGCGCCTCCGGCTTGGGGCGCGGCCCGAACCAGCGGATCTCGCATCCGAAGGCGGCCAGACGATGAGCGGTCGCCAAGCCGATTGCGCCGAGGCCGACGATCCCGGCCTTTAGGCCTTTGAGGCCGCGGGGCGGGGTCGGAAAAGCCGGGATGCCCCTCCAGCCGCCGTCGCGGAGGAGGCGGTCGCCCAAAGTGAGGCGCCGTTCGACATCCAACAGCAGGCCCACGGCGAAATCAGCGACGTCTTCTGCGTTCGCAGCGGGGCAGTTGCCGACCAGGATGCCGCGGGCGCGGCACTGGGCGGCGTCGATGCCGTCCACGCCCGCGCCGAAGGCGCAGATGGCCTTGAGGTTTGGAAGGGCGGCGTACGCCTCTGCCGGCAGCCCGGTCGAGCCGATGACCACGGCGGCGCTGACTTTTGCCGCCACATCCTGGTGAAAGGCTGCGGCCTGGTCAGGGGTTTTCGGCCAGGTCACGACCTCATAGGTCCCTTGGAACGGGGCGATCAGGCCGCCAAGGCCGGGATGGGCGAGGATGACGGGTTTATCGCCCATGGGAATCCTCCTTCAGGCTGTCTTGGCGGCCATCATGGCGGCGAAACGCTCAAACAGATAGTGGCTGTCTTGTGGGCCAGGGCTTGCTTCGGGGTGGTGCTGGATGCTGAAGATAGGCCGGTCCTTGACGGCGATGCCGCAATTGGAGCCGTCAAACAGCGAGACATGTGTTTCCACCACGCCCTCGGGGAGGCTGTCGCGATCCACCGCGAAGCCGTGGTTCATGGAGACGATCTCGACCTTGCCGGTGGCCAGTTCCTTCACAGGGTGGTTCGCGCCGTGGTGGCCTTGGGGCATTTTCAGGGTTTTCGCGCCCAAGGCGATGGCCAGCATCTGGTGGCCGAGGCAGATGCCGAGGATGGGCACGCCCGCGTCGGCGATAGCCTTGATCGTCTGGCAGGCGTAGGCGCCGGTGGCGGCGGGGTCGCCGGGGCCGTTGGACAACACGACGCCATCCGGCTTGAGGGCGAGGACTTCATCGGCGGTCACCGCGGCGGGCAAGACCGTCACCTCGCAGCCAACATCTCCCAAGGCGCGGAGGATGTTGCGCTTCACGCCGTAATCGATGAGCGCCGCCCGATAACGAGGTTGGGCCACGGGCTTGACGCCGTCTTCCCAGGTCCATCGGCCTTCAGCCACGACATAACGCTGGGCGGTGGTAACCTCCTTGGCGAGGTCGAGGCCGATCAGGCCCGGCCAGGCGGCGGCCCTGGCCTTCAGGCCCTCCAGATCAAAACGCCCTTGCGGGTCGTGGGCGATGATCGCGTTCGGCATGCCCTGCTCGCGGATGCACACGGTCAAAGCGCGGGTATCGACGCCGGCGAGGCCGATCACGCCGCGGCGGGCGAGCCAGTCGCTAAAGGATTGCTCGGCGCGGTAGTTCGAGGGCGCGGTGGGCAGGGTCTTAAGGATCGCGCCCCGGGCGGCGGCGTGAGAGGCGGGCGAAGAGGCCTCCACGTCCATGGCGTTGGCGCCGACATTGCCGATATGGGGAAAGGTGAAGGCCACAATCTGGGCGGCATAGGAGGGATCGGTCAGGATCTCTTGATAGCCGGTCATGGCGGTGTTGAAACACACTTCGCCCACAGCCTCGCCAGGGGCGCCTAAACCTTGACCAAACAGCACCGAGCCGTCGGCCAACACCAGAACGCCCGTGGCGCCCTCGGGGACGTGACTTGGGCTCATGGCCGGCTCCTTCCACACAAACGCGCGTCAGCTAAGGAGCGCTGGGGGCGGCGTCAATGCTGAAGGCGCGGCCATGGTGAAGAAGAATGCGCCGTTCCGGTTTGCGGGAGCCTTGATCTTCGGTAAGGTTACTCCTGGTTGTGGGTTTGCTTGGATAGGCCCCGCCACCCCTGGAGTGACTGGATGAGCGTTTCGCCTCGGCGCCTGCCCGCGCCTCGCGCGCTGACCCCGTTTCGTCTTTTGGCGGCGGCGGCGTGTGGGCTGGCGCTCGGTTGCGGCGCTCCGCAGGAGGAAGCCGCAGCGCCCGTCGAGCCCGCTTCGCCCTTGCCGCTGATCGCCCGGGCGGCGTTGTTCTCCGACCCAGCCTATCTTAGCCCACGGTTGAGCCCTGACGGGAGCCAGATCGCATTTCTCGCCCCTTCGGAGGGGTATCTCAATCTGTGGGTGGCGCCGAGCGGGGATCCCGGCCAGGCGCGGGCCCTGACCCAGGAGGCGAGTCGGGGTTTGCGCTGGTTCGCCTGGTCGGGGGACGGCTCTTACCTGCTCTACCGCCAAGACGATCGAGGGGACGAAAACTGGCGCCTTTACGCCATGCCGGCGGCCGGGGGAGAGCCGATCGCACTGACGCCGGCCGGAGCGCGGGCGGAGATCGTCTCGGTGGCGGCGGCGGATCCGGGCTCGATCCTTGTGACGATCAATGATCGGGACCGGGCGTGGCCGGACGTTTACCGCGTGAACCTCGCCACGGGCGAGCGGACGCTTGTGGAACGGAACACGCAGTCGTTCTCGAACTGGCTGGCGGACCGGGGCAACCGGCTGCGGGCCGCGACCAAGACAATGCCGGACGGATCGCAGGAGATCTGGGTGCGGGACAGCCGCAGCCGGGACGGCGCGGGCCGGTGGCGGCGTTTGTCGGAAATCGCCTTCGAGGACGTGTCGATGACCCGGTTGATCGGGTTCGAGGCCGACGGCGCGCACATCATCATGATCGACAGCACCGGCCGGGACAAAGCCGCTCTCGTCCGGATGGACGCGGTGACCGGGGAGCGGGACGTGCTGGCCGAGAGCCCGGCGGCGGACGTGGTTGATGTGTGGATCGATCCGGTGACCTATGCGCCGGAAGCGTTTGCGGTGGAGTTTCTGCGCCGGGAATGGCGAGGGCTCACCGATGTGGCGACGGCGCGGCTCGATGCGTTGGACGCCAGCTTCGAAGGCGACTTCACGGTGGTGAGCCGGACACAGGACGACGGGCTGTGGGTGGTGGAGGAGACGGGGCCGACGCGGCCGACACGGAGCGCGTTGTTCCGGCCGGCGGCGCCTCCGCCCGAAGGCCCGACCGCGGTTCCCGTGGCGCAGGCTTCGGCGGCGGCGGAAGGGGCTGCGCCGCTGTTTGACCACTATCCGCAGCTCTCCGGGATCAACCTGCAACCCATGATCGCGCGGGAAATCACGGCAAGCGACGGGTTGACGCTGGTGTCTTATCTGACGCTGCCTTCGGGGTCCGATCCGGATGGCGATGGGCTGCCCGAGCGGCCGGCGCCTCTGGTGATGCTGGTCCATGGAGGGCCGTGGGCGCGGGATTCTTTCGGGTTCGATCCGCGCCATCAGTGGCTGGCCAATCGCGGCTATGCGGTCCTGAGCGTGAATTTCCGAGGCTCCACGGGGTTTGGGAAAGCCTTCTTGAACGCGGGCAATCTCGAATGGGGCCGGCGGATGCAGCAGGACCTGTCGGAGGCGGTGAGCTGGGCGGTGGCCGAGCAGATCGCCGATCCGACGCGGGTGGCGATCATGGGCGGCTCCTACGGGGGCTATGCGGCGCTGGCGGGGCTCGCGTTTACGCCGAATTTGTATGCCTGCGGGGTGAGCTTGGTGGGGCCGTCAAACCTCACGAGCCTGCTTCATGCGATCCCGCCTTATTGGGCGGCGTTCCGGGCGGAGCTACACACGCGGGTCGGGGATCCGACAACGGTGGAGGGGCGGCAGCTCCTGCGGGAACGCTCGCCGCTGTTCGCCGCCTCGGCGATCCAGGCGCCGCTGCTCGTCGGCCAAGGCGGCCGTGATCCGCGGGTGCCGCGGGCCGAAAGCGATCAGATTGTCTCGGCGGTGGCGGCGCGGCGATCGCCGGTGACGTATCTGTTGTTTCCCAACGAGGGCCATGGGCTCGCGCGGCCGCAAAACCGCTTGGCGTGGTATGCGGCGGCCGAGGGCTTCTTGGGGCAGTGCCTCGGCGGCGCGGTGGAGGCGATCGGGGCGGATTTCGAGGGCGCCGAAGTCTATGGTTTGCGGGGGGCTGCGCTGGTGCCCGGTCTTCAGGCCGTGGCCCCGCGGCCGCCGGCGCGCGCTTCGACGCCGCCTTCGCCGTGACCCTCTAGGCGGTCAGCAAATCCGCCATGATCGCCTCCAGCCCTGCGGCGTCGTCCTGGTCAAAGGCGGCGAGGAGGGTGGAATCCACATCCAGCACCGCCGTCAGGGCGCCGTTGGCGTCAAACACGGGGACCACAATTTCGCTTCGGGAGCGGCTGTCGCAGGCGATGTGGCCCGGGAACGCTTCCACATCGGGGACGATGATGGTTTGCCGTGCTTGGGCTGCCGCGCCGCAAACGCCCTTGCCGAAGGGGATGCGGAGGCAGCCGAGCGTGCCCTGATAGGGGCCGACGACCAATTCTTCCGGCTTTTGCGGGTCGACGATGTAGAAGCCGACCCAGAAATAGGTTTCGGGGAAGGCCTGACGGAGCAGGCAGGCGGCAGTGGCGTAGCGGGCGGTCATGCTTGGCTCGCCACGCACGACAGCGATGATTTCTTTGCGCAGAGCGCGGTAGCGGCCCGGTTTGTCGGCGGGCAGATCAGCGAGGGCGGCTTCGGCCATGGGGCATCTCCTGAGGTGTCGGGGCTGAGACATGGGGCCGCGCGGCGGAGGGCGCGCTGGCCTTGTCAAGCGGGGGCTGACGCTCCTTGGCCGCCTCGCAGTTTGAGGGGCGCGCCATGTGGTTTCCGGGTTTTGGGTCTGTGGATCCCCTCGCTGTCGTCGCCCTTGGGTTCTTGGCGGCGGTTCTGGTGATTTCGCTGTTCCTGTTCGCCTGGATCACTGGTCAGGCGCGGAAGCGGGCCGGAGAGCGCTAACGCTCGCCCGGCCCCTCTTTGCTGAAGGCGGCCTGGTCTCACTTCGCCGGGCAGTAGAAGGCGAGCTTGTTGCCGTCCAGGTCTCGGACATAGGCGAACTCGCCCCACTGGCCGCGGGGGCCGGGAAGGCCTTCGCAGGAGCCGCCCATCGAGAGGCATTTGGCGTGGAGGGCCGCGACCTGCTCTTTGTCGTCGACCTGGATCGTCACCATCGTGCCGTTGCCGAAGGTGGCGGGTTGGTCGTCGTTGGGCTTGGTCACCATGATCATGGGCCCCGCGCCGAGGCCGTACATCTGGCCTTTGCCGGCGGGGAAGAGGCGCTTGCCGCCGACGATCGTCATGATCTCATCATAGAAGGCGAGCGCGCGATCGAGGTCGTTGGCGCCGAGGCAGACATAGGCGATCTGGGCCATGGGTTGGTCCTCCCTTGTTGGACGGGTGGGGCTTAGACCGCGTGTCGCAGCGGCAGGCAAGGGGATATGCGCCTTTTCGCCGCTCGCGGCGTGCGCCGCGGCGGGGAGAGGTCGGGGAGCGGCGAAAACCGGGGGACCCGGCAGCTGAACGGATAAAGCGCTGGGGGATTCGGTCTCCGGTATGTGGGCCTTATCGGGCGCGGCCTGCGGAAAACCGATTCCCACTTTTCCTGCGCGCCCTTGTGGGGCTTATCGAGCGGGCGGGAAAGGGCTCCCCACAAGCGACCGCGAGAGGCAAGTGCTGCGGCGGGCATCGCAGCCGCCAGTTGTCGACGCTTGTTATTAAAGCTCGGACGTTATATGTTTCGTCTGAGGAAAAATGGCAGCGCATGTGAAAAACACGAAGAAGGCCAATGCCCTGAGGCTCATCAAGCGGAAGGGCATCGCGCGCGCGCGCGACCTTGAAGCGGCGGGCGTCGCCGTCGCTTCTCTGCGTCGTTTGGTGAAGGAGGGGGCGCTGGAGCAGCCTGCCCGCGGCCACTATCGTCTATCTGGGGCGGCGCCCGCCGCCGGTCACACCATTGCTGTGGCCTCCGGCATCGTTCCCCGAGGCATCGTCTGTCTCCTGAGCGCACTGAGACTCCACAATCTCGGCACTCAAACGCCGCACGAAATCTGGATGCTGATCGGCGCTAAGGCCTGGGCGCCGGTCAATCCCGCCGTCTCGCTCCGTCTCATCCGGTCGCGCAATCTGCATGAAGACATCGGCGTGGAAGAGCGGACCATTGAGGGCGTTCGGGTTCGCCTCACGTCACCGGAACGCACCGTGGTCGAGTGCTTCAAGCACCGCAGGACTATTGGACTCGATGTCGCGCTTGAGGCGCTGCGCGACCTCATCAAGCGCCGTCGCGGCAATACCGACGCACTCTGGCGCATCGCCAAGGTCCTTCGCATGCAGAATGTGATGCGGCCCTATCTTGAGGCGACCGCATGAAACCGACGCACCGGTTCGACATCGCGGCTTCGGTGCGGGCGCGCCTTCTGACACGCGCCAAGGAGCGCGGCGAAGACTTCCAGCTCACCCTTGTGCGATACGCAATCGAACGGTTTCTCTATCGGCTTGGAAAGTCTGGCTATCGTGACACCTTCGTTCTTAAAGGCGCGATGCTGTTTGCGCTTTGGTCTGCAGAGCCTTTCCGGGCGACGGGCGATCTCGACCTCCTCGGCCTTGGCTCTCCCAGTGAGCGACGCGTAAAGGCGATGGTCTTGGATGTCGCGGCAATGAGCGTTGAGGCGGACGGCGTTGCCTTCGACGTCAGCCAATTGCGCCTCGAGGAGATGCAGGCGCAGGACGAATACAAAGGCGTGCGCCTTTCGTTTCTGGCGCGGATTGGCAATGTACGCATTCCGATGAAGGTCGATGTCGGATTCGGCGACGTCGTTACCCCTGCGCCGGTCGATCTCGAGTATCCGGCCATGCTCGACTTGCCCAGAGCCAATGTGCGCGCCTATCCGGTCGAGACGGTCGTCGCGGAGAAGTTTCAGGCGATGGTCGAACTGGGCATCCGCAACAGCCGCATGAAGGACTTTTTCGATTTATGGGCGATCGCGCTCACCATGGAGCTCGACGGAGCAAGCCTCGCCGCGGCTATAAAATCGACATTCGCCAGCCGCGATACCAAACCGCCATTGACGCGTCCGCTCGCGTTGACGGCCGAATTTATCGACGACTCATCCAAGCAGACGCAGTGGGCGGCATTCGTTCGCCGCATGACAACGACGCTGACGCCCGCATCACTGCAACAGACTGTCGAATGTGTGGCGCAATTCGTGATGCCGGCGGCGATGGGTGAGGCAATAGGAAAGCGCTGGCGGGTGGGCGGTCCTTGGGCATGAGAGCGTCTGGCCTCAAAAATACTCCCATCTTTGGTCTTAAGGCGAACGGGGCGCGCAGGCTGAATACAGGACTGAAGAGGACACCTCCTTTTACAAAGACCGGGTGCTAGGCAGAGAACAGCGCCGAGCAATACTGGAATCGTTTTTCTCGCGTGTCAGGACGGAAAACCGCTCCGCACTTTTCCTGGCCGGCGCGAGGGTGGGGCTTATCGGGCGGGCGGGCAAAGGGCTCCCCACAAGCGACCGCGAGAGGCGAGAGGCGCCGCGGGCCCTGCGCCCGGGAACAGCGCGGAGCATACCCCAAGATCTGTTCGTTATCGGGCGCGCCGCGGAAAACCGGTTCCCACTTTTCCTGGCCGGCGCGAGGGTGGGGCTTATCAGGCGGGCGGGGGAAGGGCTCCCCACAAGCGACCGCGCAGGCGAGATGCGCCGCGGGCCTTTGGCCCGCGATCAGCGCCGAGCAATTACCCAAAAAT
>JBILVS010000114.1:0-8613 GCA_044370335.1 Caulobacterales bacterium
CCTGGAGCGGCGGAGCTTGAGGTTGCGGGGGTCGCCGCCGACAGCCGGGCGGTGAAGCCCGGGTTCGTGTTCGCCGCTCTGGCAGGCAGCGCGCAGCATGGGCGGGATTTCGTCGCGCAGGCCGTGACGGCGGGGGCTGTGGCGATTGTGTCGGCGGGCGATCTGGGGGCTGAGCCGCCCGTTCCGCACATCATCAGCAGCAATCCGCGGCGCGCCTTGGCGCTGGCTGCGAGCCGGCTTTATCCGCGGCAGCCGAAGCTAGTGGCGGCGGTGACCGGGACCAACGGGAAAAGCTCCACGGTCGATTTTCTGCGGCAGATTTGGGCGCACGCCGGATTTGACGCGGCGAGCCTCGGGACTTTGGGGGCAATCTCCAAGGGCGGGACGACCGATCTTGGGCACACCACCGCGGACCCGGTGCAGATCCACGCTGTGCTGCAGCGGTTGGCGGACGAAGGCGTCACGCATGTGGCGATGGAGGCCTCGTCTCATGGGCTGCATCAGCACCGCCTCGACGGGGTGAAGCTCGCGCTCGGCGCCTTCACCAACCTGACCCAGGACCATCTCGATTATCACGGCACGATGGACGCCTATCGCGAAGCCAAGCTTATGCTGTGGGATCGGCTTGCGCCGGGGGCGCCGGCGATCGTGAACGCCGACGCCCGGGAAGCTCCGGCTTTTGAAGAGCGGGCGCGGGCGAGGGGGCTTGCGCTGTTCACCTGCGGCTGGCGGGCGGCGCAGGAGGGACTTAAGATCTCAGAAATTCAGCCTCGGCCTGCGGGGCAGACGCTCGATTTGCGCTGGCAGGGGCAAACGCACCGGGTGGAGCTTCCGCTGATCGGGGAGTTTCAGGCGCTGAACGCGGTGACCGCGGCGGCGATGGCGCTGGCGGGAGGTCAAGAGCCTGGCTCTGTCTTTGCGGCGATGGCGGCGCTAGAGCCCGTGAAAGGCCGGATGGAGCATATCGGGGCGACGCCTGAGGGCGCGCACGTCTTTGTCGATTACGCGCATACGCCTGATGGGCTTGATGTGCTCTTGCGGGCGGCGCGGCCGCACGCGCCGGGGCGCATCGTTCTGGTGTTTGGTTGCGGCGGGGATCGAGACAAAGTCAAGCGGCCGCAGATGGGGACGATTGCCGCCAAATTTGCTGACGTCGTGATCGTGACTGACGATAATCCGCGGACCGAAGATCCAGCTTCGATCAGAAAAATGGTCCTGGAAGGCGCTCCGCAGGCTGAGGATATCGGCGGTCGGGCGGAGGCGATTCGCTCGGCGGTGGGGCGGCTCAAACCTGGCGATGCGCTTCTGATCGCGGGCAAAGGCCACGAGACGGGCCAGATCATCGGGACGACCGTTCATCCGTTTTCAGATCAAGCGGAAGCGGCGAAGGCCCTGGAAGCTTTAGGCGCGAAGGGGGCGGGCCATGCTTGAGGCTTTGTGGCTTGCGGAAGAAGCCGCGGCGGCGACCGGCGGCCGGCTTGTGGGCTCCGACAGCTGGATTGCGGGCGGAGTGTCGATCGACACACGCACGCTGGAGCCCGGGGATTTGTTCGTCGCGCTGAAGGACGTGCGGGACGGGCATGATTTCGTTGAAGCGGCTTTCGCCAAGGGCGCGGCCGCCGCGCTGATCAGCGACGAGCGGGCGCTGGGCCATGGGCCGGCCTTGGTGGTCTCGGACGTGCTCACGGCGCTGGAGGCTCTCGGCGCCGCCGCTCGGGACCGGAGCGCGGCGAAGCGGGTCGCGATCACGGGCAGCGTCGGCAAGACCAGCGTGAAAGAGGCGACGCTATTGTGCCTCGCCGCCAGCGCCCGGACGCATGCGTCTGTCAAAAGCTACAACAACCATTGGGGGGTGCCGCTGACGCTGGCGCGGATGCCGAAAGAAGCGGCGTTCGGCGTGTTCGAGTGCGGGATGAACCACCGGCACGAGATCGAGCCCCTGTCGCGGCTGGTAAAGCCGCATGTCGGCCTCGTGACCTGGATCGCGCCGGCGCATATCGAAAATCTTAGGACGCTTGAGGCGATTGCGGAGGAGAAAGGCGATCTCTACCAAGGTCTTGCGGCGGAGGGCGCAGCCCTTGTGCCGAACGAGGCGCCGCACGCGGACGTGTTGATGGCGGCGGCCGGTCGGTGGGCGTCGCGGACGGTGCGGTTCGGCCGGGACGCGGCGTGCGAGGCGCGGCTTCTGTCTTATGAGGCCGACGGCGCCGGGGCGCGGGCCGAGGCGGACGTGCTGGGGCGGCGCATCGCTTATCGCGTCGGCGCGGAGGGGGCGCACTGGGCGCTCAATTCCCTGGCGGCGATGACGGCGGCGCATCTGGCGGGGGGCGATTTGGAGGCGGCGGCCGGGGCGCTGGCGGACTTGCGCCCGCTTGACGGCCGCGGGGCGACGCATGTGATCTGCACTGCTTTCGGCACGATCACGGTGATCGACGACGCCTACAACGCCAATCCGGCGTCGATGGCCTTGGCTCTGGAGGGCCTGAAAAACCGGCGACCAGGCCCAGGGGGACGGCGGCTCGCGGCGCTTGGGGATATGCGGGAACTGGGGCCTCATTCGGCGCAGTATCACGCGGCGATGGCTGAGCCCGCGCAAAAAGGGTTGGTCGATCTGGCGTTTACGGCGGGGCCGATGATGGCGCATCTGGCGGCGGCGCTGCCCGCGTCGATGCAAGCGGCCCATGCGGCCTCATCGCAAGAGCTTATCGCTCCGTTAACAGAGGTGCTTCGCGACGGCGACATTGTCTTGATCAAAGGCTCGAACGGCTCCCAGATGGCGCGCGTTGTCGAGGCGCTCAAAGCGCTCGCGGCGACCTGAAGGAGACGGGGCGATGCTCGAGCTGCTTGGCGGATTGGCGGACCAGAATCAGTTCTTCAATCTGTTCAATTACATAACCTTCCGCACGGGCGGTGCGATCGTGACGGCGCTGTTGATCGCCTTCGTGATCGGCTGGCCGATGATCACTTGGCTGCGGAAAAAGCAGGGCAAGGGCCAGCCCATCCGGGAAGACGGGCCGCAGGGCCATCTTCTCACCAAGAAGGGCACGCCCACGATGGGCGGGTTCATCATTCTGATCAGCCTTGGCGTTTCGGCGCTTCTGTGGGCGGATCTGCAGAACCCCTATGTCTGGGCCGTGCTGCTTGTGACCTTCGGGTTCGGCGCTGTCGGATTCATCGACGACTTCAGGAAGGTGACCAAACAGAAGGCCGACGGGTTGTCGAGCCGGGTCCGTCTGGGGCTTGAGTTCCTGATCGCGCTGGCGGCCGTTCTGATCATGCTGTCGGCGCAGTGGGCGTCGACCACGCCGCCCGGGACGGAAAGCGCGCCCTTCTGGCAGGTGCTGCTGCAGGGCGGGGATTTCACCTCGCTGGCGGTGCCGTTCTTCAAGGACTTGCTGCTGAATCTCGGCGCGTTCTTTGTGCTCTTTGCGATGATCGTGGTCGTGGGAGCGGGGAATGCGGTGAACCTCACCGACGGGCTCGACGGGCTCGCCATCGTGCCGGTGATGATCGCGGCGGCGACGTTTGGGTTCATTGCGTATCTCGTCGGCCGCGTCGACTACTCGGCCTATCTCGGCATCCACCATGTGGCGGGGGTCGGCGAGCTTTCGGTGATCCTGGGGGCGGTGCTTGGCGGGTCTTTGGGCTTTCTTTGGTACAATGCGCCGCCGGCGCGGGTGTTCATGGGGGACACGGGCTCTCTGGCGCTTGGCGGGCTGTTGGGAGCGGTCGCGGTCGCCACGAAACACGAGATCGTTCTGGCGGTCGTCGGCGGGCTGTTCGTGCTCGAAGCGTTGTCGGTGATGATCCAGGTGGCGTGGTTCAAGCGGACTGGGAAGCGGGTGTTCCTCATGGCGCCGATCCACCACCATTTCGAAAAACTTGGCTGGGCTGAGCCCACGATTGTGATCCGCTTTTGGATCATCTCCACGATCTTCGCGCTTGTCGGTCTTGCGACCTTGAAGCTGCGGTGATCGTCACACACAGGGGCATCGGGCGTGATCACCATCGGCGACTATGCGGGGCGGGACGTGGCCGTGTTCGGCCTCGGGCGCACGGGACTCTCCGCCGCCCAAGCCTTGACCGCCGGCGGGGCGCGGGTGCTCGCCTGGGATGACGACGCGAAGAACCGCGCAGCAGCGGAAGCGGCCGGGACGCCCGTCAGCGACATCAATGCGCGGGATTGGCGGGATTTTGCAGCGCTGGTGTTGTCGCCGGGGGTGCCGCTGACGCACCCTAAACCGCATCGCGTGGTGGAGCTCGCACAGGCCGTCGGCGTGCCGATCGTGGGCGATGTGGAGCTGTTTGCGCGGGCGGTGAACGCACTCTCGCCGACCGTGCGGCCGAAGGTGATCGGGATCACGGGCACAAATGGGAAATCGACGACGTCAGCCCTGATCGCGCACATTTTGACCGCGTGCGGCAAGGACGCCCGGCTTGGGGGCAATATCGGGCGGGCGGTGCTCGATCTGCCTCCGATCCACGCGGGGGCGTATTATGTGCTCGAGCTCTCCTCTTATCAGCTCGATCTGACGCGGTCGCTGCGGTGCGATGTGGCGGTGTGGCTGAACCTGTCGCCGGATCATCTGGATCGGCACGGAGACATGAAGGGTTACCTGACCGCGAAAAAGCGCATCCTGATGAACCAGGGGGCGCAGGACTGGGCGGTGATTGGCGCAGACGATCCCTATTGCGCGCGGGTGTGCACCGAGCTGACCGCGGCGGGCGGCCGGCAAGTGGCGGCGATTTCCAGCGGCCAGGCCTTGGCGAACGGGGTCTGCGTCGTCGGCGGGCGGGTCTATGACGCATTGTCGGGCCGGGCGCAGGCGGCGATGGACCAGGATCAGGCGCCGGCGCTGCCGGGGCGGCACAATGGTCAAAACCTCGCTGCAGCCTATGCGGCGGCGCGGGTCTTGGGCTTGGCGCCGCGGGCGATTGCAGACGCCATCGCGAGTTTCCCGGGGCTTGAGCACCGGCTGGAGCGCGCGGGGACTGTCAAAGGCGTGCGGTTCGTCAATGACAGCAAGGCCACGAACGCGGACGCGGCGGCGCAGGCCTTGAGCGTCTATCCGCGGATCTATTGGATTGCGGGGGGGCAGGCGAAAGAGGGCGGGATCGCCCCCTTGGCGCGGTACATGCCGCAGGTGGCGAAGGCCTATTTGATCGGTGAGGCGGCGTATGACTTCGCCTCGTTCCTCGACGGCAAGGCGGCCTACGCGATTATGGGCGATCTTGAGAGCGCGGTGCGGCGGGCCTACGCGGACGCGGCGGCGGCGCGCGAGCCTGATCCGGTGGTGCTGCTGTCGCCGGCGTGCGCGTCATTCGATCAGTTCAAGGACTTCGAAGACCGGGGCCGGGCTTTCAAGAGGGCGGTGGCTTCGCTGAAGGCGGAGATCGAGGCGCCGGGGATGGCCAATGGGGGTCCCGCGTGACCGCGCTTGCGGCGCCGGGGTGGTTGATCCGGGCGCGGGCGCCTTATGCAGGGATTGATCGGCAGCTGTTGGCGAACGCGGGGGCGCTTGCGCTTCTGGGGCTGATCGTGTCGATGGCGGCGAGCCCGGCCGCGGCGGCGCGGATGAATATCGATGCGGATTTTCACTTCGCCGGGCGGCACGCGGTGTTCGTTGTGGCGGGCGCTGTCGCGCTTGGTTTGGCGGCCCGGTTGTCGGCGGTTTCGGTGCGGCGGTTGGGGGTGATCGTGTTTGCGGCCGCCTTGCCGCTCTGCATCGTGGCGTCGCTGACGTCTGAGGTCAAAGGCGCGGCGCGGTGGATTGATCTGGGGCCTTTGAGCCTGCAGCCGTCGGAATTTCTCAAGCCCGGGTTTGTGATCGCTGTCGCCTGGATGCTGTCGGAGAAGCTCAAGAACCCGGCGTTCCCAGGGATCGGGATCGCGGTGTGTTTGTACGCGTTCAGCGCGGCGGTGCTGCTGTCGCAGCCGGATGTAGGGCAGACGGCGCTGATGGGGGCCACGCTCGCGGGGATGCTGTTTCTGGCAGGGCTGTCCTGGTTCTGGATCGCGGGGGGCGCTGCGGTTGCGGTCGGCGCGGGGTTTGCGGCCTATGCCGCGTTTCCGCACGTGCGGGCGCGGTGGGAGGCGTTCGTGGAGCCGGAGGGGCCGGGCGGTTATCAGGTGAGCCGAGCGCTCGACGCGATCGCCTCGGGGGGGCTTTTCGGCCGGGGCCCCGGGGAGGGGATCGTGAAGCTGCAACTGCCGGACGCGCATGCGGACTTTCTGTTTGCGGTCGCGGCGGAGGAGTTCGGGCTTTTGGCGTCTTTGGCCTTGATTGGGCTTTTTGCGGCGCTGGTGCTGCGGGGGTTGAGCCGGGCGAGCCGGCTGACCGATCCGTTCGCACAATTGGCGGCGGGGGGCCTTGTGTTGATGCTTGCCGCACAGGCGGCGATCCATGTGGCGGTGAACCTGGCGCTCATTCCGGCGAAGGGCATGACGCTGCCTTTGGTGTCTTATGGGGGGTCTTCGATGCTGTCGGCGGCTTTGACCGTGGGGCTTGTGCTGGCGTTGACGCGGGCTGCGCCAGGGGCGTTCCTGTTTGACCGCAAAGGTGACAGCCATGGCTGAGAAGACCGTCGTCATCGCCGCCGGAGGGACCGGCGGTCACATGTTTCCCGCTGCGGCCTTCGCCGGAGAAATGCGGGGGCGAGGCAATCGGATCGTCTTGATCACCGATGAGCGCGGGCGGCGCTATGCGGAGAAATTCCCCGCCGACGAGATACACGGGGTGTCTGCGGCGACGATCCAGGGTTTCAACCCGGTCCGGGCGACCAAGGGCGCTCTGTCGATCTGGAAGGGGATCGGGGAGGCGAACGCGCTGTTGCGCCGGCTGGAGCCGCGGCTTGTGGCGGGGTTTGGGGGCTATCCGTCTCTGCCGGCGTTGTGGGCGGCGCGGGAGCAGAAGCGCCCGATCCTGATCCATGAGCAGAACGCGGTTCTGGGACGGGTAAACCGGCTCTTCGCCAAAGACGCCGCGGCCATTGCCTGCGGCTTTGACCGGCTGGACAAGCTGCCTCCCTCGGCGGCGGCGCGCAAGCATTCGGTGGGGAACCCGGCGCGGCCGGCGATCGTGGCGGCGCGGGCGACGCCTTATCCGGAGCTGCCGGCGGGGGCGGAGATCAAGCTCCTGATCATCGGCGGCAGCCAGGGCGCTCGGATTTTGGGCGATGTGGTCCCCGCCGCGATTGGGATGTTGCCTGAGGCTTTGCGGCAACGGCTGACCGTGATGCAGCAGGTGCGGGAGGCGCAACTCCTGGATGTGAAGCGAGCCTATGCCCAAGCGGGCGTGCGCCATGAGGTGGCTTCGTTCTTCAGCGACATCGCTCCGCGCATGGCGGCGGCGCACCTCGTGATCGCCCGGGCGGGGGCGTCCAGCGTCACCGAGCTGGAGGTGATCGGGCGGCCTGCCATCCTTGTGCCGCTTGGGATTGCCGCGGACGATCACCAGACCGCGAACGCCGACAGCATGGCTTTGGTGGCGGCGGCGGACGTGATCCCGGAGCCGCAGTTCGATGCAGCGGGCCTGGCCCAGCTCTTGGTGACCCGGCTCAATGACCCGCACGGGCTAAGTGTGCGGGCGGCGGCGGCCAAGGCCACGGGCCGTCCAGACGCCGCGCAAGCGCTCGCGGACCTCGCCGAGCAGATCGGGCGTTAGACCCCGCTGACGGTTCGCCGCAACATTGCCTTACCGTAACCGCGCTTGAGACACGGTGCGGGCTGCACACTTGCTTTGTTGTCACGATGAAAGGGGAGGCAGCCTTGCGTCCAATTGTGCAAGTCATGCAAGAAGCGGGTGTCAATCCGTTGGAAAAAAGCGCCACTTGGCCCATTGTATAAGGGTGACGGGGGCTCAACAGGCAACTGGCGCGTTGAGCCTCGATGGTGGGCGGCCGGGCGGCATCGACCGGCGGTGTGATTGCCCAGGCCGACGCGCCACAACGCATTTCGGAGCGCTCCAGACCCGGGCCTCATGCCGCCCAGGTTCTCGAGCGACGCGAACGGAGCTGTCATGTCTAACGATCTGTTCCAGTCTTATGCCCGAGCGTTTGAAGGGCGGCGCGAGACCGAGATGTCCCTCAAGGACTTTCTGCAGGCCTGCCGCAACGATCCGATGATGCATGCCGGAGCGGCAGAGCGGCTCTTGGAGGCGATCGGGGAGCCTGACGTGATCGATACGGCGAAGGACGCCCGGTTGGGGCGGATCTTCATGAACCGGACGATCCGGATCTATCCCGCTTTCTCTGAATTTTACGGGATGGAGGACACGATCGAGCGGATCGTGAGCTTCCTGCGCCACGCCGCGCAAGGCTTGGAAGAGCGGAAGCAAATTCTCTATCTGCTCGGGCCGGTGGGCGGGGGGAAATCCTCGCTGGCGGAACGGATCAAGGCGCTGATCGAGAACCAGCCGATCTATGTGCTTAAGGCGGGAGACCAGCTCTCGCCGGTGTTTGAGAGCCCGCTGGGCCTGTTTGACGCAGGGGTGCACGGGGCTGAGTTGGAAGAGCGCTACACTATCCCGCGGCGGCGTCTGTCGGGGCTGATGAGCCCCTGGGCGGTGAAGCGGCTCGATGAGTTCGGCGGCGACATCACCAAATTCCGGGTGG
>JBILVS010000003.1:0-65806 GCA_044370335.1 Caulobacterales bacterium
AAGCGCAGCATCGGATCACCCCAGCTCCGCCAGTTGCGCCCGAATGGCCGCGATCCGGCTTTCGATTTCCAGCCGCCGCCGCGCATCCGCGAGCCACGGCGCCGCAACCTGGGCCGAGGCCCCCCGCAGCCGCTCCATCTGTTGCACCGCGCCCGCGAGGTCGTCCTGCAGCAGCCGCTGTTGCGCCTGTTCGATGACCCCGGCCGTCGTGCCGGTTTCGCCCACGCGCCGGACCGTGATCCATTGCGACGCCGTCGCCTGCACGCGGCCCCACAGCCCTGCGCCCGCCTGCGCCTGCAGCGAGGCTCGAATCACATCGAGCTCCATCGCCGCAAACCGGCCCCGCAGCTCCGACCGGGTCGGCGCCCCCTGTTGGGCCAGGGGGGCGAGCGCCGCCACATTCTCGTCGTCCGGCAGGATCGCCGTCAGCACCGCATGCGCGTCCGAAAAGCCCCCCGAGGCCTGCGCCGCTTCCGCCGCCGCCGCGACGGCAAATGACGCTCGGGAAGCGAGTTCCGCCCGTTGCAGCCGCTCCTGAAGGCTTGGCACCTCCGCCCGCAAAGCCTGCACTTCGCCCGTTAGCGCCGTGATTTGTTCGTTGCTCGGCAGGGTGTCGAGCCGGCCCTGAATGGCCGCCACCGCGCCTTGGACGGTGATCAGCTGCCCCCCGATAGAGGCGGCCTCCGCCCCGGCTGCTGCCGCCAGAGGCGCACCGACGAATGACTCGATCTGATCGAGCCTAGCGTCCAAGGCCGCATCAGCGGCTTGGGCTGCCGCCAACGGCTCTGCGGGCAAGGCCGCGTCCGGGGAGATCCGATCCAAAGCCGCATCCACCGAAGCCACCCGCGGCGCCACAGCCCCGCCGGCCGCCCCGGCCGCCGCCGCGAAAGCCGCCAGCACCATGGCCCCGCCCGTGGAGATCCCGCTCCGCCGACCGACGGCGCGCCGCGCTGCGCCCCGGTCAGCGGGCTCATAGTCCACATCGATCGGCTCGGCGCGCCCGCCGTCACCCGCCTCCGTAGCGCTCATCGCAAGTCCCGCCGGTTTCTTGATCCACCAAGGCCCATTCTTGGCCCCGCCATTGATGTTTAAAGGCGGGGCCGGTTCGGCTCAACCCTTGGCCTCCGTTTGCGCGAAGGCGAGCGCCACGAGCGCCTCGTCCATAGGCCGTTCCGCCACAGCGAAACGGGCGAAGGGCGCATCCTGCGCCGCAGCCTTCGCCGCCGCGCTGATGCAGATCGCGGCCAACTGTGGCGCCAGAGGCGCCATGAGCCGCGCCCCGACCGCGGCCCCCCGCGCGGAATGAAACAGGACGCCCTGCGCCGCCGCCGCCGCCATCCGTTGGGCGGGGGAGAGGGCGTCAAGGGCTTCCGACCGATATGCGATTACGGCCTCCGCCTGAAACCCCGCCGCCTGCAGCGCCGCCGACACGTCAAAAGCCACGTCTTCGCCCCGCACATGCAGAACCGCCCCGGCATCGGGCCGCAGCCGCGCCGTGATGAGAGCTGCAAGGGCGGCCCCGTCCGCGTCCGCGCTGACGACGGTCGAAAATCCCGCCGCCTGGGCCGCGACCGCCGTGGCGTCCCCCACCGCAAAGGCCGGCAAAGCGCGAGCAAGCCCCGCGGGCACTGTCCGCACGCCATTGGCGCTGGTGAAAACAACGGCTTGAAAAGGCTGATGATCGGGAAGGGGCGCGCTCGTTGGGACAATCTCAAACAGCGGCAGAATCAAAGCCGCCCCGCCCATCGCCCGGATTCGCGAGGCGGTAGCGCTGGCGCCCGGCTCTGCCCGGGTCACGATCCAGGGCTTTGGGCTCAAGGCCTTAGGTTCCTTCCAGAATCTGGTCCTCGCCTTCGGCCTTTACCTCTGCTCCGAGCCGAGCCCCCAGCGCCGCCGCGTCCGCCGCCGTGGCCCCCGGCCCAAGCGAGCCTTCGCGCCGGAACCGCGCCCGTCCATCCGGTCGCAAGGCCTCCCCGACAAACCTCAGTGAGCCGTCCGCCCCGCGCCGAGCCAAAGCCCCGATCGGCGTCCGACACGAGCCGTCCAGCGCGGCCAGGAAGGCCCGCTCGGCGGCGATTTCAATCCACGCGGACGCATCCTGAAGCAGCGCCAAAGCCTCCAGCGCCCGCCGATCATCCGCCCGCGCCGTGATCGCGAGCGCCCCCTGGCACGGCGCCGGCGGGCAGGCGATCGGGTCAACCAGCGCCGTGACATGGCCATCAAGCCCGAGCCGCTTCAGCCCTGCGTAGGCGAGATAGGTCGCGTGCGCGTCCCCCGCCGCGAGCTTGGCGAGTCGCGTATCGACATTACCCCGGAGCGTCTGCACCCGCACGTCGGGCCGCGCGAACAGGGTCTGCGCCTGACGCCTGAGGCTCGCGGTCCCCACCACCGCCTCCGTGGGCAGGCTGGCCACATCCTTCGCCACAGGGCTGATGAAAGCGTCCCGCGGATCTTCTCGCCCTGGAACGCACGCAAAGACGATCCCGTCCGGCAGGCTCGTCGGCAGGTCCTTCAGAGAGTGGACGGCGAGATCGATCCGGCCGTCCGACATCGCCTCGTCGAGCTCTTTCGTGAAAAGCCCCTTACCGCCGGCCTCCTGCAGGCGCCGGTCCTGGACCCGGTCTCCCGTGGTCACGATCCGCTCAAACGGCAACGCCGCGTCCACGTCGGCCGTCCCAAGGGCCGCCGCGAGCTGTCGCCGCACCCCGTTGGTCTGGGCCACCGACAAGGGCGAACCCCGGGCTCCGATCGTGAACAGCTTCATGCCCAACGTCCTTGGTAATTGGCGAAAGCCGCCTTAGCTAGAGGCCGCCATGATCGACCTGCAACCCCCTATACTGGTCTTAGGGATTGAGACCAGCTGCGACGAAACCGCCGCCGCCGTCCTGCGCTGGCGGGGGGAGGGCGGAGTCGAGATCCTGGGCGACGTAATCTGGGGCCAGGCCGAGGCCCATGCGCCGTATCGCGGCGTGGTGCCTGAGATCGCCGCCCGCGCCCACGCCGAGGCGGTGGATCATGTGATCAAAGCGGCGATGGACGCCGCGGGCGTCGCCTACAAGGACCTCGACGCTGTCGCCGCCACCGCGGGGCCGGGCCTGATCGGTGGGGTCATGGTCGGCCTGTCGGCGGGCAAAGCGATCGCTCTCGCCCACGATAAGCCGCTCGTGGCCGTGAACCATCTCGAAGGGCACGCCCTCTCCCCGCGCTTGAGCGGCGACGTGGCCTTTCCTTACCTGCTGTTGCTGGTCTCCGGCGGGCACTGCCAGTTCCTGGCGGTGGACGGGGTCGGCCGCTACCGTCGCTTGGGCGCCACCAAGGACGACGCCGCCGGGGAAGCGTTTGACAAGGCGGCGAAAGTCATGGGTCTGGGTTTTCCCGGCGGGCCCCTCATCGAGGCCCTGGCAGCGAAAGGCGATGCGAGCCGCTTTGCGTTGCCGCGCCCCTTAGTCGGCGAGGCCGGATGCGACTTTTCCTTCGCCGGTCTGAAGTCGGCGGTCGCGCGTGCCTGGCAGGGCCTGGCCGCTCCGACGGATCAAGATCGCGCCGATCTCGCCGCGAGCTTCCAAGCCGCTGTCGGCGACATCCTTGTCGACCGCGCCGCTAAAGCCTTGAAATTATTCACAGAACCGACCGGACGGTTCGTCGTGGCGGGCGGCGTCGCCGCCAACACGGCGCTGCTGGAGCGCCTGCGGGCCGTGGCCGCAGAGGCGGGCTTTACCTGTACCGCGCCGCCGCTGCGCTACTGCACAGACAATGCGGTGATGATCGCCCTCGCCGGAGCCGAGCGATTCGCCCAGGGCCTGACAAACGATCTCGCCGTCGCGGCCCGGCCGCGCTGGCCTCTGGATGAGGCGGCGGCCCTCGCGCAGCCGAGCCATAAGGCCGGCCGCAAGGGCGCCAAGGCCTGAGCGACGTCAGTCGACGATCGCCGCCGCGATCTGAAACAGGGGCGCGAACGCCGCCACCACCGGCGCGGACGCAATCGTAAACGCTACAACATGAAGCGAAGCAGAGCGGGACGTGAGCAGATCGCCGAAGCGGGGCGGGGCCGTCGTGACCCCGTTGACCCGACTTTTACCGGTGAACGAAAAACAAAAATAATAAACAAACCGAATATGATTCAATAGCCAGAAAAGCCATGGTTTCGCGGAGCTGTTGGAGGCGGCGCAGGGCCTCCCATGGGTCGGCTTACGGGTTGATTGGAATGGTCAGAGCGGCAAGCTCGTCGCAAAGCCCAAGCGGTCGCGGTCCGCGCCCTGACGCAGACGCGCTGACGCGGCAGGGTTAGCGGATACAAGCCTGAGGCCGAAGCCCTAAGACGAGAGCGCCTTGGTCACGTCTTCGATCGTGCACGCCGTCACCCCGGCGTCTTCCAGGATCGCCGCCCCCGGGGGCAGACCGTTTTTCGGCTCGGCCTCGTTGCGGTAGGCGCCAAACAAGAACAGGTCAATCACGCCGTCCAGTTCCCGCTCCAGCTTCGGCAACGCCAGCTGCGAGAACAGCTGAGGGATGGAGAATTTCACGGTCGCCGCCTGCATCATCTCCGCCATGAATTCGTGGTCAGCGGCGCGGAACAGCCCGGCTCTGGCGCCTTCCTCAAGCACCGCAGCCACGTAAACCCGTTCCTGCGCGAGCTGCTCGTTCATAAAGATCGGCCGCTCCTTCTTGAGTACTTCGGCGACATCCAGGATTTTCGCGTTTTCCGAAAACATCAGAAAATTGTCCCGCATGCGCTTGAAAAACATCGCCTTCAGCCGGCGATCCGGCGGCAGTTCCGACCGCCGGGACAGTTGCGCCATTTCCGTGTGCTGATGCGCGTAGTGCTTCCGGGCCATCGCTTCGGCCAAGTCGGCCTTGCTCTCGAAGAAGCGGTAAATGTTCCCCGCGCTCATGCCGCAGTCGGCGGCGATCTCCGCCATGGTTGTCTTGGCGTAGCCGTAATGCATGATCCGCTCGGTGGCGGCGTGCAGGATCCGGTCGCGAATTTCGTTTTTCTCGTCCATGACCCGCAAGGTAAGATGTATTTCCTGAACAATCAATCAAGGATTCAATAATGAGCGGTGCGCCCCCTGGTTCCCCCATCGGTCACATCGCGATCATCGGCGCGGGCGCCTGGGGCACCGCGCTCGCCCAGGTCTGCGCGATGGCCGGCCGCCGCGTCACTTTATGGGCCTATGAAAGGGAGATCGCCCAGGCGATCAACACAACCCATGAAAACCCGCTCTTCCTCCCCGGAGCGATGCTGTCGTCGGCGATCGAGGCGGTCAACGATCTTGCCCTCTTGGGCGCCGCCGACGCCTATCTCGCCGTCAGCCCGGCTCAGCATGCCCGGAAAAGTCTCAAGGCTTTCGCCCCTCATGCCGTCGCCGGGCGCCCCTTGGTTCTGTGCGCCAAAGGCATTGAGCAGGGGACCCTCGCTCTGATGACGGAGGTCGCCGCTGAAGAAGCCCCAAGGCAGCCGCTGGCGGTTCTGTCTGGCCCTGGCTTCGCCAAGGATGTCGTCAAAGGCCTCCCCACCGCGATCACCCTCGCCGCGCGAGATCCCGCCATTGGCCAGGCGTTGGTCGCCGCCATTGGTCTGCCGACGTTCCGGCCGTATCTGACGGACGATCTGATCGGCGCCGAGGTCGGCGGCGCGGTGAAGAACGTCATCGCCATCGCGTGCGGCGTGGTTGAGGGTCGCGGCTTCGGCGACAGTGCCCGCGCCGCCCTCATCACCCGCGGCTTTGCTGAAATGGGTCGCCTCGGCGCAGCCCTCGGGGCCAGACAGGAAACCCTCAACGGCCTCTGCGGCTTGGGCGATCTGGTCCTGACCTGCTCCAGCCGCATGAGCCGCAACATGGCCCTCGGCTATGCCTTGGGAGAAGGCCAGACCGCAGTGGAGGCCCTGTCCGGCCGCTTGAGTGTGGCGGAGGGCGCCGCAAGCGCCCCGGCGGTGGTGGCGCTCGCCCAAAAACATGGCGTTGAGATGCCGATCTGCGCGGCCGTGGCGGAGATCTTGGCTGGCCGCGCTAGCGTCGACGCCGCGATCATGGCGCTCTTGTCCCGCCCGTTCCGCGCCGAAGGCCGATGAACCCCGCCAAGCCGAAAAAGGGCGCGGTTCTCGCCGCCGTCGAGACGCTGCCCGATCCTTCCGCTCGATGCCTCGACTTTGCGGATGGGGAGGCGCGGTACAGCCTCATCCTGGTGCGCAGCCAAGGCCGGATCACCGCCTTTAAGAACCGCTGCCCGCACGCCCGCTATTCGTTGGAAAAACTGGACGGGGGCGTGATCCTGCAGGAGGGGCGCTTTCTTGTCTGCGCCGCCCACGGCGCAAGCTTTCGGGTCGCCGACGGCGCATTCTGCGGCGGACCCGGTGGTGGCGAGGGGTTGACCCGCCTCGCTGTCACTTTGGAGGGCGGCCGCATCCTGATGGATGAATAGGCGCTCTATTCGTTCCGCGGCCGCAGGTTTGGGTCTTCATCTTCCAGCCGCCGCCGGGCGCCCAGGGCGAGCCACGCGAGCAGGCCGACGACCGCTGCCCCGCCGACCAGCCACGGCAGATAGTTGGTCTCCGCGCCGTCCTTGCCGGCGCTGACCGAAGGACCATTGATCCCCGCCGTCTGTGCAACGCCTGTCGCGGGCAGGTTCGTCACCAGACCCGGCACGGTATAGACGCTCGCGGTGTCGATCTGGGCGTTATAGTCCTGGTACGCGTTGCCTTGGGTGAACCCGATTATGCCCACAAGCGAAGGCGTGGCGGCTTTCGCCGCCGCCAGCTGGTCCGCCCGGACCGGCGCCGTCACCCCGGCCACGCCCCGCCGGCCCAAAACCCGGCTTTCCGCTCGATAAGCCACCGCCGTCGGCTGCGGCTGCGCGGTCTGTTCCACCCAGCTCACGGCGTTCTGGGCCGTTGCGAAAGCCGGCGCGGTCTCAAACCGTTGGAATGAGCGCTGCGCGCTGGCCCGCGCTTGGCGCACGGTCTGGTCAAAGCCTGCGTCTTCAAGGCCCGAGGCGGAGGCCGCTTCCACCCGTCCGATCTGCTGATAGGTGACGATCGCGCCCCAGAAATTCTCTTGTCCCGGCGTTAGGTCCGCGGGCGCGAGCATGCCCACGATGTCCCCCGTCGGCGCCGGCGTCCCAATCCGCGCCAGGTGCGCCCGCGCCGCATCCGGCGGATAGAACAAGAAGCTCGTCGGCACGGTCAGCGACAAATCGCTCGATGGCACGGCAATGACCCCCGATCGGCCTGCCGGCCCTGCGGTCACAGGCGTCGGCGCCGGCGGCAGAGCCGCCGTGGCCGCGGTGTCGGCCGTGGCGGCAGGAGCAGGGGCCGCCATCGCGGCGGGCGCGGGAGCGGGAGCAGGGGCAGGAGCGGGCGGGACTGCAGGCGCTGTCTGGGCCGGGCGCGCGGGCGCGGGCCGCACCATCGGCGTCAGCTCTTCGATCCCATCAGCCCAGGAGACGCCCCCCGCAAACCCGAAGCCCGCGAGACAGGCCGCCGCCATGAAGACCCAGGCGCGCCGCGCCGGCCCACCCTTGGCCATCGCTCCTTTGGTCATCGCCATGCTGATCTCTCCACGCCGCCCAGGGGCCGCATGTCCGCAGCCCAAATTAACCCTTGGCTTTGGCTTCTCACAGCTTGGCGTGGAAATCCATCGCGCTTCCCCTGATGGGGGAGAGTCAATCGACCGCGGCGGCGGCGAGATCCTCCTGGGCGGCCTTGGCGGCGGCGGCGATCAGCGCCCGCCATGCCGCCATTGAGGAAGCCCCCTCGGCGCCTTTTGGATAGGCGATCCCGCGGGAGGAATTGACCACTCCGCCGCGTTTCAGCCCGTCCGGCCCACGCACAAACCCCGCGAGGGCGTCTTTGGCCCCAGCCCCTTGTGCGCCGTAGCCCGGAACCAGAAACAACGCCTTCGGCAGCAGCGCCCGCAGGGCTTTCGCCTCTTCCGGATAAGTCGCCCCCGCCACCACCATCAGCCCTGAAAACCCGCTCTCGCCCAAAAGAGGCGCGGTGAGCGGCGCCAGCATCCGCGCTGTCTGCGCCCACAAAGGCTCATCGCCGACGCGCAGATCCTGCAGGTCGCGCGCGCCGGGGTTGGAGGTCCGCACCAAGACCGCCACGCCTTTGCTTTGGGCGGCGGCAAGGCTCAGGAACGGGGCCAGCGTGTCGGCGCCCATATAGGGGTTTACGGTCACGCAATCGGCGTCGAAACCGGGGAAGGGGCCCAAGGAGGCCTGCGCATAGCCCTCCGCCGTGCTGCCGATGTCTCCGCGCTTGGCGTCGAGGATGGTCAAACGACCCATGTCCCGCGCCACAGCGCACAGGGTCCGCGCTGCCGCATAGCCGTCCGGCCCAAACGGCTCGAACAACCCTAATTGCGGTTTAAAACATGCCGCATAGGGCGCGGTTGCCTCCATCAGCGCCGCTCCGAACCGCACCAGCGCTTCCGGGTCCTGCCGCGGATCGCCGAAAAGCGCTGTGCTCATCAGGGCGGGGAACGGATCGATTCCTACGCAGAGCGGCGCCCCGGCGTGGGAAACAGCCTCCAAAAGCCGGTCCGCAAACCCCACCGTCAAGGCAACCGCAGCAGCGGTCGCCGCTCCTCCGCAACGGGCGTCTGGCACACCACCGGTCGCACCACCATGTCCCGTCGCAACTCGTCGGCCCGACGGAAATAGTTTCGGTCGTTCATCGGCGCGGTCGGTTCCCCCGCCGCTTCAACCCGCGCCACATCCAACCATTGCGCGATGGAAGCCGGCGAAGCGGTGTAGATCCGACCGCGCCGCGGGCTTTCTGCGATCGTAACCCCGATCACGCGGCCCTGCGCGTCGAGGGTCGGCCCGCCGCTCATCCCGGCCAAAGAGCCGTCCACGCCCCAGGTGCGGCCCGTTTCCGCCCATGCCAGAACCGGCTCCTCGGAGGAGTACCGCCCGCGCGCCACAAGCCGCTCCCGGCCCACAAGCCGTGACGCTGCTTCCCCCGGACGTCCTTGTGGGAAGCCGACGTGATACGCCGGCTGGCCGCGCATGAATTCCTCTTCCGCCAGATGCAGCGCGATTGCGCCGGGCACCGGTTCGGTTTCCAAAAACGCGAGATCAGCGAATTGCGAGGTCCGCACCTCCGCCGGCAGGGCCCGCCCCCGCGACACGAGCACCGCCACTTTTTCACAGCCGTCCACCACGTGCCGTGCGGTCAGCCAATAGCCATCGGGATTGATGACGAAAGCCGTGCCCAGCCCAGGCGCGGCCTCTTCGACATCCACCAGAATTTCCGGGTCAAAAACCGATGGCGGCGGCAGAAACTCCCCCGCGCCGGGAAACTCGTCCGGCGACCAGGCCGGCGTCTCCGCCCGTTGATCCAGGCGAAACATGACCAGCAAGATGGCGCAGATCGCGACCGAGTAGATGAGCCAATCCGGCAGCCAGCGCAATGGACCCTCAGCCCCCCGTCAGCTGCATCAGCCCAGGGTCGGAGATCGCACCCGCGATAATGAGACCGACGCCCAATTTCACGCTCATCAACATGATCGCCGCCGCCACGTCGCCCTCCGCGATACGACGGGGCAATTGCCGCAAAAACATGTCCGCGATGCGGAACGCCAAGAGCTGGAACAGGAGCGTCACAACACCCCAGATCAGCACGTCCCACACGCTGAAGGCGTGCGCGAGGCAGGCGCCCAGCGGAATCGCCAGACCCACCACGATGGAACCGAACGCCAAAGCCGCAGACGGGTTTCCCTCCCGGATGAGCTGCAATTCCTTGTGCGGCGTCATCAGCACATAGACGACGAGCGAAACGACGAATAAGCCGAGCGCCACAGCCAGCTGCAGGATAAAGTCTGGAAAGCCTGCGGCGAACGCGCTGATCGCTGAGAGGTCCATGGCGTCGGGGGCTCCCTTTGGGGCTTGGGTCCCAGGGCCTAGCCCCTCCCCGATAGGGGCGCAAGGCGTCGCCCGCACAGGGCGAGGCGGCGACGCAGCGATAAGGGCCCCGTGTGCAGAGGAGAAGAAGCATGGTGACGCGAAAAGCAGCTCTGGTGACGGGATCGACAAGCGGCATCGGCCTCGCCATCGCCCGCGCCTTCGCCAAGGCCGGGATGAACGTGATGTTGAACGGCCTGGGCGACGCCGCAGAGACTGAAAAGCTCCGATCGGAACTCGCCGCCGAAACCGGCGGCGAGGTGCGCTTCGACGGGGCGGACCTGATGAAGCCGGAAGAGGTGGACCGTCTGGTTAAGGACACCGAGAAGGCGTTTGGCCGCCTGGACGTGCTGGTCAACAATGCCGGCATCCAGTTCGTCTCCCCGATCGAGGATTTTCCCATTGAGAAGTGGAACGCGATCCAACAACTCGATCTCGGCGCCCCGTTCTTCGCCATCCGCGCCGCCATGCGCGGCATGAAGGAGCGCAGATATGGCCGGATCATCAACATCGCCTCCGCGCACGGCCTAGTGGCCTCGCCCTTCAAGAGCGCCTACGTCGCCGCCAAGCACGGGCTGTTGGGCCTGACTAAAACAGTCGCGTTGGAGGGCGCCAAAGACGGCGTCCGCTGCAACGCCATCTGCCCGGGTTACGTCTATACTCCCCTGGTCGAGGCCCAGATCCCCGACACCATGGCCGCGCGCGGCCTGACCCGCGAACAGGTCATTAATGACGTGCTCTTGGCCGCTCAGCCCACCAAAGAGTTCGTCCGCGCCGCCGATGTCGCAGGCTTCTGTCTGTTCCTCACCTCCGAGGCCGCTGACCAGATCAACGGCGCGGCATTGAGCATCGACGGCGGCTGGACAGTGGCCTGAGAGAGAAGGGGAGGGATCGCATGCTCACTTGGGGCGACGACTACCCGCTGCACCAAACTCCGGAGCCGATCGCTTTCGCGGGCGGTGACCGCAACTTTTATGATCGTTATTTCTTCAATGGCGGCACAAAAGACGGTGCGGTGTTCTTTGCCGCGGCTTTGGGCGTTTACCCGCAGCTGGATGTGATGGACGCGGCGTTTTCGGTTCTCATAGATGGCCGGCAGCGTAATCTCCGCTCCTCAAAACGCCTGCGCGGCGAGCGCATGGACCTAAAGGTCGGTCCGATCACGATCGCGGTGCTGCAACCCCTGAAAAAACTTCAGGTAAAGGTCCAGGGCGCCGATCATGGTGTGACGGCCGATCTCACCATCGAGGGCGCGTTCCCGCCCATCGAAGAGCCGCGCTTTACCCGTCGCCAGGGGGCGCGCCTGTTCATGGACTACACCCGCATGACCCAGGCGGGCCGCTGGACCGGAACTATCACCGTCGACGGCGTGACCCACTCCCTGACGCCGAACCAATCCTGGGGCGTCCGTGACCGCAGCTGGGGCGTGCGCCCCGTCGGTGCGCCGGAAAGCCAGCCGCCCCCGGAGGCCATGCCGCCACAGTTCTATTGGCTTTGGAGCCCCTGCGTGTTCGACGACCGCGCCGCCTTCTTCCACACCAATGACGACGCTCACGGCAAACCCTGGAACCGCCGCGGCGTGATCCAGGCGCCCGGCGCCGCGACAGAGTTCGAGGCGCCGAGTTTGGAATGGCGCTACTGCAGCGGCTCCCGCCGGCTGGCCTCCGCGGTGATCCATTACGCAGGGCAGGCAGGCGCGAGCCTCCGCCTGGAGCCCGACGGCCGCCACTTCTACATGAGCGGCGTGGGCTACACCCACCCCGTCTGGGGCCACGGCCGCGACCATGGCGAGCTGGAAGTCGCCTATGACGAACTGCGCCCAGCGGACCTCAACGACAACGCCCCCGAGCACCTTCATATCCAGGCCCTGACACGCGCCGTGCTGACCGAAAACGGCCAGGAACGCCAAGGCTTTGGTGTGCTGGAACAGCTGCTCATCGGCCCTCATGCTCCTTCGGGGTTCACCTCGATCCTGGACGGCGCCCCATGACCGCTCCCCCGATCCACCCGCAGGATTTCTCGCTCGCCTGGCTCACTCAGGCTCTGAAGGCCGAGCCCGGCGGGCTTCGCGGCTTTGCTTTCACCCCCATCGGCACCGGCCAAATGTGCCAAAGCTTCCGCCTGAGCCTCGATTGGGCCGATCCCGCTGCGGGTCCCCCGGCTATCGTGGCGAAATGCCCCTCCGCCGATCCGCAGACCCGCGCCACCGCCCAGGCCATGCGCAACTATACGTTGGAGCTGAACTGGTATCGCGAGCTGGCGGCGAGCATTCCCGTGGCCTGTCCGCAATGCCTGCATCTCGACAGCGCCGAAGACGACACGCTCTTTGTCCTGCTGTTGCAGGACCTGAGCCCCGCGCGTCAGGGCGACCAGCTGGCCGGCGCCCCTCCGAGCGCCATCGCCGCCGCCTTGGACCAGGCCGCGGCCCTCCATGCCGCCCGTTGGGGCGATAAGTCTCTGCCGCTGACGCCGTGGCTTGCGGAAAGCCCCGCCGCCCGCGCGTTTCTCTTAGCCGCCATGCCGAGCTTCTACGCGGGCTTCCGCGAGCGCTACGCCACGCGCCTTGCCCCCGAGATCCTGGAGCTGGGCGACGCCCTCATCGTCCGGATGGAGCGCTATTTCTCCTTCACGCCCCAGGCCGTCACGCTTCAACATCGCGACTTCCGGATCGATAATCTGCTCTTCGCTCCCGACGGCGGCGTCTTCGTTCTCGATTGGCAGACGATCGGCCTGGGCGCCGGCGCCCTGGACGTGGCCTATTTGATCGGCACCAGCGTTGCCGATCCGGCCGAGCGCGCCGTTTGCGAGCGTGGCTGGGTGGAAGCCTACAGCGCGGCTCTCTCTGCCCGCGGCGCCGCCCATGACCCTGACGCCCTCTGGCGGGAATACCGGCTCTACGCCCTGTCCGGCTTCGTCATGGCGATCATTGCCGCCATGAACGTGGTCCGGACCAAAAGGGGAGACGAGATGTTTGCTGTGATGGCGGAGCGGCCGGCCCGCCAGGCCCTGACCCTTGACAGCCTTTCTTTGCTTTAGCGCGCGGGCTTCGCCCCCATGCCCATCCCCGTCGAGCTCTCCAAAGAGCGTGGCCCCAAGGCCAAGCGCATCAACCTCGCCCTCTAGGGCGGCGGCAGCCATGGCGTCTTCACCTGGGGCGTCATCGATCGCCTTTTGGAGGATGAGCGCATCGCCATCGCCGCGGTGTCGGGCGCTTCAGCGGGCGCCATGAACGCTGAGGTTCTGGCAGAAGGGCTTGTCACTGAAGGCTATGAAGGCGCCCGCAAGGCCCTGCGCCAATTCTTGGAAGGGGGTGGCCCGCGCGGCCCTAACAAGCCCTTTGCAGCGCAGCCCTATCGAAGCCCTGATGGGCGGTTGGAGTCTCGACACCTCGCCCTGGTTCGTCTGGTTCGACCTCGTGTCCCGGGTCGCAAGCCCCTATGACCTCAATCCCCTAAACTGGAACCTGCTGCGCGATCTGTTGAATGAGCTGATCGATTTCGAGGTCGTCCGCGCCTGCGAGCAGGTCAAGATTTATTTGTCCGCCACTGACGTGCAGACTGGTCACCCCAAAGTCTTCCACCGCCGGGAGCTGACTGCCGACCATGTCATGGCGTCGGCCTGCCTGCCGTTTATTTTTCAGGCCGTGGAAAGCGAGGGGCGCCCCTATTGGGACGGCAGCTATATGGGCAATCCGCCACTATGGCCGCTGCTTGAGGAACGCGACAGCGACGACGTCCTGGTCGTGCAGATCAACCCCGTCGAGCGCGGGGACGTGCCGCGCTCCGCCCGCGAAATCCTCAACACCGTCAACGAGATCACCTCCAATTCAAGCCTCCTGCGCGAATTCCGCGCCATCGACTTCGTCCGCCGGCTCCGCGAGGACGGCCGCCTCGACGGCGCCGGTTATCGGGAGGTGTTCGTCCACATCATCGCCGAACTCCACACCTTGGAGCTGGGCGCCTCGTCCAAGCTGTTGAGCGAACTGAAATTCCTCACCATGCTCCACGAACAGGGCCGCGCCGCCGCCGACCGCTGGCTGGATAAGTGCTTCCATGATGTCGGCCATCGCTCGAGCGCCAATCTACGCCGCCTGTTTCAAGGAGAGGAGGATAGCCTCGACGGCAGCCAAATCGTCGCCAAACCACGCCCCAAGATGTGAGGCTTTCACCAGGCTTTAGCGCTTTCCGCGTCATGCTGGGTCGATGCAACACGATCGTCGCGATATCCTTTTGGGTGCGGGCCTTGTGACACTGGGCCTGGCCGCCGAAGCGGCCGCCCAGCCCCCAACCAACGACGCCTCCCGTTCCGCCCAACGGCTGTCCTCAGCGGCGAGCTACGTGCCCCTGCCGCGCACCACCGCCACCGTCATGGTCCGAGGCAATCCCTCGGGCACGCTTGTCTGCGAGGTGGGTCTGGATGTGCCCGACGCCGCCCTCCGCACCCGCGTGACGGGGCTGAGCCCCCGCATCCGCGACGCACTGAGCCAAACCCTCTCCACCTATGTCGCGGTGCATATGCGCCCCAGCAGCGCCCCTGATCCTGATCACATTAGCCGTCTGATGCAGGCTGCCGTCGACCGCGTCGCCGGACAGGCCGGCGCACGGGTCCTCATCACCGATCTGATACTGCAGTCTCCGCACCTTTGACGCTCTACTGCGCCGTCGCCCGACAGGCGATCGGGGCAAGAAGCCCGCCGGCCGTCCCTGGCAGCGCCGCCTGCGGCGGCCCGTTTTCGCCCTCGGCATAGGTGACAGCCCCGGCGACCGAGCCGTCGCCGTCGACATAGCGCTGTTCGGTGATGACGAAGCTCTGATCCGCGCAGGAGAACCGATAGCGGACCTCTGTGATCCGATAGGTCACGATCTGCGTCGTCAGGCCGTCCACCGCCTCCCTAACCTGGTTTTCGGCGAACTCCACCCGCGCCCAAATGAACGCCTGGCCCTCGGCGTTCCGGACGATCGAGTTGCGGTCCCAATAAATCGCGCCGCCATTGGCTTGCCGGGCGATCAGAAGCCACTGCGGCAGGTCTTCGTTCACGTTGAGCTGCACCTGCGCTTCCCCGATCTCCGGAAACGCCGGCGCTTCCGTCTCGGGTGCGGCAGGCGGAGAGCAGGCGGCCAAAGCCGCAGCGACGAGAAGTCCGGCCAAAACGCGCATGGCTTGCTCCTTAAACGGTCTGAGGCCTATGTGGCGAGGCGAGGGGCCCAGCGCCAGATCACTGCGCCCAATTATTGCGCCCAATTATTGCGCCCAATTATTGCGCCCAATTATTGCGCCACGTCACATGGCGCTGATGCCGCCATCCACCTTAAATTCTGCGCCGGTCACGAAGTTGCTTTCATCGCTGGCGAGATAAAGCACCAGATAAGCCACGTCGTCAGGCTCTCCCAGCCGCCCGAGCGGCACTTGCCGGGCGAGCTTAGCGTAAGCCTCTTCTTGACCCAAAGCCCCTGTAAGCCCATCCAGGATCGGCGTCTTGATGAAGGTTGGGTGCACGCTGTTGCAGCGGACCTGTGGCTTCATCCGCGCCCCATGCAGCGCCACCGACTTCGACAGCATCCACACCCCGGCCTTGGCCGCGTTATAGGCTGCGTAATTGTGCGACGCGATCAGCCCCGCAATCGAGGAGATATTAACGATCGACCCTGGGGCTCCCGTCTGCCGCATCAGGGGCAGGGCGTACTTGCAGCCCAGAAAGACGCTGTCGAGATCGATATCAAGAACCCGGCGCCACTCCTCGAACGGCAGGTCTTCAACGCTCCCCAAAGCCCCGATCCCGGCATTGTTGACGAGGATATTAAGCCCGCCCATCGCCTCCGTCGCCTCTTTCAGGACCGCCTCCCAGCGCGCGGGATCGCGCACGTCCTGGGCGTAGGCCTTCACCTTGCCGGGAAACTCGGCGTGAATCGCGTCCGCGGCGGCCTTCACTTTGTCCGCGTTCACGTCCGTCATGGCCACGAACGCACCCTCCTGGGCGAGCTTCCGCGCAATCGCCGCTCCAAGCCCCTGCGCCGCGCCCGTTACGAACGCCCGCTTGCCCTGTACCCGGCCCATGGCGGCCTCCCTGTTCTGATTTTTGCGTCGGGGAGGGTGGCGCGCCGCCCCTTCAAACGCAAGCCTCGCGCGGTTGTGAACCGCCGATCCGAAAATCGGTGACGCGGGCGTCATTTTTTCATTGATTGGTCACTGAAGCCACGGCATAAAGTCAGCCTGCGATACGCAGCGGCATGGGTAAAGCGCCGCACCACGCAAACGGGAGAACACACATGGCCGATGGGTCCGCCGCCGGAATCCGCCAGATCACCAAGGATGCGATGTACGACGCCGTCGCCCCTGACGATTTCGGGGCGATGTTGGACATCGACCGTCACCTGACCCGGTCCACCGCTTTTGATCGGATCATCTCCGCGACCCACGATCACTTCTGGGATCCGCTGGACAAGAAATACATCGACTTCACTGAACCCTTCGACATGGAAAACACCCAGATCATGCCGGACTACTTGGTCCCGGCTCTGGAGACCGACTATGTGAAGGACTTCTTCGCCGATAAGCCGAAGGAAAAGATCGCCTTCGTCAACGAGATGGCCCGCTGGCAGCTCAGCGCCATTCTCCATGGCGAGCAAGGGGCGCTTAGCCTCTCCGCCAGTCTTTGCCATGTGCTGCGCGATCCCGGCGCCCAGGAATACGCCGCCAACCAGTGCCGCGAAGAAGGCCGTCACGTCACGGCTTTCGCGATGTACATCAAGTCGCGCTGGGGCAGCCCGCTTCCCTGCGGTCAGGTCCTCGCTGACCTCCTGAAAGACATCGTGAACTCGCCGGAAGTCTATAAAAAGATTGTCGGCATGCAGATGCTGGTCGAAGGCCTTGCCATGGGCGCCTTCGCCACGATCTTCCGGGAGTGGAATGACCCCCTCGCCCGCAAGCTCACCCAGCTCGTGATGACGGACGAAGCCTTCCACCATAAGTTCGGGAAGATCTGGGCTGACCGCACGATCCCGCAGCTCACCAAAGAAGAGCACGAAATCGTCGAGAACTGGGCCGCCCACTGCTTCCAGACACTGCTCTTCAACCTCGTGGCGCCCCACCAAATGGTCGACATCTACGCCCGCTTCGGTCTCGACCCAATGAAGGTGATGGAAGAGTTCCAAAAGGTCGCCACCGACGACGAGCGCCGCGAGCGCATGAAGGAAGCCACTAATATTTTCCGCGTTTTGGTGAAGACCTTGTGGAACGCCGGCATTATTACCGACCGCACCGCGCCTTTCTATGCGATGTATGTGGACTTCGAAGAGTTCAAACAGGAAGGCGAGCACATGGTCGGCGATGACATCGCCGAGGAAGGCATGGCCTACCTGAAGACGATCAACTTCAACGCCCGCACCGACGCTCTGCGGATGGTGGCGGCTGAGTAGACTGAGCCCCTCAAAACCCGGCCTTCGGGGCGGGTCGCCTTCCCGATGCCGCCTTCTCCCCCGAGAAGGCGGCCTCCTTCTTTTTGCCTTCTTCTTGCCCCGCAGCCGCCTTTCCGTAACGGCACGAGGCCCCCACCGACCGGCGAAGGGGAGAGCGCATGAAGCGGATCCAAGCGGTGCTGGCGGCCGCGTGCCTTGGCCTTGCGGTTTCCGTGGGCCAAGCCGCAGCCCAGACCACCGCAGCCGTCGATAGCGGCGAGGTCATCGTCGTCGAGGCGCCGGGGCCTGAGCTCTGGCGCCTCCATGACGCCGACAGCGAGGTCTTCATCCTCGCCACCATCAGCGCGCTTCCCCGCGGCTTTCGCTGGAACAGTCGCCCCGTCGCCGCGGTGTTGGAACGCGCTGATCGGCTCTATGTGAGCGAGCCCGTTTCTATCGGCCTCGGCGACGCCGCGCGCCTGCTGGTTACCCGGCGCGACGCCCTCCGGAATCCCGATGACGCCCGCCTGGAGGATTACCTCTCCGCCAACCTGCACCGCCGCCTTGAGGTCGCCGCGGCCGGGCAGGGGATTGCGATGGAAGATCTCCAGGACTGGCGCGCCTATGTCGCCGGCGGCCGCGTCCTCGGCGAAGCTGTTGAAGCGGCCAATCTTGAAAGCGACGGTCAGGTGCTTCGCGAAACCCGTCGTCTGGCCCGCCGGGCCAGGGTCCGCGTCGAAGAACTGGAACTGATCAGCGCCGGCGCCCTCATCGACGCCTTGAACCAAATGCCGCTGGGCCGCGACGCCCCGTGCCTGGCGTTGCAGTTGGACGTTCTTGATGTGCAGCTGCCGGCTCTTCGCGCCCGCGCCGAAGCCTGGGCGCAAGGCGACGTCGCCACCTTACGGGAATTCTCCACCCTCGTGGACGATACCGCCTGTCTGGCGAGCCTGGGCGGAGCGGGCCTGTCCGCAGGCGACATCGAGACCCGCGCCTTAGGGACGTGGCGCACCACCCTGATCCGCGCCTTGGATCGGCCAGGCACGCGGCTCGCCCTTGTCAACGCCGATGTCCTGTTGAAGCCGGGTGGCCTATTGCAGCAGCTCCGCGCCGGCGGCTATGCGGTTGAGGGCCCTTGAGCGCTCGGACCCTATTGGAGTTGGGCGATCAGCGCCGCCACTTCCTGCTGCAGTCCCTGCGCGACCGCCTGCGCCGCATCCGGCTGTGCCGAGATCACAATCGCCGCCATCGCCCCCACCGCCACGAGCGTCATCACCAAAACGTCGCTCGCCCAATCGGAAACGTCCACCCGGCGTCGGCTCGGCGTCTCCCTTTCGAAGGTGGCATCCGAAGCGGCCTCAGTCCACGCCGCCCTGCGCCCGCCGAATGGATCGCCCAACCCGTTCTGCCCCGCCGCGCCGCCGCGTTGATCGGCCTCCCGCCGATCCCGGCTGGGCGCCTGCGCCGCCCGCCGCGCGCCCAACTCCCGTTCCCGGTGCTCCCGTTCCCGCCGCAGGCGATCCTCAGCGCTGTTGCTGGTCGCAGCGGCGCTGGGCGTCATGTTCGCCGCTGACGCCGCCGTCCGCGCCGCCACCCCGTTGACTGTCGCTTGTCGCTCCGCCGCGAAGGGCTGGCTCTTCTGCAGCGCGGTGGTTTCCGCCCGTTCACGTGCCCGGCGCGCTTCTTCTTCTTCTTCTTGCTCCCGGGCGCGGCGCACCTCTTCCTCATAGCGCCGGGCGCGCTCCACCGTAGAAGCTTCCTCCTGCGCCCTCATCTGCGCGCGCTCCTGGCGCTCCCGCTCGAGGCGCGCCAGCGTCGCCTCCTGATCGATCCGGCCCCGTTCGCGCCGTGCTTCCTCTTCCCGCCGCCGAAGGGCCACCGGGTCCGGCGCCGGCGGAGCAGGCGGCGGCGGCTCAGGCTCCGGTGAGCGCATTTCCTGCTTCAGGATTTCCCCGGCCGCCCGCGCCCGCGCAATTCGGATCACATGCGCCCGGATCGCCTGAAACGCGACGTCGGACTCATCCCCGTTCCATTCGCAGAGGTCATGCAGCGCGAGCTTATTCAGCGGCGCCTGCAGGTGACAGAAGCCGGCAAACACGGGAACCAGCTTGCCCTCGGCCTCTGCCGCCAAGGCCCGCTCCATCAAGAGGGGAGACTTCACCGCAGCGCTCGAGAACAGCGCCACCGCCGCGTCGCAGCCGTCGCTGCTTTCGTAGGCGCTCGCGCTGGCGCAAATGGCGACGCCATGCGCCTCAAGGGCCCGGGCAAGCCGATCGGCAACAGCCCTGTCATCCCGCACAAACAAGAGCGACGCTTCCGCCATGATTTCCGCCGCCACCGCCCCGCTGCGTGCTGCTGCAACCAAACGTGATTTTGCCGATTAGCACGCCGATTAGGGCGACGCGAGGGCGCCTTGCGTGACAAAGGTGAACAGGAGAAGTTTTCGCCGCATGACAGTGTTTAGCGCCTCCGGCGGAGACCCCGGCGCCCGTCCGGCGATCACCGCCGCCCTGCTCCGGGGCGTCGGCCTCATGTTGCAGGCCCACGGCTTTGCGACCCTCGCTGAGGTGCCGCTAGCGAACGGCCGCCGCGCCGATGTCATGGCTCTCAACCGCAAAGGCGAAATCTGGATTGTGGAGACCAAGTCCGGCCTCGCCGACTTCGCTGCCGACGCGAAATGGCCGGAATACAGAGCCTACTGTGACGCGTTGCTGTTCGGCGTGGCCGAGGATTTCCCGCAAGCCGTGCTCCCGCTCGATTGCGGCCTGATCGTCGCCGACCGCTTCGGCGGCGAGATCTTGCGCCCCCCGCCGCTGCATCCCCTTGCAGCCTCGCGCCGCAAGGCCCTGATTTTGGGCTTCGGCCGCCTTGCCGCCCAGCGCCTCGCCCGCCAGGATGCGCCCACGACACCGCGTCGCGACTCTGCTTACGAAGAACCCCTTTGACCATCACGGGAGACGCGCAATGGGCAAGCACAGAGCCACCGAGAAAGTCATCCTCGTCACCAAGTTCGACCGCGCCGCCATTGACGCGCAGATCGCTGAACACGGCGTCGCCGTCATCGAACCGCCTCAGGAAGACGATTGCGAACTTGAAGCCATTTCCGGCGACTATCTGTTCTGGGAAGCCGAGGTCGACGTCGAAGCCGATGACGACGAGGATGAGGACGACATCGACGAAGACGACGAGGACTGAACCGCTCGCGGAGCGAGGCGATCTTAGGCTTCGCTCCGCGCCTTACTTCGGCGCCCGCTTCGCCAAAATCCGCTGCAGCGTCCGCCGGTGCATGTTCAGCCGCCGCGCCGTTTCGGACACATTGTGCCCGCACAGTTCATAGACTCGCTGGATGTGCTCCCACCGCACCCGGTCTGCGCTCATCGGGTTATCAGGCGGGGCAGGGGTGGCGTCAGGCCGCGCGAGCAACGCCTTGATCACGTCGTCGACGTCCGCCGGCTTCGGCAGATAGTCGAGCGCCCCGGCTTTCACCGCCGCCACCGCGGTGGCGATGTTGCCGTAGCCTGTCAACATGACGACCCGACAATCGGGCCGCCGCTTGTGCAGCTCTTCCACGACCTCAAGACCCGAGCCGTCCTCCAGCCGCAAGTCTAACACCGCGTAGGCCGGCGCATCCCCCTGCGCGACCTCCAGAGCTTCCGCCATCGTGCCGACCGCGGAGACCGCAAAGCCGCGTCCTGTCAAAGCCCGACCGAGGCGGGTCCGAAACGGTGCATCATCATCCAGGATCAGAAGGGTCTTCTCTCCTGGAAAATCGATCATGCCGTCGTCCATTGCACCGATCTCCGCCCCAAAACGGGGAAATTCTGCTAATAATATGTAATCATACGTCCGTCCCGCGGATAAAGCAAACGCAGCAAAACAGCCTTTGAGAGCCCTCCCGTAGCGTTAACCATCACTAGCCCCCATCAACGGCGGCGCCGTCACTTCGGTAAGCCGCCAAGTCGCCCGGATCAACGCCCCATGCTGGGGCGGCGGCCGGTTGCCGAACTGCACGTGCGCCCCGGAACGCTCCAAGAGCGTCTTGGCGATGAAGAACCCAAGTCCCATGCCCCCCGCGCGATCGCCGGCGCCCCGCTCACTGACATAAGGCTCCCCCAGCCGAGCCAACACGCTGGGCTGAAACCCTGGCCCGTCGTCCATCACCGTCACGCTCAGCATGCCGTTCTCGACCGACCCCGACACCGTCACTTCTTTCCGTGCGAACCCTACCGCGTTCTCGACGAGATTGCGCAGGCCCTGGATCACTTCCGGCATGCGCTTCAGATCGGGGCCTGCCGGCTCCAGCGCTCCCTGGACCGTGATAGCGATCTTTGGCCCCATCCCGCGATGCGGCGCGGCGACCTCGTCCAGGAGGCCCCGCAAGGGCAGGCGTTCATGCATCGCGTCCGGCGTTTCCTGGCGGCGCGAGAGCTGCGTCAGGATTTGCCGGCAACGCTCGCTCTGCGACACGAGCAGTTGCGCATCTTCCATCAGCGGCGAGTCTGCCGGAAGCTCCCGCGCCATCTCTTTTGCCACCAGATAGATGGTCGCCAGCGGCGTGCCGAGCTCGTGCGCCGCCGCTGCTGCAAGGCCGCCGAGCGCCGAGAGCCGCTGCTCCCGGGTCAACACCGCCTGCACAGCGGCCAGCGCCATGTTCAGCCGCTCTTCCTCGGCCGCCACCCGCCAGGCATAGACGCTGGTGAACCCAAGCCCGATCATCACCGCCGTGGTGAGACCGGCCTGATAGACTGGCGGCAGCGTGAATCCGCCGGGCGGGTTCCAAGGCAATGGGGCGTGCCACAACGCCACCACCCCAATGCAGAAAAACGCCAGCGCCGCGAGCCCGGCCGTCACCGCCGGCCGCAGCACGGCGGCCGAAATCGCCACCGGCGCAATGTAGAGCAACATGAAGGGGTTTTCCGTTCCCCCGGTGACTGCGAGCAGCGCCGACAGCTGCAGCACGTCAAACCCGAGCTGCGCCGCCGCCTCCCATTCCCGCACCAGGCCCTGGTTCGGCCGCGCCACCATCAAGAACACGTTCACCCACGCGCTGACGGCGATGATCGTCAGGCAGGCGAATAGCCAGACATCGTACCCAAGCGCCAGCTGGACGAACAAAATCGTGGCCGTTTGCCCGATGACCGCAAGCCACCGCAGCACCACCAATGTTCTGAGCCGCACCCGACCGGAGGCGGTCCAAATGCTCTCATGGCCCGGGCCGGGCAGGGCGGGGCTCAGGTTGGTCAAGGTCGCCTCTTCGCAAACACGGCAGGGCCCAATGTGGAGAATAAACCCGAAGTCACATTCAACGCTGCTCCTGCTCCGAGGTCCAGAGCGTGGCCGCACTCCGCGCTGATGCCATTCGAAACACTATGCCAAACAACGCCAAACTGGTTCCAACACCCGCCAAACAAGCGCGGTTCGGCCGCACGCAAAGCGCCTGCTTTTTCCCCCTCGCCCTGAGTGAAATCTATTACAATTCGCTGTATTGGTTAATGCGGTGGCGGCCAAGCAGCGCTCGGTCGTTCATGCAGGGGCGACACCAAAAGCGGCCCGCAAGGCCGGCGGGGCGGACCCTTAAACAGACCGTAACGCTTATGAAGGAAGATGCGCGTCGGTCGCCAACCCAAAGGCCGCAGGTTTTGGTGTGCAAGCCGGACGCGGCTCCGTGGTCTCGGCAAAGGCGAGGTGAATGCTCTATACCCTGTACGAACTGAACCATCTTGCCGTGATGCCTCTCCGCGCCGCTGCGATGGCGCAATCAGCGCTTCTGCGGTCGCCCCTTAATCCTGCGGCTCATACGCCGATGGGCCGCGCGGCGGCCGCCGCCTCCGATGTGTTCGAGACCATCACCCGGCGCTACCGCAAGCCGGACTGGAATCTCCCCTTCACCAGCATTGAAGACGCCCGCGTCGCCGTCACGCCCCGCACCGTGTGGGCCAACCCTTGGGTGCAGCTGACCCACTTTGAGCGCGAGCCGCACGAATTGCTCGCCGCTCGCCAGGGCATGAAGGCCGATCCCAAAGTGCTGATCGTGGCGCCCTTGTCCGGCCATTTCGCCACGCTGCTGCGGGGCACTGTCGAAGGCTTCCTCCCCGATCATGAGGTTTACATCACCGATTGGGTCGACGCCCGCATGGCCCCGGTCATCGCCGGGCGCTTTGATCTGAACGACTATGTCGATCACATCATGTACATGCTGCGCAAGATCGGCCCCGGCGCCCACGTGGTCGGGGTCTGCCAGCCCGGTCCTGCGGTTCTCGCCGCCGTCGCGCTGATGAGCGAAGCCGGCGATCCGTGCACGCCCTTGTCCATGACCTTCATGGGCAGCCCAATTGACGCCCGCCGCAGCCCCACCGCGCCGAACAAGCTCGCCGAAAAGCGGCCGCTGCAGTGGTTCAAGCAGAACATGATCCACACTGTGCCCGCGATTTACCCCGGCGCCTTCCGGCAGGTCTATCCGGGCTTCATCCAGCTCGCGTCCTTTATGGGCATGAACTGGTCGCGCCACGTCGACGCCCACTGGGACTATTTCCAGAACCTGACCAAAGGCGACGGCGACAACGCCGGCAAGCACCGCGAATTCTACGACGAGTATCTCTCCGTCCTCGACCTCACCGAGGAATTCTACATCCAGACCATCCAGGACGTGTTCCAGGAATACAAACTCGCCCGCGGCGTCTTTGAGCATCGCGGCCACCGGGTTGACCTCGAGGCGATCTGCAAGGCCGCCCTAATGACGGTGGAAGGCGAGCGGGACGACATCTCCGGCGTCGGCCAGACGCAAGCTGCCCACGATCTCTGCCCCAATATCCCCGACCACGCCCGCGAGCTTTATGTGCAGCCGAAAGTCGGCCACTATGGCGTGTTCAACGGAAAGCGCTTCCTGGAAGAGATCTACCCACGCCTCCGCAGCTTCATCCTTGCGGCGGAAGCAGAGGGCGCCGCCACAAAGGCGGCCCCGCGCCGCACCCGGTTGCGCGCCGTTACCTGAGGCGCTTCCCCTTGTGGAAGCGTTCTGAACGGTCATGCTTTGCAGGGCCGTGGCTCATGACACGACTCAGAACCCGTGGCAGGCTCATGAGCCATGCCCTCGTTGCTCAAATCGACCCCGGCGGAAGGACTGCACACGGTCGCCGAGTTTGCGGGCCGACCGGTGTCGGTGCGCCTGGTCATTGACCGTCGCGCCCGCCGCATCGGCCTACGGATTGACTCAACCCGGCGCGAGGCGATCGCCATCAGCCCCTCCAAGCGCGCCGTCCCTGCGACCCTGGAATTTGCCGCCGAACGCGCCGCCTGGATTACCCAGCAGCTCGAACGTTTGCCCGATCCTGCGCCCTTCCGGCCCGGCGCGCTGATCCCGTTTCTCGGCGTGCAGCATAGGCTGGAGGCGGTCTCCGGCCGCGGCCCGGTTGTCGTCGAAGACGCCCCCTGTCCCCGCCTGATCGTGCCCGCGCCGGACATAGCCCTTTTCGCGCCGCGCCTCGCCCGCTTTCTCAAGGCGGAGGCCAAAGATCGCCTCGCCGAAGCCGTGGACCGCCACGCCGCCACCCTCGGGGCTCGCCCCAGCAGCCTCACCGTGCGGGACACGAAAAGTCGCTGGGGCTCATGCTCATCGAGCCGCGCCCTCTCGTTCTCCTGGCGCGTGATTTTGGCGCCGCCGGCGGTGCTGGATTATCTTGCCGCCCATGAGGTGGCGCATCTTTTGGAGATGAACCACTCCCCGCGCTTTTGGGCGCAGGTCGAGCGCTGTTGTCCCGATTGGCGCGTGCATCGCGCTTGGCTCAAGCGCCGCGGCGCGGACCTGCACGCCGTCGGCGCCGGAGGCGAACCCGCCGCCTAACCCTCGGGTCCGAAGTCGAGGCTCCGATCAGCGCCGTCGTCAGCCGCCGCCACCGGCGGTCCGCCGCCCAACGGCGCCCCGAGCGGCGCGCCGCGAACCACCGGCGCAGGCGCCGCCGCAATGGGAGTTTCCGGCGCCGCGACCGAGGGGCCGAGACTGTAATCGCCGTCTCCTGGCATCGCCAAAGCCCGCACAGGCACGTCCTCCAGCGCCACGAGCATGAAGTCATGCCAGATCGCCGCCGGCAGGGACCCGCCAGTCACCCGCTGTGTGTCGGCGAACTGATCGTTCCCCACCCACACACCCGTAGCGACCCCCGGCGTGTAGCCGATGAACCAGGCGTCGCGATAATTGTTGCCGGTCCCGGTCTTGCCGCCGATCTGGCGTCCCTGGATTCGCGCCCGCGTGCCAGTGCCGGCCTCCACGACCCGCGACATGAGCATGTTCATGAAGCGCTGCGCGCGGCCCTCGATGACCACATCGCCCGGAGCGTGCGGCGATTCCCAAACGACCTGCGGCTGAGGCGTGTCCACCCGACGGATGCGCAGCACGCCGTGTGGCGTCAGACGCCGTCCCTCCGACGCAAGCGCGCCGTAAGCCTGCGTCAGCTCGATCAGCGTCATGTCCTGCGCCCCAAGGGCGAGCGACCGGTAATTCCGGAGAGGGGAGGTGATCCCCAGCCGCCGCGCCGTGGCGATGACTTCGGACCCGCCCACCTCATTGGCCAATTGCACCGCCACCGTGTTGATGGATCGCGCATAGGCCGAAGTCAGGCTCACCGGGCCTGCAAACTCGCCGTCGAAGTTTCGGGGCTGCCAGTCGCCGTAGGTCACCGGCGCGTCCACTCGCACGGTCCAGGGCGTGTAGCCGCGTTCCATCGCCGCGAGATAAACGAAATACTTGAACGCCGAACCCGGCTGCCGCCCGGCCTGCGTGGCGCGGTTGAACTGGCTGTCGCCGTAGTCCCGGCCGCCCACCATGGCGACGATGCCCCCCGTGTCGTCGAGCGACACAAGCGCCGCTTGGCTCACGCCCCGCGCATCGCCTTCCTCCGACAGATGCCGCTCGATCGAGGCCTGCGCCGCGCGCTGCGCCTCGATGTCGATCGTGGTCTCCACCACATAGTCGCCGCGCTCGTGCCCGATCACATCGTTCAGCAGCGGATCGATCCAGTCTCGAAAATAGCCGAGATCGTCGTTCGGGTGCGCCTGCGTCACCTGGATCGGCGCATCCACCGCTCCGAGCCGCTGCTCCTCGGTGATGTAGCCTTGCTCCGCCATCGCCTGCAGCACGAGGTTGGCCCGCTCCCGCGCCGCTTCTTCGTTTCGCGCTGGATTGTAGTCCGACGGGGCTTTCACAAGGCCTGCCAGCAGGGCCGCCTGCGTCAGCGACAGCTGCGAGGCTGGAATGTCGAAATAGCGTTCCGACGCCGCCTCGATCCCCCATGCGCCTGCTCCGAAATAGACCCGTGACAAGTACAGCGCGAGGAGGTCCTCTTTGCTGAACCGGGTCTCCAGCCAAATCGCCATCGCGAATTCTTGCGCTTTCCGCCGGAAGGTGCGCTCGTTCGACAAAAACAGATTCTTCGCAAGTTGCTGGGTAATCGTCGACCCGCCCTGGACCACTGCGCCCGAGCGGATGTTGAGCCACGCGGCCCGCATCAGGCCCATGAAATCGACGCCCCAGTGATCTTCAAACCGGCGGTCTTCGATCGCCACGAAGGCCTGGCCGACATAAGGCGGCAGCGTGTCGATATCCACCGGCGGCGCCGCCTCCGCCCCCTCGCGCCGGATCACCCGGCCGTTGCGGTCCAAAAAAGTGATGCTGGGCGCATCGCTCGCCGACCACAGATCGTTCGTGCTCGGCATGTCGTGGGTAACGTAAACGAAGAACGCGAGGATCGCCGCGATCCCGCCGATCCCGGTCCAACCCGCATAGATCGCGGCCCGGCGCACGAAAGGGCCTTGAGGCTTCTTGAACCGAGGAAACCAAGGCGGCAGGGGAGGGATCCGGGCCAGGAGCGGCCCGATGACCGGCTGGATCGCTGCTGCTGCCTGATCTTGGCGCGCCTTAACCCACGCCAGGGCCGGCGCGGTTCGCGCCGCAACGAAGGCTTTCCCGGCCCTCAGCCGCCGCCGGGCCGCATGCCACAGCCCGCGCGCCTTGGTCCCCGCCGCTTTCGCAGCGCCCTGCGCCCGCTGCTGCCACGTCGGCGGTTCTGATCCGGTGGGATCGGTCATTCGAGAAAGCCCTCCAAGGCCCCGTTGCTAGCGCGATTCGTGCGGCCTCAGACGGCGGCCTCAGGCGGCGGCCTCCGTCGGGGACAAGCCGACGACGATTAACCGTACAAAGTTTGGCGTTACTTGGAATATTCTTTTGTCCGTCCAAACAAGCTTCTGTGACCGGGTTGCACTGCACGACGCTGCGCGCCATATGTGAGACAACGTCTCATGGAATGCCAGGGGCGAAGGAGAGTTTGTATGAACGACATGCTGGGTCAGGCCCGTTCGATCCCGATGGGCCGCGCCGATATGGCGGTGGACGCCGGTCTGCGCAGTTTTATGCTTGGGGTCTACAATAAAATGGCGTTGGGCCTTCTGCTGACGGGCCTCCTCGCCTTCGCGGTCGGATCGAACGCCCAGGCGATGGCGCTGGTGTTCGGCACGCCGCTTCGTTGGGTTGTGATGTTCGGGCCCATCGGCCTGTTGCTGATCTCGGCTTTCGCCATGCGCAACCCGTCCCCCGTGGGCGCGAATGTCATCTACTGGAGCGTGGTGTCCCTGATTGGCGTCGGCATGGGCGCGATCGTCTACACCTATACCGTTATTCCGGGCGGCATCATCGCCGTCGCGAAGGCGTTCCTGACCACCGCGGTGGCCTTCGGCGCTTTGAGTCTCTGGGGTTACACCACCAAGCGTGACCTCACCCCGATGGGCACGTTCCTTATCATGGGCGTAGTCGGCCTGATCGTGGCGTCGATCATCAACATCTTCATCCAGTCGCCGGCCATGCACTTCGCGATCAGCGTGATCGGTGTGGGGCTCTTCGGCTTGCTGACGGCCTTTGATACGCAGCGGCTCAAGTATTCGTACTATGAGTACGGCGGTGACGCCCGCGCGCTCAACGTGATCACCACGTTCGGCGCGTTGAGCCTCTACATCAACTTCATCAACATGTTCCAATTCATCCTTAGCATCATGGCGCCCCGCGACTGACGCTGGACCGATTGGAGATCCCAAATGCGAAAGCCCCGGAGCGTGCTCCGGGGCATTTTTTTTGAATGGTTGGCTACCCAAACTGCAACGCGCGGTGCGTCAGTCCACCACCGCGAAGCGCCCTTTGTCGAAGACCTTCAGCACCGCGCCCAGGTCGTGCCCCCGCCGCAGGATCTGTCCCTGCTGTGCGGTCACGCTGAACGCGCCCTGCTTTCGGGCCAGCGCCGGTCGTTTTTCGATTCGATACAGCGGCGATTCGCTGGCCCGCCGGAACACGCTGAACACGCAGCGATCGCTCAAAGAATCAAGGGCGTAGTCTCGCCACTCCCCCGCGGCCACCATTCGGCCGTACACACCCAAAATCTGGGTCAACTCGCGTCGATCAAAGAAAATTCGGGCCTCGCCGGACTTTGGCAGCTTCTCCACAGGCGACCCTAAATCATTGATTTGCAAAGCGTAGCCTCCTGGTTGAATGGCGCAAGGGATGAAATCGACGACAGGTCTGGTTTTCGCCCTGTTTTCTGCTTGCTTCCGCCATCGCGAGAGATGATCGTAACCACGTGGCCGGGACGGAGAACGCGTTCTCTTCCAGTTTCCATCAGCCCCCCCAGCCCCCTGGGAGTGGACTGCACTCTGACCCGGCCCGCAGATTTCACGCAAAACGCCGCTGAGCCACGCTCGGCGGCGTTTTCGTAGGCGGGCGGCCGGCGTCGACTGTCCTGACTATCCGAGGCCGCCTCTGGACTCATTCTGCGCCACCCTCAAAAGTGCCTAGATCCACGAACGCGCAGCATGAAGCTTCACGCCGCGTCCCTGGAAAGCGCAAGGGGAAATGCATCATGGGCGCTTTGCAAGGCCGGGCAGCCCTCGTGACAGGCGCCGCCTCCGGCATCGGTTTTGCCGCGGTGGAAGCTTTCCTGGCGGCGGGCTCTCAGGTTCTCGCCGTCGATCGCGTTGACGAAGGCATGGCGCGGCTGCGAGAGCGGGGGGCCAAAACCCTCGTCGCCGATCTCGCAGCGGCGTCCGCCTGCGCCGCCGCCGTCGACGAAGCGGTCGCGAACTTCGGCCGCCTCGACATTCTCTTCGCCAATGCCGGCGTCGCCCGCGGTGCTCCCGCCGCCGAGATGGACGACGCGGCTTGGGATGAGCAGCTCGCCGTCAACTTGAGCGCCCCGTTTCGCATGGCCCGGGCGGCGGCGCCTTATGTCGCGCAAAGCCCTGCCGGCCGCGTGCTGGTGACGGCCTCGGTTATGGCCGAAGCGACCGATTACGGCCTCGTCGGCTATTGCGCCTCAAAGGCGGGCGTGTTGGGCCTTGTCCGCACCCTGGCCTTGGAGTGGGGCAAACACGGCGTCACCGCCAACGCGATCCTGCCCGGCGCGATTGCCACGGGCATGACGCGACCGGTCTGGGAAGCTCGGCCGGACATCGCGGACCTTTGGGCCAAGAAAGCCGCCCTCAAACGCCTCGGAACTCCAGACGACATCGCTCGCTTGGCTGTCTTCCTCGCCTCCGACGCCGCGGGCTTCATCACGGGCCAAGCCATCACGGTCGACGGCGGCCTCACCCTGCGGGTCTGATCGCGCCATCGCCGATCAGGGCTTCCGTTTCCCTGTGCGCCGTCGTAGAAGCGAGCGCTTCTCAAACGGATATCCAAACCCATGCTGTTGCAGGTCGAAGGCTTGCGCAAAAGATTCGGTCGCCGCGTCGCCGTCGACGGCGTCACCTTCTCGGTGGACGCTGGCGAGATCGTGGGCTTCCTTGGCCCCAACGGCGCCGGCAAGACCACCACGATGCGCATGATCGCGGGCTACCTTGAGCCTGACGAAGGGTTCGCCAAGGTCTTCAACATAGACGTCGCCCGCGACCGCGCCCGCGCCCAGGAGCGTATCGGCTATCTCCCGGAAGGCGCGCCTCTCTATGAAGAAATGACGCCGATGGCTTTTCTAGGCTTCCTCGCCAACGCCCGCGGCCTGGGCAAGGACGCCGGCCGCAACGCGGTCCGCCGCGCCGCCCAGGACGCCAATCTGGGCGACGCGATCGAGCGCCCCATCGGCGTCCTCTCAAAAGGCTATCGCCGTCGGGTGGGCCTCGCCGCGGCCCTGCTGCACGATCCCATGCTCATGATCCTCGACGAACCGACCGACGGCCTCGACCCCAACCAGCGCCAGGCCGTCCGCGACCTCATCCGGCGTTTGGGCCAGGACCGCGCGGTTCTGATCTCCACCCACAGCCTGGAAGAGGTCGCCGCCGTCTGCACCCGCGCTATCGTCATCGACAAGGGCAAGGTGGTTGCCGACGACACGCCCGCCAATCTGGCTGCGGGCCACGCCGACGGCCTCGAAGGCGCCTTCCGTGCTCTGACCAGTGCGGAGGAAGCCGCATGATGAAGGGGATGGGGGCAGTCTTCCGGCGGGAACTCCTGAGCTACGCCACGACGCCGGCGGCCTATGTGTTCGTGGCCGTGTTTTTGTTCGCCGTGAACCTGTTCGCGTTTCAGGTCGGCGGCCTCTGGGATGCGCGGCAAGCGGATTTGAGCCGCTTCTTCGCGTTTCATCCGTGGATTTTCATGGTGTTTCTGCCTGCCGTGGCCATGCGCCTCTGGTCGGAGGACATCCAGTCCGGCGCGGTTGAACTCTTGATGACGCTGCCCGCCTCCACGCCGGCATTGGTGTTGGGCAAGTTCCTCGCCGCCTGGATCGTGGCCGCCGTCGCGCTGCTTCTGACCACGCCTTTGTGGATCACCATGAATGTACTGGGCGATCCCGATAACCTCGCGATCTTCGCAGGTTATATCGCAAGCCTTCTGATGGCCGGCGGCTATCTCGCCGTTGGGTCCGCGATGTCGGCGATGGTCTCCTCTCAGGTTGCGGCCTTCGTCTTGGGCGTCCTGATCTGCTTCATTTTCACGGCCATAGGTCTGCCCCTGGTGCTGGACACGGTCTCCGGCCTCCTCGGCGGCGGCTTGTCCGAAGTGGTCTCCTCATTGTCCGTGATGCGCCACTTCGAGGCCGCCCAGCGCGGCGTGATCGAGCTTCGCGCCGTCGTCTTCTTCCTGTCGCTGATGGCGCTGTTCTTGAGCTGGACGGTGCTGGCCGTCGACGCTCGGCGGGGAGGGTGACGCCATGACCGGACGCCGTTTCGCCCTTCTCGTGGGCGCCGCCTTCGCCGTGATGTTCGTCGCGCTCAACATGATCGCCAATGTCTGGCTTCGCGACGCCCGCCTCGATCTGACCGAGAACCGCCTCTACACCTTGAGCCAAGGCTCCAAGACGGTGCTCTCCGGCCTCGCTGAACCGCTGGAGCTCCGCTTCTATTATTCCCGCGAAGCCGCAGGCGCTGATCCCGCGCTCTCGGCCTATGCCGCTCGCGTCCGCGAACTGCTCTTGAGCTACGCCGCCAACGCCGACGGTATGGTTCGTGTGGTTGAAGTGAACCCTGAGCCCGATTCAGAGGAGGAAGACGCCGCCCGTCTCGCCGGCCTCCAGCCCCTGGAGCCGCCGGGCCAAGACCCGATTTTTTTGGGCCTCGCCGGCGCCAACGCTGTCGATGACCGCCAGGCCATTGCCTTCCTCGATCCCGAGCGCGAGCCCTTCCTCGAGTACGACCTCACACGCCTGATCTATGATCTGGATAACCCGAACCCGCCGCGGATCGGCCTGATCACCACCATGCCGATGGGCGACGAGCCGAACCTGGGGCAGGGGGGCGAGGTCACCGCCAACCTCTTCGGCAGCCAGCTCCGCGGTCTCTTCGAGGTCGAGGCCCTCAGCCCGGACTTCACGACGATCCCTGACGATATCGACGTCCTCGCCGTTATCCATCCTTGGGGCCTGAGCCCCGGCCAGCTCTATGCCATCGACCAGTTCGCCCTCTCCAAAGGCCGGCTTCTCGTGGCTGTGGATCCGGCGTCGCTTCTGGCGTTGACGCCGCCCTCCGCTGATCCTTTCGCGATGATGGCGCCGCCCGCGCCGTCATCGTCCAACCTGGCGCCGCTGTTGTCCGCCTGGGGTCTTGAGCTGTCTTCCGACGTGGTGATGGACCGCGAAGGCGGCTTCGTCCTCGGCGGCGGCCCTGGCGGGTCTTTCACCTTCCCGCTTTTTCTCCAGGTTCCCGCTGATCGCCTGAGCCGCACCAGCCTCATCACCGCGGAGCTGACGGGCGACACGGTCTTTGGCATGGCCGGCGCCCTGCAGGTCAGCGAGCGCGAAGGCCTGACAGCCGAAACCCTCGCCCGCACCACCGGCGAGACAATGCGTATCCCGGCGGAGTTCGCCCTCCAACAGCCCAGCCCGGACATGATCGACCAGATGTGGCAGCCCACCGCTCGGACCGAGATCCTGGCGGTACAGCTGACCGGCCGGCTGACCAGCGCTTTCGCCACGGGCGCGCCTCCCGAAGCGGGCCTTGGCGATCAATCCGCGCGCCTGACCGCGACGCCCGAAGGCCAGAGCGCCCAGATCGTCGTCGTCGGCGACACCGACTTCCTCTTGGACGGATTCTACTTCCAGCAAGGCCAGCTGATTTTCGACAACCTGTTCTTCGCCCTGAATACGGTCGAGGCCCTGTCCGGCTCGGAAGCGCTGATTTCCCTGCGCTCCCGCGCGCCCTCCACGCGCCGCCTCACCGTGCTCGATGAAATGGAAGAGCAGGCCCGCGCAGACTTCCAGGCGAGCCTCGAGGCCGCCGAATCCGAACAGGCCGCCACCGAACAGCGCCTGCGCGAACTGCAAAGCCGCGGCCAGGGCTCGGGCTTCCTCGACGGCGAAGGCGCCGCCTCCCTGACGCCTGAGGAACAGTCGGAAATCAATCGCTTCATGACCAACGCCCAGGCCTTGCGCGATCAGGTCCGCGACATCCGTCGCGATCTCCGCCGCGCCACCGACAGCCTCCAGGGCTGGGTCGTGGGCCTCAATCTGTGGGTGGCCCCGCTTCTCGTCGGCGCCGTGGGCGTCATCGTCCTGACCCGCAGAAATCGCCGACAAAGCCAGCGCCGCGAGGAGGCTAAGGCATGAGCACCGACCTCCGCGCCCGCCGCGCCGCCTGGGCCTGGCGCATCATCGGCCTTGCCGCCGCTTTGGCGGTCTTGGCCTGGGTTGTGGTCTCAATCCGCGGCCACGCCTTGCGCGGCGACGCCGTCGCCGGCCCTGTCGTACCGGCGTTGACCGAGACGCGGATGGAAAGCGTCCGGCGCATCGCCGTGCGCTCCTTGGATGGGACCTTCACGATCGAGCGCGGGCCCGCGGGCTGGATCATGCGCGAGCGCGGCGATTATCCCGTCCGCCCCCAGGCCGTGACCGCCGTCGCCGCCGCGCTCCGAGGCCTGGCCTTTGAGCGCCGCATGACGAGTGACCCTGAAAAGCTCGACCGGATCGGCCTCGGCGATCCCTCATCCGGCGGCCGCGGCGTCCTTCTGCAGATGGAAGACGAGCAGGGCGCCCTTGTGGTGGATCTGATTGTCGGCGTCGCCTCCGAAACCGGCGGCGTGTATGTCCGGGAGGCCGACGACAATCAGGCTTGGGCTGTGTCCGGCGATCTGCCGGACCTGCGCGATCCAGCCGCTTGGCTTGCGCTCCGGCCTTTCGAAGTGGCCGCCGACAGCATCGTCCGCGTTGACGTCGCCCCCGCCGAGGGCCGCGCGTATGGGCTGATCCGCCCCACCGCCGAAAGCGCGATTGGCTTCATCTTCGCCCCGCCGCTCTCAGGCGTGCAGCCCAGCGCCGCGGTGAGCCTCGAGGATCTCGCGCTCCGCATTTTGTCAATCGATCCCATCGACGTGGCGCCGGCGGCCTCGGTTCAGGCGCCGCCCCGGGCGCGTTTGGCGCTGACCACCAACGCCAACATGATCATCGACGCAGAGATCGTGAGCGTCGGCCAAGACAGCTGGCTCAAGTTCTCCGCCCGCCCGACGGTGGACACTCCCGAAGCCGTCGCCGCCGCGCAGGCGATCAACGCCGGGTCCAGCGCCTGGGCCTATAAGCTCACCACCAACGCTGCCGATGGCCTGACCCCCGTTTATGAGACCTTGCTGCCGGCCGCCGCCGTCGCCGAGCCGCTGCCCTTCACCCTGCCGTGAGGCCTATTCCCGGCGCAGGATTTTCTCGGTCAGAAGGTTGCCCCACCAGCTGCCCATGAAGGCGGCCTTGACCGCGGCCGGGTCGTAGTCCTCCGCGATCCAGGCGTCGAAGCTCTTGCCGCTGTTTTTGGTCTCTTTGAGATAGGTCTCAAAGAAAAAGTCGAGCATCCCGGTCTTGCCCGCTCTCACATGCAGGTAACGGCCCGAGAGCTGCTCTACTGCCTCCGCGATCGGCGCTCCCATCCGCCAATGCTTATAGAGCACCGCGTAAAGCCCCGCCCGGTCCGCCCCGCTCTTGCAGTGCATCAGGGCCGGATAGGCGATGGTCTCAAAAATTTCCTTCGCCCGCCAAAGCCGCTCTTTCGAAGGCGTGTCCCGGGATGAGATCGGCGTGTCCACCAGCGTGATCCCGTGCTGCGCGCAGGCCTCCCGCTCCAGCCAGTAATGCCCGCTGTCGTTGAACCCCCGCAGATTGACGATCGTCTTGATCCCCATCCTGGCGTATTGGGCGATATGGGCCGGGGAGGGCTGGTTGGACCGCGCCATCTCCGGGCTGATCCAGTGCAGATTTTGAAACGCCGCGCGCAGGAAGCCGTGATCCACCCACATCAGGTCGTGATAGGCCGCCTTCCGGCCGGAAGCCGTCGACAAGTCAAAGCGTTGGCTTTTCGGCAGCGCGTCGGCGATCATCGGGGCTCCATTGCATCGGCCGGTGGCGAAACAGGCGTTCTTGCCCCTATAAGGGGCCGAATTGGCGGCGCAAAGCCGCCCCCTCATATGGGATGGCACAGCCCTTGTCTGCTCCGGCCTTGACTGACCCGGCAAAGATGTCTGGCGAACCCAGGCCGTCTTTCATGCTGCGGGCTGTCACCTGGCTGATCGCCGCCTATCTGCGTTTGTGTCAGGCCACGATCCGTTGGCAGTGGGTGAACAAAGATCAGGCGCGCCTCCTCTGGCGACAAAAATCCCCCGTCATTTTCGCCCTCTGGCATAATCGGGTCCCCTTGGGACCCTGCGGCTGGGATTTCCAAAGCGGCGCCCAACCCATCCGCGTGATGATTTCCAAATCGAAAGACGGCGAAATCATCGCCCACATCATGCGGCGGATGAATGTCGGCGCTGTTCGCGGCTCTTCCGCCAAAGGCGGCAAACAGAAAGGCGCGACCGCCGCCTTGCGCGAAATGCTCCGCCTGCTCAAGGACGGCGAGGCCGTGGCCATCACCCCGGACGGCCCCCGCGGCCCTCGGATGCGCGCGCAGATGGGCGCCATCCAGGTCGCCCGCATGTCCGGCGCGCCAATCCTGCCTTTCGCCTGGTCCTGCCGCCCCGGCAAAGCGTTCCACAGCTGGGACCGGATCCTGATGCCGTACCCTTTCGCCAAAGGGGCAGGAGTTTACGGCGACCTCATCGTGGTTCCCCGCCAACTCAGCGACGACGATATGGAAGTGTGGCGGCGGAAGCTGGAGGATGAGCTCAACCGCGTCAGCGCCGAGGCGGATCGCCTCGTTGGCCGGCCCTATCTCGCCCCAGCCGACGCGACCGCGCCCGTGGAAGAGCCCGAACCGGAAGAGATCCTGGCGTGATCAAGGCTCTGACCCTGTATCAGGCGGCGACCGTTCTGGCCGGGCCGGCGCTCGGCTTATGGCTCCGCGCCCGCGTCGGCAAAGGCAAGGAGGACCCCATGCGCCTGGGAGAACGCTTTGGCCGTCCCTCAAAGGACCGCCCGCCGGGGCGGCTGTTCTGGCTCCACGCCGCCAGCGTCGGCGAAAGCGGCGTGGCGCTGCAGTTAGCCGATGGGCTTTTGGGCCGCAACGCCACCGCCAACGTCCTCATCACCACCGGCACCCGAACCGGCGCGGCGAAGGTGGAGGCCGCAGACAACCCCCGCATCCTGCATCAATTCGGCCCCCTTGACCGCCCTGACGCCGTCCGTCGTTTCTTGGACCACTGGCGCCCTGACTGGGCGATCTTCGTCGAAAGCGAGATTTGGCCGAACCAGATCCTCGCCGCCAAGGCGCACGGAGCGGCCCTGGCCTTGGTCAACGCCCGCATGAGCCCCGCGACCTTGGCTAACTGGAAGCGCACACCGAAATCCGCACGCGCCGTTTTCGGCGCCTTCCAATCGATCACCAGCGCCGACGCCCGCACCGCCGAAGGCTTGCTGGACCTCGGCGCCCGCCGCGCCGTCTATCTCGGCAACATCAAGTTCGCCGCCCCCGCCCCGCCCATTGACGTAATGGCGCGGGCTTGGCTCGCCAAGGAGGTCGGCGATCGCCCCGTCTGGCTCGCCGCCTCCACCCATGAGGGCGAGGAAGAGATCATCCTCGAGGCGCACAATCAGGTTTGCCGCGCTTTGCCGGACGCGCTGTTGCTCTTGGCGCCCCGCCATCCCGAGCGTGGCGCCGCCATCGCCGCCCTCGCCGGCGGGGCCCCGCGCCGGTCCCTCAGCCAGCCCATTGGCGAGGCCCCTGTCTATGTCGCCGACACCATGGGCGAGATGGGCACGCTGTATGCGGCGGCCCCCATCGCCCTTGTCGCCGGCAGTCTTCGCCCTGAGTTGAAAGGCCACAATCCGATGGAGCCCGCCAAAATCGGCTCCGCCGTGCTGACCGGCCCGCATGTTGAAAGCTTCGACGAAGCCTTTGAAGCCCTGTTCCGCGCCGGCGGCGCCCGAGTGGTGGAGGGCGCCGCCCGGATCGCCGCCGCTGTGGTCGAACTCTGGCAGGACGAGCCCGCCCGCCAACGACTGGTCACCGCCGCCGGTGAGGTTGCTGGCGAGGCCGGCCCTGCGCTCGCCGCCACCCTCGAAGCTCTGCAAAGCTTGAAGCCCGAGGCCATCCATGCGCGCGCCTGACTTCTGGTATCGCGAAGGCGTCGGCCGCGACGCGGCGCCGGTGCTTCGCGGGATGCTGGCCCCCATCGCCGCCGCCTACGCCTGGGCCGGCGCCAGACGCATCGCCACGACCACGCCCACGAAAGTCGCCGCCCGCGTCATCTGCGTCGGCAATCTCACGATGGGCGGCGCGGGGAAAACGCCCATCGCCCGCGCCGTCCGCGCGATCCTGGGGGAGGGGGCGCACACGCTCTCCCGCGGCTATGGCGGCCGCCTGAAAGGCCCTCACCGTGTCGTGATGACCGATGCCGCCGCCGATGTCGGCGACGAGCCGCTGCTCCACGCCGCCGATGGCCCCGCCTGGATTGCGCGGGATCGTGTGGCGGGCGCGCAGGCCGCCATCGCCTCCGGCGCCCAAACGCTCATCCTCGATGACGGCTTCCAGAACCCGAGCTTGGCCAAAGACCTGTCGATCCTGGTGTTCGACGCCGGCGCCGGGGTCGGCAACGGTCGGATCTTCCCCGCCGGCCCGCTGCGGGAGCCCCTGGCGCAAGGCCTGCCGCGGGCCCAAGCCGCCGCCGTGTTCCGCGCCTCTGCCTCGGCAGACCGAACCCGGCCCGCCTACCTTGAAGGCTTCGCGCAACCGATCTTTGACGCCTGGCTCGAAGCCGCCGCCCCGCCGCCGCCCGGTCCGCTCCTCGCCTTCGCCGGCATTGCCCGGCCGGAAAAATTCTTCGACGCCGTCAAAGACCTGGGCGGCGACCTTTTGGACGGCGCCTCCTTCCCAGACCACCATCCCTTCGCTCCAAGCGAACTCGAGAACCTCGCCCGCCATGCCGAGCACCATGGCGCGATCCTAATCACCACGGAAAAGGACGCCGTGCGCCTGCCGCCGCCTTGGCGTGCCAAGGTCGCCGTCCTGCCCGTAAAGGCCCGCTTCGCCGATGAAGCAGCCTTCGCCGCTTTCGTGAGAGCGCCCTGATGGCCGTATCGACAACCATCACCCTCGGCCATCGCCTCGAGGCCCTCGGCTGGGGCGCTTATCTGCGCTTTTTCGGCGCCATGCCGATCGAAACCGCAAGCCGCCGCTGCGCCGGGTTGATGTGCGCCATCGGCCCGCTCACCAGCGCCCATACCACCGCGATCCGCAATCTGCGCTTGGCGTTTCCCAACGAGACCGAAGTCTGGCGCGAAGACATCCGCCGCGCCATGTGGGACGGCATCGGCCGCGCCGCCGGCGAATTTCCGCACCTGCATGAGATCAACGCCTACCAAGACGGCGGCCGCATCGACGTAACCGGCGCTGAGCGCCTGGACGCGGTGAAAACCTCAGGCCAAGGCGCGGTTTTCATCTCCGGCCACTTCGCCAACTGGGAGCTGATGGCCGCCGCCATTGTCCAGCGCGGCGTGCCTTGCCACGTCACTTACCGCCCCGCGAACAACCCGATCATCGACGCCGATATCATCCGAGTCCGGAGTCATTACGGCGTGAAGTTGCAGGCCGCCAAGGGCAAACAGGGCGGCATGGGGCTGCTGCGCGCGCTGAAGACGGGCGAGACCATCGCCCTCATGAACGACCAGAAATACAATGAAGGGGTGGCGGCCCCCTTGTTCGGCCACGACTGCATGACCGCTGACGGTCCAACGCGGCTGGCTTTGCGCTTTAAGGTCCCGCTGATCCCGCTCTCGGTGCGCCGTCTGCCGAACGCCCGCTACCACGTGACGATCCACGACCCGATCCCGCTGGATTACGCGGCCCCCCAGGAAACGGAGATCCCTGCTGCGGTCCGCCGCATCAACGCCTTTATGGAAGCCCGCATCCGCGAAGCGCCGCAGGACTGGTTCTGGGTCCACCGCCGCTGGCCGAAGGAGGCGTGGGCGAAGGCGGGGGTTTAGTCGATCACTCCGCCAAACTCAGCCCGTTTCGCGCGTTGGCGAGGCCCAAGATCGCCACGCTCGGGTCCAGAAACCGGTCCCGCCACTTCATCCGCCAGCACAGATGCGGCCCTGTCGCCCGACCCGTCGCGCCCACAGCGCCGATGATATTGCCCTGCGCAACGGTCTGCCCCTCGACCACATCAAGCCGGCTCATGTGCAGGTAAAGGGTGATAAGCCCCTGGCCGTGATCGATCATCACAAGCCCGCCTTCGCGCAAGAGGTCCGGCTGCGCCAGCGTCACGACGCCCGAAGCCGGCGCGCGGATCGGTGTGCCCGTCGGCACAGCGAGATCAATACCGTAATGCGGCCGCTGCGGGATCCCGTTGGCGATCCGCCGCGCCCCCCAAGATGCGCTGATCCGCCCCTCAACAGGCCAGATGAACCCATCGAGAAATCCGCTGACCGCCGCCTGGCTCGCATAGCCGCGATCAATATGCACCCGGTCCCGCGCGATCCGCTCCTGCGCGGCGGCATCCGGCGTTACGGTCTGCGGCGGCAAGCCTGAAACGCTCTGCTCGCTGAACGCCCGCGGGGCGATGGAGAGCGTGATCGACGCTTCCTCCCTGCCCAGACTGAAGGTCAGGGTTTCGCTCTCCGGCGCGTCGCGGTCAAAGCCGATCACGATCAGTCCGCTGCCGTCGGCCTCACCCAGGGACGCGCCCCCGGACCCAACCTCCGCTCCCGGCAGCGTGCGGCACACCGCAAGGCCGCCCTGCACAAACGCGCCGTGACACTCTGGCGCCAGCATGAACGCCGCCGTGGGCAGATTTTCAAATGGCCGCAACGGAGGCGCGGCCTGCGCCGAAGTCGATCCGCGGACCGGGTCAGAAGAAATCGCGATCGGCGTAAACGCCGGCCGCTCGATCAAAGGCGGGGCAGGGGGCCCGATCTCAAGTCCGACGAGCGCGGTTGCATCCGCCTCGGGCGTCGTCACCGCTTCCACCGGCGTCGCCGTCGTGCACGCCCACACCAGCACGGCCACAAGCGCCGTCGCCAAAAGCCCCTGCATGCCGAACTCCCTTAGACGCGCCCTGCCGCATGCAGCTCCTGCCAGCGCTTGAAGGCCACTTCCGGAGAAGCATAGGCCTCCTGCAGCTCCACACTCCAATAGCGCAAACGATCCAGCGGGATCGGCTGGCCGGTCACGGCGCAGCGCACGAAGCGCCCATCCTGCAGAAGCGTGAAGTCGTTCGCCTCATAGCGAATGACCGCTTCCCGTCCCAAAACGTCCATGCGTTGAAATCCTGTCGGCCTTGACCGCGACCATAGCGCGATCGGCGCGGTTTCAAAAGAGCGAGCCCTGATCCCCGCCGGGAGCTGTGGGCTTGCCCTTCCGCTTCGGCGCAGCCTCTCCCGCCCCGTCGATCACCGCGGCCCGATCCCCGTCCTTGAAGGTCAGCGTCACGCTCTGGCCGGCCGCCAAGTCCCCGCCCGCGGAAATGACGCGCCCGTCCGCGTCTCGCACCAAGGCGAAACCGCGGGCGAGCGCCGACTTATGCGACAGCGTCTCCAACAGGCGCGCCGCGTTGGCGAGCCGCAACGACTTGTCCTGCAAGGCCCGCTGCATCGCCGGCGCAAGCCGCTCTCCGGCCTGCCGCGCCCGGTCCCCGCGCCGGGCGATCTCCTGCCGCAAAGCCGCCGGCCGCAGCGCCGCAGACGCTCGATCGAGCGCGCTTCGGTGCAGCCGCAGATTGGCGATCAAAGCCGCCCCGAGCCGTTCGCCCGCTCGGTCAAACCGCTGCTGCGCGGTGGCCAAAAGCGCTTCCGGCCGCGGCAGCCGCGCCGAGGCTGCCCGGAATTGGCTCCGCCGCAGCTCCACGCCCCGGGCAAGTCCGCCCCCGAGCCGCCCGCCCAGCGTCTCCACCCGGGCGATCAGCTCCGCCCGCACCGGCACGGCCTTTTCCGCCGCGCCCGTGGGCGTCGGCGCCCGCAGATCCGAGGCGAAGTCTATCAGCGTGGTGTCGGTCTCGTGCCCCACCGCCGAGATCAAGGGGATGACGCTCTCCGCGGCGGCTCGCACCACGATTTCTTCGTTGAACGCCCACAGATCCTCAATCGAACCGCCGCCCCGCGCGACGATCAGCACGTCCGGCCGCAAATCTCCCGTCAGCGCGTTGAAGCCCTGAATCGCGGCGGCGACCTGGCCCGCGGCGTGCTCGCCTTGAACCAGCACCGGCCACAGGATCACCCGCCGCGGAAACCGCTCGGACAGCCGATGCAGAATGTCCCGGATCACAGCGCCCGTGGGCGAGGTGACCACCCCGATCGTCCGCGGCAGAAACGGGATCGGCTTTTTCCGGCTCTCCGCAAAAAGCCCCTCCGCTGCGAGCTTGGCCTTCAGCCGCTCGAGCTGCGCCAGCAACGCGCCCACGCCCGCGGGCTCCATTCGGTCCGCGATGAGCTGATAGCTCGACTTACCCGGAAAGGTGGAAAGCCGCCCCTCGGCGATGACCTCAAGCCCCTCTTCCGGGCGGAATTTCAGCTGGCTGAGGCTGCCCTTCCACATCACCACCGAAAGCACTGCGTTCGCGTCTTTGAGATCGGCGTAGAAGTGTCCGCTCTTCGCCACGGTCACGCGCCCTAACTCGCCCCGCACCCGGACGCGGTCGAATGTCGTCTCCATGGTGCGCTTGACCGCCTGCGACAGCTCCGAGACCGAAAGCTCCGGAAGGTTCGAGACGGGGAGGGCGGCGGAATCAGGCATGCAAGACAGTATAACGCACGAGCGCGCGGTTCGCCTGTCGGCTCAATGCCCAGTGTCGGCTCAATGCCCAGTGTCGGCTCAATGCCCTGCCCTCAGCGGAGGGGGCCAGTTCCTCTAAGTCGGATCTTTCCCCGCACCCCAGATCAGAGCCGCCTCTCCCCGCCTTTATCCAACCGCCGCCGAGCGTTCGCTGCCCAAGCGGTCGGGAATGAAGGTCTATCTCCTCTTCAAGGGCGCGAATGCGGTTCAGCGGTCCGTCTTGTCCCGCCGGGGGCGTTCTTAGCGGATCACGGCAGGATGGACCCCCTGCCGGAGGAACCGCGCGGCGGGGACGATGGCGTCCCTCCCACAACTGCAACAATCCCCTGGATCGCCTCCGGCTCCGTCGCTCCCCGACCGCCCCGTAAAGCCCGCGCTTCGACGGGCTTTTGGTGTTGGAAGCAACCCCCCCGAAGGGTTCTAGGGGAGGGGGACGGGCATGAGCTGACCCTCAAGCCGCTTTCGCCAGGCTCCGCAGCACGAAGTGCAGGATCCCGCCGTTTGCGAAATAGGCCACCTCGTTCTCGGTATCGATCCGGCAGAGCGCCTTGATCGTCCGGGTCGAGCCGTCGGGGTTCGTCACCTTCAGGTCCACCATCTGCCGCGGGCTGAGCTTGGCCACGCCTTCGAGGGTCACCTGTTCTGCGCCCGTAAGGCCCAGCGACTGCCAGCTTTCCCCGTTCACGAACTGCAGCGGGATCACGCCCATGCCGATCAGGTTCGACCGGTGGATACGTTCAAAGCTCTCCGCCACGACCGCCCGCACGCCGAGCAAGTTCGTGCCCTTCGCCGCCCAGTCCCGCGACGAGCCTGTGCCGTACTCCTTGCCCGCGAACACGACGAGCCCAACGCCTTCCTTCTGATAGCGCATGCACGCGTCATAGATGGAAAGCTTCTCCCCCGAAGGCTGATGCACCGTGTCGCCGCCTTCGACGACATTCCCCGCCGCATCCTTCACCATGAAGTTCTTGATCCGGATATTGGCGAACGTGCCGCGCATCATCACCTCGTGGTGCCCGCGCCGGGCGCCATAGGAGTTGAAATCCACCGGCTGCACCCCGCGGCTCACAAGATAAGACCCCGCAGGCCCTGTCTTCTTGATATTGCCCGCCGGGCTGATGTGATCGGTCGTGATGCTGTCGCCGAAGAGCCCGAGCACCCGCGCGTTGGCGATGTCCGTCAAGGGTTTGGGCGTCATGCTCATGCCCTCGAAATAGGGCGGGTTGGCGACATAGGTGGAGCCCGCGTCCCAGGTGTAGGTTTCCCCGCCCGAGACCTGGATCGCCTGCCAGTGCGCGTCGCCCTTGAACACATCGGCGTAGCGTTGCGCGAACATCTCCGGCGTGACCGCCGTCCGGACCACCGCCTCGATCTCCGCGTTCGAAGGCCAGATGTCTTTCAGAAAGACGGGCTGCCCGTCAGACCCTGTCCCGATCGGATCGGTCTCCAGGTTTAGATAGACCGTGCCTGCGAGGGCATAAGCGACCACCAGCGGCGGCGAGGCGAGATAATTCGCTCGCGCGTCCGGCGAGACCCGACCCTCAAAGTTGCGGTTGCCCGACAGCACCGAAGCGACCACGAGGTCGTTAGCGTTCACCGCCTGCGAGATCGCCGGGGGCAGCGGGCCGGAGTTGCCGATGCAGGTCGTGCAGCCATAGCCCACCAGGTTGAACCCGAGTGCGTCGAGATCATCGGTAAGCCCCGCTTTGGCGAGATAATCCGTCACCACTTGAGAGCCCGGCGCGAGCGAGGTCTTCACCCACGGCTTCACGGTCAGGCCCTTGGCCCGGGCGTTGCGCGCTACGAGGCCGGCGGCCAGCATCACGCTGGGGTTCGACGTGTTGGTGCAGCTCGTGATCGCCGCGATCACGACGTCCCCGTGGCCGACGTCGAAGCTTTCCCCTTCCACCGCCGTGCGCTTTGTGAGCTCGCCGCCTTTGCGGAATTCGCCCTCCATCGCCGCGGTGAACACCTTCGCCATATCGCCCAAAAGCACGCGATCCTGCGGCCGCTTCGGCCCCGCGAGCGACGGCTTCACTTCCGCCAGATCGAGCGCCAGCGTGTCGGTGAACACGGGCTCCACGTCAGAGCGCCACAAGCCTTGCGCCTTGCAATAGGCCTCCACTAGCGCCACGCGGTGCGCTTCCCGGCCGGTGGCCGCGAGATACCCCGTGGTCTTCTCATCGACCGGGAAGAACCCGCAGGTCGCCCCATATTCCGGCGCCATGTTGGCGATCGTGGCGCGGTCTTCGACGCTCATGCCCGCCAAACCAGGGCCATAGAACTCGACGAACTTGCCCACCACGCCCTTTTTCCGCAGCATCTGCGTCACGGTCAGCACGAGGTCGGTGGCGGTGGAGCCTTCCGGCAGCTTGCCCGTCAGTTTGAAGCCGATCACTTCCGGGATCAGCATCGAGATCGGCTGCCCCAGCATGGCCGCTTCGGCCTCGATCCCGCCGACGCCCCAGCCCAAAACCCCGATGCCGTTGATCATGGTCGTGTGGCTGTCGGTGCCCACGACGGTGTCGGGATAGGCCTCGCCTGCGTCATTGATCCAGACCGACTGGCCCAAATGCTCCAGGTTCACTTGGTGGCAGATGCCCGTCCCCGGCGGCACCACGCGGAAATTCTTGAAGGCGCCCTGGCCCCAGCGCAGGAAAGTGTAACGCTCTTTGTTCCGCTCATATTCGATCTCGACGTTCTTGGTGAAGCTGTCGGCCTTGCCGAAATGGTCCACCATCACCGAGTGGTCGATCACGAGATCGACAGGCACGAGCGGGTTAACCTTTTGCGGATCAGCGCCCAAGGCCTTCGCCGCGTCCCGCATGGCCGCCAGATCCACCACCGCGGGCACCCCGGTGAAGTCCTGCATCAGCACCCGCGCCGGAGAGAACGCGATCTCCTGCTCGGTCTTGCCCTTGTTGGTGAGCCAAGCCGCCATGGCCTGGATGTCGGCCTTGGTCACCGCCACGCCGTCTTCGGTGCGCAGGAGGTTCTCCAACAGCACCTTCAGGCTCAAGGGCAGGGTGGAGATGTCCCCGAGCCCGTTCTTCGCAGCCTCGTTCAGGTCATAATAGGTGTAGGTCTGGCCCGCCGCGGTCAGGGTGCGGCGGCATTGAAAGCTGTCCAAAGACGGCATGGCTTGCTCCCGAGGATTCATCTGAGGATCGCAAGCGCGGCGGGGTGCGCCCCATCCGGGATTGAACCGGCGCGCGGCTGTCCGCTCATATACGCATTCGGGGTTAAGGAGCAATGTGGCGGTTTGGGGCGGAGCTCCGATCTCCGGGGCCGCGCGAAGCGCGGCCCCCCCCGGGCCCTTCGCGCGAACTCCCTGGCGAACCACCGCTGACGGAGCCCCCATGAAAGCCCTCAAAATCTTCTTCATAGCCCTCGCCGCCGCGAGCGCCCCCATGACCGCGGCCTTCGCCGACGAGCCCCGCATCTTCGTCGCCTCGACGAGCCAATACGCCGTCTCCAGCTATGACCCGGTGGCCGATTTCACCGTCGGCGCCCCCACCCGCGGCTCCGACCAGTGGGTCGCCACCTATCAGGGCGCGCGCTACCGGTTCGCAAGCCAAGCCAACCGCGACGCCTTCGTCGCCAGCCCCGCCCGCTACGCGCCGCAATACGGCGGCTCCTGCGCCTTGGCCGTGAGCCAAGGCTATGTCGCCCGCTGGCGGCCGGAAAACTGGCGCATCGTCAATGGCCGGCTTTATCTCAACCTCGATGATGGCGTGCAGCGCCGCTGGGAACGCGACATCCCCGGCAATATCAGCCGCGGCGACGCCAACTGGCCAACCGCTCTGGGCGATTTCCGCGGGCCCCGGCAATGACACCGGGCCGTCCTCCCCCGTGCAGGGGAGGTGGCTTAGCGACAGCGAAGCCGGAGGGGGCGGAACGCCAGAGTTCGCCCTCTTGAGCTCGCCCCCTCAGTCGTCGCTGCGCGCCGACAGCTCCCCCTCGCGGGGGAGCCCGGGCGCAGGTGGTTTCCGCCCCCAAGGCCATCGCCACCCGCGCCCCACCTTCAACGCCCGCAGCGCCAGCACCGCCACCCCCAGAAACAGCGTCCACGGCAGCAGTGTCGCCACAAACGTGATGATCCCCGCCACCCCCCAGGACAGGGTGTGCAGGAATCCCGACGCCGCCTCGCTGATCGGCTCAAACGTCCGCGGCGTCACCGCCCGGTCCGCCATCGTATAGCCGATCTGCAGCTCGCTCATGTCCACCCGCTGCCGCAGCACCGCCAGCGAGGACGTCACCGCGTCCAGCTCCCCCTGAACCCGCGCCAGCTCCCGCTCCACCTCCAACAGGTCCGCCAGTCGACCTGGCCTTGAGCGCAAAATCTCCTGCAACCGATCCCGCAGGGTCCGCAGAGCATTGAGCCGCGCTTCCGTGTCGACCATCTGCCGGGTCACGTCCTCCGCGCTCGTCGTCCGCGACCGCACCTCGCCTCCGGCCTCGGTCGCGCTTGTCTCCGCCTGCGCCATGAAGCTCTGAAGCCAGTCCGGTCGCGCCCGCAGGCTCAAAGACCCGCTGATAAAGACGTCTGGGTCCCCCTCGCGCGAGACCTGCATCAGCTGGCACACCGCAGGCCCCGCCGCGGTGCAGGCCTGCGCGTGCGCGTCCATCACCCCAGCAAGCCGGTTCCCCGGCAGCTCAAGCCCCAGCCCATAGACATAGGCCATGTAAAAGCCCGGCGCGGCGGGGGAGGGGGCCGCGGCGTTGGACGCATCCGCAGCGACCGTCGGGGCCTCGCCGCCAAAGGCCGGGGCGCTGGCTGCCGCCATCTCCTCCCGCATGACGCTGTCGACCGCCGCCCCCCGTCCGGCGTCTCCTTGCGAACACGCCGCCAACAGCACCGCCGCCGCCACGAGCAACTTGCGCATCGCATCTCCTCCGCCGATCCGCCTCACCTCCTCACGAAAACCCTGCGTCCGCAAGGCAGCTTGGCGCAGACCGCGGCCCCCTCTATGCAGGGCTCATGATGAAGCTGTTTCTCGCCCCCGGCGCCTGCTCCCTTGCCGCCCACATCGTCCTCGAAGAGCTGGGCGAGCCGTATCAAGCGGTGACGCTCAACTTGATGAACGGCGACCAGCGCACGTCGGAATATCTGGCCATGAACCCCAAGGGCCGCGTGCCATATCTCGTAACAGACCAAGGCGGGCTCTCCGAAAGCGTGGCGATCCTCACGTTCCTGGCCGACAAGCGTCCTGATTTGGCGCTGCTTCCGCAAGACCCATGGGGCCGCGCCTCCGCCCTGAGCTTCCTCGCCTGGTGCGCCGGCACGGTGCACGGCGCGGCCTTCGCCAGTGTCTTCCGTCCCGGCCGCTTCGCCGACGAAGAAGCCGTCCACCCCGCCATCCGCGCCAAGGGCTTAAACGAAGTCCACGCGCACCTCGCCGCTATCGACGCCCGCCTCAGCGGCCGCGACTGGATCATGGACCATTTCACCATCGCGGATCTCTACCCGATGATCTTCCGCCGCTGGGCTGCCCGGGTCGGCGTCGACATGAGCGCCTATCCGAACCTGGTGGCTCATGCCGAGCGCGTCGCCGCCCGCTCTGCCGCCGCCCGCGCCATCACCCAGGAAGGCATCCGGCTCGACGCATGACGCGGCTGTCCCTCGAAGGCCTGACCCTCGCGCGCGGGTCGCGCCTGCTGATCGAAAACCTGACCGCGGCTTTTGAGCCTGGCGCCCTTGTGGAGCTCACCGGCCCCAACGGCTCGGGCAAAACCACGCTGTTGCGGGCGATCGCGGGCTTCGTGCGCCCCATGGCGGGCGCGATCCGCTTGGGTGAGGCGACCGACGCCGAAGACCGCGCCACAGCCCTCCACCTGTTGGGCCACCGCGACGGCCTGAAAGGCGCCCTCAGCTTGAAGGACCATGTGCGCTATTGGGCTGACCTCTTTGCGGGCAGAGGCTCAAATACTGAAGACGCCCTCGCCGAAGTCGGGCTCAAGGGCTTCGCTGAGCTCCCCGCCCGGGTCTTGAGCCAGGGGCAATCGCGCCGTCTGGCGCTGACGCGGCTCCTCGTCGCCCCGCGCCCGGTTTGGCTCCTTGATGAACCCGCCGCGGGCCTCGACAAGGCGGGCAAGCAGCTCCTGATCGACCTGATCGACCGCAACACCGCTCAAGGCGGCCTTGTCGTCGCCGCCGTCCATGAGCCCATCGGCCGGCCGGCTCTATCCCTCGCGCTCGAAAGCCTGAAGCCATGATCCGGGCTCTGCTCAGCGTCTTCCGCCGGGATGTGGCCCTCGCCTGGGCCGGCGGAGGAGGGGCCGCCGCGCCTCTCGGCTTTTTCGTGGGCGTCGTGGTCTTGCTCCCCCTCGCGATGGGGCCAGAGCGCGCTTTGATCGCCGCCGCCGGCCCGCCGCTGCTATGGGTCGCCGCCGCGCTGTCGGTGCTGATGACGCTCGAGCGCTTGTTCCAGGCGGATTTGGAAGACGCTTCCCTCGATCAGCTGATCCTCGCCTCCGCGCCCCTCGAACTCATCGCCTTCGCCAAGGGCGCAGCCCTCTGGAGCGCCTTAGGCCTGCCTATGGCGCTGGTGGGCGGCGTAGCCAGCCTCACCCTGCAGACACCCCCCGCCGCCGCCCCGGTTGTGGCCTTGGGCCTCGCCGTCGGCATGGCGGGCTTCATCGGCATCGGCCTGTTGGGGGCCGCCCTCGCCGCCGGCGTCCGCCGCGGCGGGGTGCTGATTGCGGTCCTGGTCCTCCCTTTTTTCGCCCCGCCGATTATCTTTGGAGCCGCCGCCGCGGCGTCCGTGGCCGGCGGAGAGGGGGCTTTCCCCGCCGCCTTCCAGTTCCTCGCCGCCTGCTGCGCGTTTTACGCAGCCCTGGGGCCCATCGCCGCCGCCGCGGCTTTGCGCCTGCAGGCTGAATGACCGCATTGAACAATCCGTCACGAACCGATACCGCACCGCCTCATGATCGCAGTCTTCGCCAATCCAGACCGGTTCATGGCGCTCTCGCGCTGGCTGACCCCGGCCTTCGCCGTCGCCGCCGTGGCCCTCTTTGCCTGGGGTCTGCCCCAGGCTTTGGTGACGTCCCCGCCCGACTACCAGATGGGCGAAACCGTCCGGATCATGTACGTCCACGTCCCCGCCGCCTGGTGGGCCTTGGGCCTTTATGCATCGATGGGGATCGCAAGTCTTGTGAGCCTCGTCTGGCGCCACGTTCTGGCTGACGTCGCCGCCCGCGCCATGGCGCCGGTGGGCGCGGTCCTCGCCGCTTTGTGCCTGGTCACAGGCTCGATCTGGGGCTACCCCACTTGGGGCGCCTGGTGGGAGTGGGACGCCCGCCTCACCTCGATGCTCGTCCTCTTCATCACCTATGTCGGCTATCTGGCGCTTTGGGCCGCGGTCGAAGATGAAACCCGCGCCGCACGGCTGGCCGCGATCCTCTGCCTGGTCGGGCTCATCAACCTGCCGATCATCCGCTTCTCCGTCGATTGGTGGTACACGCTCCATCAGCCCGCGAGCGTCCTCCGCATGGGCGGCAGCGCGATTGATCCCGCCATGCTGGGGCCGTTGCTCATCATGGCCGGTGGCTTCGCCTGCGCTGCCGGCGCGCTCACCTTGATGGGCATGCGCGCTTTGATTCACCGCCGCCAAGCGCTGGCCTCAGAGCTGCGCCTTGCCCAAAGCGCCGCAAGGGGCGCCTCATGAACGACCCCGCACTGCCCGGCGTGATCACTGATCCGCATACGGCCTATGTCGCCTGGAGTTATACCTTGGCTGCGCTTTCGATGGCGGGCCTTGCGGTTGTCGGCTGGTGGCAGGCCCGCCGCTGGAGCGCCCGTGCTAAAGCGGCCTTGAAGGCCGAGGCCAAAGCCAAGGCTGAAAGGGCCCAAACCGCCGAGCCGACGCCATGACCCAACCCAATCCACCGACCCCGGATGAACCGGAAAAGGCCGCCGAAACCCCAAAGCGCCCCTTATGGGCGTTTCTGCCCCTGATCCTGGCGGGCGGGATCGTCGCTGCGGCCCTGGTGGTTCTGTTCCAAGGCGGAGAGCGCGCTTACGTCACCAATGATGTGGCGGGCCGCCCTTTGCCGGCCTTTGATCTGCCGGCCCTGACCGAGGGCCAGCCTCGCGTCACCAACGCCGATTTCGCAGGCGGCGCTTATCTCATCAACAGCTTTGCGTCGTGGTGCGTGCCCTGCCGCGCCGAACACCCGGTCCTTGTCGCTCTCGCCGAAGAGGGCGTTCCGATCATGGGTCTGGCGTACAAAGATGATCCGGAGGCGACACAACGATTCCTCGCGGAGTTGGGCGATCCGTATGCCCGGGTGGGTGTGGATTTGGACGGTGCCTACGCGCTCGATTTGGGAACCTCCGGCGTGCCGGAGACCTTCGTTGTCGGCGCCGATGGCCGCATGATCGCGGTGGTCCGCGAACCGCTCACGCCGGAAACGGTGGAGCGTTTGATCCGCCCGGCGCTGCAACAAGGCGCAACGCCGGGCTGACCCGAGCTTACTTCCGCGGCTTGCGCATTTTCGCCGCCGCCGGGCGCGCTGCAGGCTTCGCCGCTTTCGTGGGCTTGGCCTTCGCCGGCGCGGGCTTCGCGGCGGGCTTGGCCTTCGCCGGCGCGGGCTTCGCGGCGGGCTTGGCCGCAGGCTTCGTCGGGGCGGGCTTCGGCTTGGCCGCTTTCACGGGTTTCGCCTTCGGCGCCGTGGCTTTAGGGGTGGGCGCAGGCGCGACCGTCGCCTGGGCTTCCGCCGCTGAACACAGCGCTTCAAGCGTCGAGATGAAAGCGTCGCGCTTGGCCTTCGGCACAGCGTTGAGAACCGTATCGTCCGCAGCTTGAGCAAACGGCGTCGCCTGGCTCAAGGTCTTGCGTCCCGCCGCCGTGAGCGTCACGCTCTTCGCCCGCGCGTCCTTCGCCGCGGTTTTCCGCGTCACCCAGCCGCGCTTTTCCATCCGGCCCATCATGTCCGCGAGGGTCGAGCGATCCACACCCGTGGCCTTCACAAGGTCGGTCTGGCTCTGGCCGGGCTTCTCCGCCACCGCCGCCAACACCGCAAACTGGCGAAGCGTCACGCCGTCTTCGCCGGCCTTGCGGAAGAAGCTGTCCGCCGCCAATTGCTGCGCCCGGTGGAGCATGTGGCTCACCGATTGGCTGAGGGCGAACTCGCCCGTGGTCTTGGTCTCGCTCATGGATTGCCCCTGATTGAATTGCGCCCGATACGGACGGTCCTATCTCTGATAATCAGCATTCGCCAAAAACGCGTTTACGCCTGTATGCTTCCAAGCACAAGTCATGCGTTGAACGCGGCAACAGATTTCAGATCGTGAAAAGGGTGTTCTCGGACAATGTCGAAGCCGGCTCTTCTCCCCGCGTTCCAGTTGAAGACCCCGCCTGGCGAGGACAGGCTGAGGCAAGTCTGTGAAACCTGCGGATTCATCAATTACGTGAATCCGAAAATCGTCGTGGGATCCGTGGTAGTGGTCCCCGACGGCGTCTTGATGTGTCGGCGCGCCATCGAGCCCCGCAAGGGTTTCTGGACCTTGCCGGCCGGTTTCATGGAGGATGGCGAGACGGTCGAGGCGGCGGCCTTGCGTGAAGCCTATGAAGAGGCGCAGGCTAGGCTCCGCCTTGAAGGCGTCCTGGCCATTTACTCCTTACCCCACATAAGTCAGGTACAGATCATGTTCCGCGCGACCCTCGCTGAGCCGGGCTTTGCGCCGGGTCCGGAAAGTCTGGAGACGGCGGTCTTTCCCTGGGACGCGCTGCCAATGAACGAGCTGGCGTTCCCCTCCGTCGCTTGGGCGCTGGCCGATTATCGCCGTTTCCTGGCAGGCGAGCCGGGGCCCTTCAGCAACCCGGCTTAATCGCCCTTAGGCGGCGTTGGACGACGGCGGCGGGGCCGCCGCTTGGTCTTCCATCGTCTCGCGTCCCGCCCACTTCATCGTGATCGGCAGGTTGGAGAGCGCGAACAGGAACACGAGCGGGAAGGTCACAAACAGCCGTGAGTTCACCCACGCTTCCGTGCTCATGGTCCGCCAGATCACCTCGTTCAGCCCCGCCATGAACAGAAAGAACACCCCCCAGCGCATCGCCAGGATCGCCCAGATCCGGTCGGGCAGAGTGAACGCATGCCGGAACAGAAGCTTCCATACATTCTGCCCAAACAACAGCGACCCGAAGATCGCCGCCGCATAGAACAGGTTCACCACCGTCGGCTTGATCTTCATGAAGTCTTCGTCGTGCAGCGCGAGCGTGAGCCCGCCGAAGCCGACCACCAGCACCGCTGTTACCAGAAGAACCGGCGGCACCGATCGCGTCTTGAACCAGGCGTAGGCCACAGCGATCAGGGTCGCAACGATGAACACCCCCGTCGCCACGAAGATGCTTTCCGAAGGCGCGGTCCCCAGCGTCGCGTGCACAGGATGCTCCGCCGGCAGCCGCTGCAGCACGTTGAACGTCAACACAAACGCGATGATCGGCCCCAGATCCATAAGGAGCTGACCCGCGCCCCGGGCGGTGTCTTTCTTGGCGGTATCGGCGGGAGGGGTTTCTGACTGGCTCATGCAATACGATACGCAGGCATCGGCTCTTCAGACCAGAACTGAATCAGGCGGGCTTCGCGCCGAGACCCACAAGCGCCCGGGCGAAGCTGTCCGCCGCAAACGGTTGCAGGTCGTCCGCCTTCTCCCCCACCCCGACGAAATGGATCGGCAAAGCGTGTTTCTCCCCGATGGCGACCAGCACCCCGCCTTTGGCGGTCCCGTCGAGTTTGGTCATGACAAGGCCAGTGACGTCCGCCGTCGTCCGGAATGCCTCCACCTGTGACAGGGCGTTTTGGCCCACCGTCGCATCCAGCACCAACAACGTCTCGTGCGGCGCGCTTTCGTCGACCTTGCGGATAGCCCGGATGATCTTGGCGAGCTCCGCCATCAGCTCAGACCGGTTCTGCAGCCGCCCTGCAGTGTCGATCAGCACCACGTCGGCGCTCGTGTCTTTCCCAAGATGGACTGCGTCAAACGCCACGCCCGCGGCGTCCGCGCCCTGGCCTTTGGCCACGAAGGCCGCCCCGGAGCGGTCCGCCCAGACCTTGAGCTGTTCGATCGCCGCCGCCCGGAACGTGTCGCCCGCGCCCACCACCACTTTCGCCCCGTGCGCCGACAACAGCGCGCAGAGCTTGCCGATCGTGGTCGTTTTGCCTGAACCGTTAACCCCCACCATCAAAACCACCCGCGGTCGGGGGCCCGTCGTCAGGTCGAGCGTGGATTCCCGCGGCCTCAGAAGCGCTGCCACTTCCGCCGCCAGCGCTTCTTTGATCTCGGTCTCGCTGACTTCCTTGTCGAAGCGGTCTTTGGCGATGGCCTTCGTGATCTTCGCCGCCGCCGGCGTGCCCATGTCGGCTCGGATCAGAAGCTCCTCCAATTCGTCCAGGGTCTCCTGATCGAGCTTCTTCTTGACGAAGACGCCCGTGATCCCTTCCGCCAGCTTGCCGGACGACTTTTTCAGCCCGTCAAACAGCCGGCCAAAGAACCCGGCCTCTTTCTCAGGGTCTGGCGCCGGTTGAGGCGCGGGCGGGGCCTGTGGGATGGGAGGTGGGACAGGGGCAAGTGCCTCGGCCGCGACCGGCGCCTCCACAGGCGATGTCGCTTCAGGCGCTGCGACCGCATCGCTCTTCTTTTTGAACAGGCCCCAGATCATACGGGCGATCCCACCAAAGCCCGGCCGTCATGGCCGGAGAAATGAAATGCTTGCGTTGCGCCCGCGACCCCGCCGGCGATCCGAACGGGCGTGAAGTCAGGCAGTCGCGCCGAGCCCGGCTCTTCGATCAGCGCCTCCGCCGTCCGCCCGACCCAGGCGCTCAAGTGCCGGTCCAGCGCGGCTTGCGCCGCCTCCCGCAAGGCCGCCGCCCGCGCTTTCACTACCGCCTGTGGCAGAGTGGGCATCTTGGCCGCGGGCGTCATCGGCCGCGGCGAATAGGGAAACACATGCACGAACGCGAGGCCGGCTTCGTCGATGAGGTTCTGGTTCGCGGCCGCGTGCTCGTCGGTTTCGGTAGGAAAGCCCGCGATGAGGTCCGCCCCGAAGGCGATTTCTGGTCGGGCCGCCCGCAGGCGCGCGATCAGATCAAGCGCCTCCGCTCGGGTATGCCGCCGCTTCATCCGCTTCAGGATCAAGTCATGCCCGTGCTGCAGGGAAAGGTGCAGATAAGGCGCGATCCGCTCCTCGCTGACCATCAGCTCAAACAGCTGCGCGTCCATCTCGATGGCGTCGACGCTCGAAAGCCGCAGCCTCTTCAGTCCAGGCACAAGCTTGAGGATCCGCCCCACGAGGTTGCCAAGGTTGGGCCGACCCGGCAGGTCCGCTCCCCAACTCGTGAGGTCCACCCCCGTCAGCACCACCTCCGGCACGCCTGCCGCTGCGAGCCGCGCCACCTGCTCAACGACCGTCCCCGCGGGCGCGGACCGGCTGTTCCCTCGGCCATAGGGGATGACGCAGAATGTGCAACGGTGATCGCACCCGTTCTGCACCTCCACAAAAGCCCGCGTCCGCTCGCGATAGGCGTCCGACAGATGCGGCGCGATCTCTTGAACGGTCATGATGTCGGCGACCCGCACCCGCTCCCCATCAACAGCCCTGAGGCTCTGATAGGTCGCCGCCGCCATCTTTTCCGCGTTGCCGATCACCCGGTCCACTTCCGGCATGGCGGCGAAGCTCGCGGGATCAATCTGCGCGGCGCACCCTGTCACGATGATCTTGGCGTCCGGCCGCTCCCGCCGGCTGCGCCGGATCGCCTGTCGCGCCTGACGCACGGCCTCCGCCGTCACCGCGCAGGTGTTCACGATCACCGCGTCAGTGAGGCCCGCCTCCGACGCCAGCGCCTTGATCTGCTCGCTCTCATACGCGTTCAGCCGGCAGCCGAACGTCTCCACCGCCACGCTTTCGCGCGGAGCCGCTTCGGAGGGAGGGGACAGAACAGCCGTCATGGTTCGCGCCTCAGGTGAGGGCGGGGCCTATCCCAGTCAAGCAGAAAGCCTGGATAAGGCGCTTTCGCCTCAGGCGTCGGCGCCTTCGGATTGGCGGGTCGAGGTCCGCTCGGCGATCCGGGCGCTCTTCCCGCGGCGGTCGCGCAGATAATAGAGCTTGCCGCGCCGCACTTTGCCCCGGCGCACCACATCGATGCTGTCGAGTGACGGCGAATAAAGCGGAAACACCCGCTCAACGCCTTCGCCGAAGCTGATCTTGCGCACGGTGAAGTTGGCGTTGATCCCGCCGCCGGCCCGGGCGATGCACACGCCTTCGTAGGCCTGCACGCGTTCCCGCTCGCCTTCCTTGATCTTCACGTTCACACGCAGCGTGTCGCCCGGCTCGAAGTCCGGCACCTTTTTGCCGCTGAGGGCCTTGGCGATTTCTTCGTGCTCGAGGGTCTGGATCAGGTTCATGGCGTGCAACTCTCAGGACAGCCGTTTCCGAAGGCGGATAAAGCCCGGACGCGCCGTCTCCGTTGGAAACTGCGGGAAGCCGGGGCGTATAGGCGAGAAGCGCGCCCTTGTCGAGGGGGTTTCGCCGGTGGTTTATGCCGCCATGGCTGTTCAGAAAACCTATACGGGCGCCGAACCCGTCCGCGTCAACAAATGGCTGGCGCAGGAGGGGGTCTGCTCGCGCCGCGAGGCCGAAGACCTGATCGTGCAAGGGCAGGTCCGGATTGAGGGCCAGGTCGTCCAGGATGTCGGCCGCAAGATCCTTCCCGGCCAGACCCTGACCTTGGCGGAGAGGGGCCAGAAGGCTTTGGCCCACGCCGTCACCGTCGTGGTGAACAAGCCCGTGGGCTATGTCTCGGCCCAACCCGAAGGCGCCCAGATCCCCGCCGCCCGGCTTCTGACCCCCAAGGCGCAATGGGGCGCCGAGCGCATCACGCCGGACCCGAAATGGTCCCTGGCCCCTTTGGGCCGTCTGGATCAGGACAGCCGCGGCCTTCTGATCCTGTCGCAGGATGGGGTCCTGACCCGCGCCGTCATCGGCCCCGAAAGCGCCATCGACAAAGAGTATCTGGTCGAAGTCCTGGGCGAGATCACCCCGGCGAAGGTCAAGCTGCTGCGCCATGGCTTGAGCCTCGACGGCAAGCCGCTGAAGCCCGCCAAGGTCGACAGGATCGGTCCCCAAGCCCTGCGCTTCATCCTGATCGAAGGCAAAAACCGCCAGATCCGCCGCATGGCCGAAGCCGTCGGCCTTCAGGTTGTGGACCTCTTCCGCGTCCGCATCGGGCCTTTAAGCCTTGGCGACCTAGGGGAAGGCCGCTGGCGGCCCATGAGCCAGACCGAGCGCGCAAGCCTCATCCTGGCGGCCAAGCCCTAATCGGGCTTCCACTTCGGCCGCACAGCCTTCGTCCGCGCCTTGGCCTCCGCCTCCTGCCAGCGCGCGACCGCGGCGTGGTCCCCGCTCAGCAGCACCTCCGGGATCTCCCGGCCCTCCCACACCCGCGGCTTGGTGTATTGCGGATGCTCCAAAAGCCCCGTCGCAAAGCTCTCGCTCTCCGCCGAAGCGGCATTCCCCAAAACCCCGGGCAACAGCCGCAGCGTGGCTTCCAGGATCACCAGCGCCGCGGCCTCGCCCCCCATCAGCACGGCGTCCCCGACGCAGACCTCTTCCATCCCCCGGGCCTCGATCACCCGTTGATCCAAGCCTTCAAACCGGCCGCAGAACACGATCAGCCCTGGCCCCGCGGCGTACCGCTCCGCCATCGCCTGGGTGAACGGCGCCCCCCGCGGGGACGGGTAGAGCAGGGGGCGGCCTGCGCGGTCGAGGCTGTCGATGGCCGCCGCCGCCACATCCGCGCGCAGCACGAGGCCGGGCCCACCCCCGGCGGGCGTGTCGTCGACCTTTTTGTGCTTGCCGTCGCCAAAGTCTCTGAGCTGGATGATGTCCAGTCCCCAGACCGCCTCGGCCCGCGCTTTTCCCAAAAGCGAGACCCCCAAAGGCCCCGGAAAAGCTTCTGGAAACAGCGAGATGACCGAAATCGAAAAGCTCATTCCGACGTGTCCGGTTCGGGCTCGACCTTCGGCGGCCACTCCGTGCTCACCAGTCGCCGACCGCCCAGATCGACAACCGGGACCGCCGCCTTGGTGAAGGGCAGAAACCACGTCTGCCCTTCCGGCGGGCGGATTTCGAGCAAATCGCCCGCGCCGAAATCCTGCACCGAGCGGACCGAGCCCAGAGCCGTCCCGTCCAGCGCCTCCACCGCACACCCGATCAGATCGACGTGATAAAACTCGTCCTCTTCCGTCGGCGGAAGAGCGGCGCGCGACACAAAAAGCCCTGTCCCTCGCAAGGCTTGCGCCTCTTCCCGGGTCTTCACTTCCGGCGCGGTCAGGGCGAACTCTTCCCCTGCCGGCCGAAGCCGCTTCGGGGTGAGAACCAAAGCTCCGGCCTTGTCCAACAGCGGCCCATACGAGGCGATCGCGGCCGGGTCGGCCGTAAAGCTCCGCACGCGGACTTCACCGCGGACGCCGAAAGCCCCCACGACAGCCCCAACGAGAACAAGGTCTTCACGCGCGCCCATCCGGGTCCCCATCCTGCGACGGCGGGGACGGGGGTGGCGTTCGTCCCGTCAGCTTGGCCCAGAGCTCGTGCCGATGACGATAGACGCTCGGCCCCACGATCATCGCGCCGACAAGAAACAGCGCCTCTGCGAGCAGCAACAGGCCGATGGCCCAAGCGGCCCCCTCGCCAAACGAGTCAAGGCCCCAGAGGGGCAGGCTCAGGATCCCAAGCCAAGGCAGCGGCGAGAGCGCGATGAGCACCCACCCGAAGATGAGAAGCCCCTGCCGCCACATTGGCGATCAGCCTTCTGCTTCGGACGGAGCGGCGGCCTTCGCGGCCTTTTCCGCAGCCCGTTCCTGCATCTTCTTGCCGGGCTGGGCCTTGTTCGGGTTGTTCTTGGCTTCGCGCTTCACAACGCCGGCCTTGTCCAGGAACCGCGCCACGCGGTCGGTGGGCTGAGCGCCTTTGCTCATCCACTCTTGGATGCGGTCGAGCTTCAGCACGACGCGCTTGTCCTCGTCCGTCAGGACCGGGTTGTAGGTGCCGACCTTTTCAATGAACCGGCCGTCCCGCGGGCTGCGGCTGTCCGCCACCACGATCGAATAGAACGGCTTCTTTTTGGCGCCCCCGCGGGCCAAACGGATTTTCAGAGACATTCCAATACTCTCCTTGAGTTCAACTGCTGAAGTTCACACCCCGCCGCCCGGTGGGGGCGGCGTTAATTCAACCGCATTTTCAAACTGCGGCGGTTCCGTAAGGATCGGCTCACCCTCAAACGCAAAGTGGGTCACGACCAAAAGCCTTTCGCGCTCTTCGTTTGGCCGACTGGGGTCCGCCTGCGTTAGACGATAGGAGGCGACAGACCGGGTGGCCTCGGCCGCAAAGATCGCCTCAGCGTAATCCGACCAGGCATCGGCATGGGGCCCGAATGCCCCTGCTGTAACGCAGCGTGTTTCGATCGGGATCGCCGCCCCGTCCGCCGTGGCGCGGAAAAGGGTGGTGCACGAGCCGGTCATGCCCTGTCGGAGCAGTTCGGTTGGAAAGCGCGGCGCGCAGCGATAGACGACAGACGGCATGTTTTCAGGCCGCGTCGCTGGTGAAGCCGCCGAATAGGAAAAGCCGCAGGCACGGTTCTGAGCCACAGCGCGCAACCCATGGGCAATCGGTGGCGGCTCGGCTGTGGTTGGCAACGTGGACGGGCCGGCGCAAGCTGTGAGCGCGATCATGGCGCACAGGGCGAGCAATCGTTTCATCGCTTGTCGCCCTTTTTGTCTGTGCCAGGAAGGCCCGGCAAGCCGGGCAGTCCACCGGGTTTGGCCCCCGGCAAGCCGGGCAAGCCCGACAATCCTTGCGCTTGGGCTTTCGCCGCCATGGCTTTCAGCTGGTCCGGGCTCGGCTGGCGCATGCCGCCTTTCCCCATCCCCATGGCTTGGCCCAAAGCGCCCGGCAGTTGGCCTTTGCCCATGGCCTTGGCCATGTCCGCCATGCCCCGGTGCATTTTCAGGAGGCGGTTCACCTCCGCCACATCGACGCCCGCGCCCTTCGCGATCCGCCGCCGCCGCTTGCCGTCGATCAGGTCGGGCTTGGCTCGTTCCTTCTTGGTCATCGACCGGATGATCCCGATCTGCCGCCGGATCTGCTTGTCGTCGAGGTTCGCGTCCGAGATTTGGCTCTTCATCTTTTGGACGCCGGGCAACATCCCCATGATGCCCTTCAAGCCGCCAATCGACAGAACCTGCGTCAGCTGCTTTTCCATGTCATCGAGGTCAAAGGCGCCCTTTTGGATTTTCTTGGCGAGCTTTTCGGCTTCATCCCGATCGACCTGCTGCGCCGCCTTTTCGACCAGCGAAACAATGTCGCCCTGGCCGAGAATGCGTCCCGCAACCCGCCGCGCGTCAAAGGTTTCAAGCCCATCGGGCCGCTCCGAGACGCCCAGGAACTTGATCGGCAGGCCCGTCACCGCCCGCATTGAGAGCGCAGCACCCCCGCGGCCGTCGCCGTCAGCCCGGGTCAGCACAAGCCCGGTCAGCGCCAGCCGCTCGTGGAAGCGCCGAGCCGTTTCCACCGCGTCTTGACCCGTCAGGCTGTCCGCCACGAGCAGGATTTCCGAAGGCTGCGCCAGCCGCGCGATCGCCGCGGCCTCGTTCATCATCTCGTCGTCGAGCGTCGTCCGGCCCGCCGTATCAAGGATCAGAACGTCATGGCCCCCAAGGCGCGCGGCCTGGGTGGCGCGCCGCGTGATATCTTCCGGGCTCTGCCCGGGCACGATTGGCAGGCAATCCACCTGCACGGTCTTGGCTAGCGTCGCGAGCTGCTCCATCGCCGCCGGCCGTCGTACGTCGAGCGAGGCGACCATGACCTTCTTCCGGTCCAGCTTGGTCAGTCGCAGGGCGATCTTGGCGGTGCTGGTGGTTTTGCCCGACCCCTGCAGACCCGCCATCATGATGATGTTCGGCGGTTCGCCTTCGATCCGCAGGCCTTCCGGCGCGCCTTCACCGCCGAGCATGTCCACCAGCGCGTCGTGGACGATTTTGATCAGTTGCTGGCCGGGCTTCACCGAGCGGATCACCGCCTCGCCCACGGCCTCTTCCTTCACCCGGGCGATGAAGTCCTTCACCACCGACAGGGCGACGTCGGCCTCCAGAAGCGCAACGCGGATTTCCCGCAGGCCGGCTTCCACGTCCTTTTCAGACAGCGCCCCCCGGCCCGTCAGGCGGTCGAACACCCCCGTCAGCCGTTCTGTCAGCGCGTCAAACATCAAAGCCCTTCCAACACTTTAGCCCCTTGACCGGGGGTGTAACGCAAAACACCCCGCCGGACGTACACGTCGGGCGAGGCCGAAGAGCGGCTTCAACAAGAAAGCGCCCCCGCGCGGCGCTTGGAGCTGCCGCACGGCAGGCGTTTATCCCCCGAGGCCCGCCTGGTCAAGCGCAGCCTCGCCTGGCGCCTCAGTCCGCAGGGCAGGGGGCATATCGATGCTCCGAGACGTCAAGTCGAACAAAAAGAAGGCGGCAATTTATTTACGGTGTTGCGGTACGATTGGAAGGTAAACTGGAAATATACGAAGACGGGGTGTTATTGTGACAGGTCTTGCGCGGCTTAAGCAATCACCAATGTTTCGATTGGCGGTCGCAGCAGGTGTCGCAGCGCTGATGATGCTTGTGGGGGCCCTCGCGCTCCTCGGTCAGATGTCGGTGGAGCGGGCCTCGATCCGCGCCGAAATGCAGCGCCATATTGAGCTACGCCGCGCCTTTGTTCTGCTGGATGAGCAGCTCACCAACGCCGTTCGCCTCTATGCTGAGCGCGGTGAAGAGCGCTGGGTGCAGAGCTACAACTTCCAGGTCGAAGAGCTGGAGGCCGCCTTGACCAGTTTGAAGGCCATGGCGCTGAGCGAAGAGGCCCGCCGCTGGGTGAGCCTGCTTGAAGACGCGAACACGAACCTGGTCAGGGAGGAGATGGCTGCCATTGAAGCCGCCGCGGCCGGCCGCCTTCGCGCCGCCCAACGTCTGGTCTTCTCCGAGGCTTATGACGAGGCCAAGACCGGCTTCAGCGAAGCAGTGGCCGGTCTCTCCCGCGCTGTCGGCTTTGATCACGAACTGCGCGACCGCCGGGCGGAAGGTCAGTGGTTCACCATTGGCGCCCTGATGGTCGCAGCGATTGTCCTGATGGTCGTCGCGGCCCTGACCTTCATCCGCTACCGCCGCCGCGAGTCCGAGGAAGCCGCCGAGCGCCAAGCTGAACTCGATGCCTCCCGTCAGCGGCTGAAAGACGCTCTGACTTTCGTTGACGCCGCGGTCTTTGAGATCGATTTCGTCAACCGCCGCATCATCAATGATGAATCCGTGGTCCGCCTCTTCGGTCGCCCCCTCGCCTTCAACAATCTCGTGGGCCATGGCGGCGCTAACTTCATGGTCTCCGAGCAAGACCGCCCGGCTGTGGAAGCCGCGGTCGCGCGCTGCCGGGAAGAAGGCGCCAACCGCCTTGAATTCACGTTCCGGCTCAGGGGCGTCGAGCCGGAACGCTGGATCGCCATGCATGGGCAGATCGAACGCGACAAGCAAGGCCGGCCCGTCCGCTGCGTGGAGTTCGCCCAAGACGTGACCGCCCAACGCAGCCGCGAGGGCGCCCTGGCCCAGGCCAAAGAGGAAAGCGCCCTCGCCGCCGCCCGCTTGGGCCTCGCCCTCGACGCTTACAATGCCGCTGTGTGGGAGGTGGATCTCACATCCCTCCGCCTGCTGAACGCCGAAAGTCTGGCTCCGATCATTGGCTTCACGCCGACCTGGGACGACGCCCAAGTCACCGCCGAGAGCGGCCACCACCCCGATGACCGCGCAGCCCTCCGGGCGGCCGTCAAAGCGATTTTCGCCGGCCGCCCCACAGCCCCGATGGAGCACCGTCTGCGCCACGCCGACGGACATTATGTTTGGGTTCTGTCGGGCATGCGCTGCCTGTTCGGCGCCGACGGCAAGCCCACGCGCATGATCATGGTCACATGCGACATTTCCGAACGCCGTCGTCAGCTGGAGGACTTCGCCGTGGCCATGGAGCGCGCCGAAACCGCCCTCCTCACCAAGCGCGCGATGCTTGAGGAAATCGGCGTCGATGTCGGCGCCGTCAGCCCCGCGCACAAGGCCCAACACGCCGATCTGTCCTTTGGGCCCTTGTTCCAGCGCCTGGATCGTCTTCTGGCCGAAATCGACGCCCGCGACGCCGCCCTCAACGAGGCGCTCCTCGCCCGCGAAGAAGCCCGCGAGGCCGCTGAACAGGCCAATACCGCAAAGTCTCAATTCCTGGCCAACATGAGCCACGAACTGCGCACGCCTCTGAACGCGATTATCGGCTACGCCGAAATCCTGGACGAGGACCTCGAAGACGCAGGCCTTGAGCCGCAGCGCAAGGACCTCGCCCGCATCCGCACCGCCGCCCGCCACCTCCTGAGCCTCATCAATGAGGTCTTGGATCTCTCCAAGATCGAAGCCGGCCGGATGGAAGTGAGCCCGGAGGAGTTCTGCCTCAAGACCGTGGTCGCCGAAGCGGTCGAAACTGTGGTCCCGGCCGCCCAGCTGAACGGCAACGTTGTCAATCTCACCGTCGATCCGTCCCTGACGCGGGCCTTCACCGACCTGCAGAAGTTCAAGCAGTGCTTGCTCAATCTGCTCTCCAACGCCGCCAAATTCACCAAACAAGGCGAAGTGCGTGTGGTTGCCGCCTCCCGGCCAGACACCGCCGACACGGTCGACATTCAGGTGTCCGACACCGGCATTGGCATGACGCCTGACCAGTTGGTCCGCTTGTTCCAACCGTTCGTCCAGGCCGACGCCTCAACCAGTCGCGCCTTCGGCGGCACGGGCCTCGGCCTCGCCATCACCCGCAAGCTGGCGCAGCTTCTGGGCGGCGATGTCCGCGTCGAAAGCGAAGCGGGGAAGGGCTCCACCTTCACCCTTAGCTTGCCGCTGGTGTACGAGACCCCGATCACCGACGACCGGGAGCTGACCTTGCGCGGCGGTCCCATCGTCCTGGTGGTCGACGACTCCGTCGAAGTCCGCGACCTCGTCCGCCGTGCTCTGAGCCGTTTGGGTTATGATGTCCGAGGCGCCGCCTCGATCGCGGAGGGTTTGCGCCATGCCCGCGGCCTCAATCCCGTCGCCATCGTCCTCGACGTCGGCCTGCCGGACGGTTCGGGCTGGAATCTGCTCCAGACGCTCAAGAGCGCGGAAGACACCCGCGCCATTCCGGTCATCGTTCACTCGATTGAAGACGACGCCACCCGGTCGCTGTCGCTGGGCGCGGTTATGCACCTCCGCAAACCGGTGAGCCGGGCCGAATTGGCCGCCACCGTCACCCGTTTCGCCAGCCGCCGCGTTCAGGCCGCCGCCGAGCAGGGGGCGACCCCGGCCCTTCCGGCGCCGACCGCCGTCGCGTCCTGAGGGCCCGATTCAGAAACGGCTGGGCGGCATAACGCCGACCTAACCGTCTGAAAAGAAGGGGAGGGAAGGCTTGCTCAGCCCGCGGCCAGCGCCCCTTCCGCCCACATCGCCGCCGCCGCCGCCGTCACGACCGCCGCGATCCGCAGCCCCACTTGGACCCGCTGCGCCGTGACCCCGAGCTTGCGCAGCTCCGCCTTCCGCACGTCCAGGCGCATGCCGCAGCCATTCACCGCCGAAACCGCGAGCGAGACCAGCTCGAAATCGACCTTGTCGACGCCCGGGTTCATCATCGCGTTCATTCGCGACCCGGCGCGCAGCGAGCGATAGTCCTCCTTATGTATCCGGTGCAGCGACCCGTCATGGACGTTGTTCATCGCCATCAGCCTGGCCGCGGTCCGGGCCGCCGTTGCCGCCTGCGGCCCTAGGGCGTTTTCCGACCTATTGGAATCGGCCGGAAACGATGGAAAACGCCCCAGTGTTAATCCTTGACCACGTTGCGACGCTTTTGGCCGAGCCCGTATGGTCGCAACGTGGTCTAGCCGGGTCCGGGCCTCCGCTTCAAACGCGGCCAGAACAGGGGCCACGCCCAGCGCACGCGCACAGGTGCGCAACACCCTCCATTTCTGCTGGTCCGTCAGGAGCGTATCGTTGGCCAAAGACCCGAGATTGAGCTTGGTGTCCTTGGCGGCCTCGGGAAGCGCGTCCCGCAGGGTGTCGCGTGCCATAGAACAGGGTCCAATACTCCCCCGCCAGCCGACCCGCGGAGGCGTGAGGTTGAATGAAAAGAGGGCCTTACGCCGCTTTCAGCGTCTCGCCGCCGACCGCGCGGTTGCACGGGCAGAGCGCGCCGGTCTGCAGCGCATCGAGAAACCGCTAGGTGTCCGCGAGGTTCCAGCCGCCGTTTAGGTTCGTACCATCGACGTGTTGGATCGTGTTGTCCGGGTCGACGATGAAGGTCGCCTGCGCCGCGACGCCTTCGTCGCTGCGCATGCCCAGGTCGTCGATCAGCGAGCCGTTGGTGTCGGCGAACTGTCAGTGCGGCAGCTTGGCGAGGTCCTTGTGGTCGCGACGCCAAACGAACTTTAGGAAATCATTGTTGGAAGAACCGCCAACACCAACCGCATCGCGCTCTTTGAATTCCTTCGTCAGGTGCGCGAACTCCGTGATTTCGGTCAGGCACACAAAGGTGAAATCAGTCGGGTGGAAGTAGATGACCTTCCACGTCACCTCGAAAGACTTTCCGTGAGCGTCTCGAACGCGCTCACGCCGTTCTCTTCGTGGTTCATGGAGCCGGGCTTCACGCCCGTCACTTCGAAGGCGGGGAGGGTTTGGCCGATGCCGAGCACAATGGTCTCATTATGCAATGCAGCAGGCGGGTGACCGGAGAGAGGGGCCCCTTGTGCCGATCCAGGCAATTGATATTTTCGCCTCATACAATAGATTATGTCTATAATGACCGCGCTACCCGCCTCCAGCCTCCCCACCCTGCGCCAGCTCCAGTTTCTGGCTGCGCTCGCCGCCCATGGGGGCTTCATCAAGGCCGCTGAAGCCGTCGGCGTCACGCAGCCCACGCTGTCCGCCGGGATCAAGGAACTCGAAGCCACGCTTGGGGTCCGCCTTGTGGAGCGCGGCCGCGCCGGGATCACGCTCACCTCCGCGGGAGAGGAAACCGTCGCCCGTGCAATGCACATCCTGACTGAAGTGGAGGAACTCGCTCGGTCGGTCCGTGGCGCCTCTGCCCCCCTGGCGGGGCCGTTCCGCTTGGGCGCCATTCCCACGATTGCACCGTTCTTGTTGCCGCGGGCGTTGCCGTTGCTTCGGCAGCGCTTTCCCGGTCTTAAGTTGCACCTGCGAGAAGATTTGACCCCCCGCCTGGTGGAGGGATTGCGCGCCCGCACGCTGGATGCCGCGGTCATTGCGCTCCCTTACGAGGCTGCCGGCGTCGAAACCATGCCTTTCGCTGACGATGAGTTTCTCTTGGCGCTCCCTCCTGGACATCCGCTTTGCGGACGGAATGACTTGACGCCGGACAATATTCCTACCGAAGAGCTGCTGCTGCTGGAGGACGGCCACTGCCTCCGCGACCACGCCTTGAGCCTTTGCCGCCCCGGCGTTCCGGGCCAGGCCAAGCCGGATTTCGCCGCCGCGAGCCTGCATACCGTGATGCAGCTGGTGGGCGGCGGCCTGGGCGTCACGCTGGCCCCGCGGCTGGCGGTGCAGGGCGGGGTGGCCGGCGCGTCGCCCGTGGTGCTCCAGGCCTTCAATGAACCGGTGATGGGGCGGACTCTTGGGATGGCCTGGCGTGAGGGCAGCCCGCGCATCGCCGAGGCCCGGCTCCTGGCCGAAACGCTGCGGGACTGCATTCAGGCGATGTGACGGTTCAGGACGCGGGCCAATCCGGTCGGCTTAAGCGCGCCGCAAGGTCCGGCAG
>JBILVS010000116.1:0-8595 GCA_044370335.1 Caulobacterales bacterium
CATTACATTTGGCGCGCCAAGAGCGACCCTCACCAACACAGCGATCGACTGAGTGATGGAGAGCGATTTGGTTTGGCGGTTCGCAAAAGGTAGCCCCGCGTCCGTGGATGATCCTAGCCGCCAAACAACGGAGCGTTGTGCCCGCGGGATAAGCGCGTGCGCGTGGGCGCCAATCGCGGGCCTGGGGCGGCGATTTGGGGCACGCCCGGCCCTCCGCCGCTATCTTCCGACATCCGCCAGCATCCGCAGCCGCTCCGCGATGTGCCCCAATTCCACCCCAATTCGGGTTTTGGCTTCACATTCAGCTTGGGGGTGTCTCGAAAGTCCTTGGCAGCGTTGGCCTTTTTGGAGCGGGCGGCGAGAATCGAACTCGCGACATTCAGCTTGGGAAGCTGACGTTCTACCTCTGAACTACGCCCGCGCAGGCCACGGCGTCTAAGGGATCGCTGCGCATATGGCAAGAGCCCCCGGCGGCGGTGCGACAAGCGGTCGGCTACCGGCCTGGGCCACAGTCGATTGCGCGTCGATCAAAGGTCCTGTGCGAGGCGCAGGCCGGCAAATTGCCAACGGGCGTGGGCGGGAAAGAAGTTGCGATAAGTCAGCCGGCTGTGCCCCGGCGGGGTGGCGCAAGATCCCCCCCGCAGGACGAGTTGATTGACCATGAATTTCCCATTGTACTCGCCCAACGCCCCTTGGCTTGGACGGAAACCCGGGTACGGGCTGTAGGCGCTCTGGGTCCACTGCCAGGCCTCCCCAAAGCGCTGGCGGACACCTTCTGGCCTGCTGGCGGGCATCGGGTGAAGACGGCCGCGGGTTTGCAGGCCTGTGGCGTCCGCCTCGTCTTCGGCGCCTTGAAAGGCTTCCCATTCTGCTTCTGTCGGTAATCGCGCCTTCGCCCAGGTTGCGAACGCCAGGGCCTCAAAGGCTGAAACGCCGTTCACGGGGGCGGCAAGGTCGAGGGATTCGGGGCCATGCAGGGTCAGTTCGGTCCAATCCGCCCCGTCCTTGCGCCAATAGAGCGGGTGAGCCCAGCCCTCAGTCTGCACTTTATCCCAACCGTCGCTGAGCCACAGAAGCGGGCTTTGGTAGCCGCCATCCTCGATGAACGCCTGATACTCCGCATTGGTCACCAGCCGATCGGCGATCGCGTGGGGGGCGAGCAAGACTTTGTGACGGGGGCCCTCGTTGTCGAAGCCGAAGCGGCTGCCGTCGGCGCCGATCTCTACGACGCCTTCGCGGCCCTCAAGAAAACGCATCGGCGGAGGCGCAGCGGCGGCCCTCGTCGGGCGGCCGGGGTAGGCAGCGGGGCGTTGGGGGTTCAGGGCAAAGGCGTGACGGAGGTCAGTGCAGAATAGTTCTTGATGCTGTTCCTCGTGATTGAGGCCGACCTCGATGAAGGGGGCCAGGCGCCGCCACTCTACCTCCCGAAGGGTCTCAATCAGCCGACCCATGCCCGCATCCACTGCCTCTCGCCAGGCCCAAACCTGCTCAACAGTGGGGCGCGAAAGGGCCCCGCGGGAAGCGCGCGCCCATTGAGGGCCAATGGAGTGATAGTAAGAGTTGAACAGCGCCGCATAAGCGGAATCTGGCGATGTCCAGGGTAGAGACGCCGCGGTTAGGACAAAGGTCTCGAAAAACCAGGTGGTATGGGCGAGATGCCATTTGCCTGGACTGGCATCGGGCATCGACTGAATGGTCAAGTCCTCAGGGTGGAGGGGACGCGCCAAGGCTTCCGTGCGGGCTCGGACAGCGCGAAACTGCGCCAGCGCGCTGGCCCGGTCGTCGGTGATCAGGGTCGTCATCGCAAGATGACATGCTCATTGCAAGAGGCACGATCAAGGCAGGCTTAATGATTGGCGGCGGATTGTGACCTAGATCAGGCGGCGTGGAGGGTTGGCATGAGCGGATTGACGCGGCGACATGTGGGCATGGGTTTGGCAGCGGCAACGGCCGTCGGAGCGCTTCCTGTGCGACCGGCGGCGGGACAGGCCGTTCCGCCAGGAGCGCCGGGGGACCCGCGACCGCAGAGCTACGCGCTGCTCAATCAGCCGGCTCCAGACTTCGATTTTCTAAGCTTGAATGGCGAGCGGCATCGTCTAAGCGACTACCGCGGGCGTGTTCTGATTCTCTATTTCTGGGGTTTGTGGTGCCCGGACTGCATCGCTGACGGGGCGAATGTGAACGCGCTGGCGCGGGGGGCTTCGCAAACGCCTGGGCTGGCGTTTCTGGGCATCCACACCCGGGGGCGTTTCGGCCGCTGGGGTAGCGTGCCGCGCTATTTCCAGGAGACCGGCTATTCCTATCCCGTCGCTTTCGACGAAGGACGGGCGTTTGCCCGGGACATTTACCGGATCGCGTGGTTCCCGTCGTTCTTGGCCATCGATAGGGAAGGGGTGATCCGAAGGTGGCGCACCGATCTCGGCACGCAAGGGGCGACGGCCTTTTTGGCGCAGGCGCGAGCTTTGGCCTCTTAGGCCGCGGGGTGCTCCGACCGGCGATAGACGGCGCTCAGCGCCATGGTCGGGGGGGCGCCTGGTTCAGAGACCTCCGCCGCCAGGAAGATAAGCGTCCGGGTCGCGCGGCTCACTTTGGCCGTCGCTTGCAGTTTGGCCGACGGCTTAGGCGCGCCGGAGGCGTCGACGGTGAAGGAGACCAAGGCGGCGTCTGCGCCTGCGGCCTCGTCCAAGGCCGCGAGGGCCATGGCCAATTCGTCCGCACGGTCAAGGCCTTTACCTTGCATGCTCAGACGTCTCCAAAGCGCAGCAGCGCGGCTTTGGCGATCTCTTCGCCCCACTCCTGCACAAAGTGGCCACCGCCTTTGATCATCAACGGCTCCGGGCAGCCTTGGATTCGCGCGCGAACGGCTTCCATCACGGCCGGCCCCAGCACCGGATCGGCGTCGCCCACGGCCATAAAGCTTGGGCCCTCAAAGGCGCTCCACCAGGTTACGGCGTCTTTAGAGGTGGTTCGCGCGTCGGCGCTTGCAGGGGCGTCAGTGAGGGGAACCAGCTGCGGGAAGCGTCTGGCCCCTGCCTTATAGTGGGCGTTGGGGAACGGGGCGTCATAGGCGGCGATTTCAGCGGCGGTCATATGGGGTGTGCTGCGAGCAATCAGGGCGCCGACCGGCAGATCCGGGGTGTTCGCGGCATATTCCTTCCAGGCCATGAAGCCGGGGCTTGGGCTCGCGCCCGTCGCGAAAGCGGTGTTCATGATCAGCAGACGCTTGATGCGTTCTGGCATGGCGACAGGGATCGTGAGGCCCAGGAGGCCGCCCCAGTCCTGCACCACTAAGGTCAGATTCTGGAGGTTCAGCCGCGCGATAAAGGCCAACATGGCCTCGCGATGAAAGCCCCAAGTATAGACTGCTTCGTCGATCGGTTTGTCGGACCGGCCGAACCCGAAATGATCAAAGGCCACAACCCGCGCGCCCGAGGCCAAAAACACCGGAATCATCTTCCGGTAGAGGTAGGACCAGCTGGGCTCGCCGTGCAGGCAAAGGAAGGTCTGCGGTGCGTCGGCGGGGCCTTCGTCGTAGTAGGCCATGCGCAAGCCGACATAGCCGGGAAGGTCATCGACATAGTGCGGGGCATAGGACCAGCCCGGGAGATGGGCGAAGCGATCCTCTGGGGTGCGCAGAGCGGCAAGGGTCATGCTTTCCTCCGGGCAGGAAACCTGACGCAGGCGTCAGTTTTACGCAAGGCTTAGTCGGCGGCGCTGCGGCGGCCGGAGGGGATCGGCTCGTCGGGATCGGGAAGCAGGATGATCGTGTCGTCCTCAGCCCAGGCCTCCGGCGGCGGCGGCATCGAGGCCGCGTCCGTTTCGGTCGGATGATCATGGGCCGCGGCGTGCGCGGCGTCGCTGGTGGGGCGCGGCCGAGGCGTCGGCCGGTTCAGCTGAGGGATCTCCGCGGGCGGCATAGTGATGGTGTCGAACAGCGATCCCAAAGTTCGCAGGACGCGGTAGCCGCTGATCCGCATTTCGGTGCGGTTCGATTCCCGGCGCACCTGCGCCTGGTATAGCGTGCTTTGACCGTCGAGCAGGTCGAAGACGCTGCGGGCGCCCTGGCGGAATTGCTCGTCGTACAGCTCCACCAAGCGCTCGGCGGCGGCGACCTCATCTTCAATCGCGTCGACTTTTTCCCAAGCCGAAGACAGTGCGGAGTAGTCGTTGCGGACCGCCTGCTCGGCGTCGCGCTCGGCGCGCTCGACCTCAAACTCGGCTTGGCGAATGCGGGCGCTGATGCGTCCGATGGCGGCTTCCCGGGCGCCGCCGTCGAACAAGGGCATGCGCATATTGATCATGGCGCGGCTCTCTTCGTTGCGGCCAACTTCGCCGCCGGCGTTGTCACGGGAGGATGCGCTCAGTTCGAGATCAAAGCGGGGCAGGTATCCGGCGCGGGCAGCGCCGCGCTGCTCATCCAAAGAGTCAAGGAGCAGGCGAGCCTGCAGCACCTGCGGGTTGCGTTCGTCGAGCATCGCCACGGCTTCGTCGGCTGTGGGGGGGATCAGGCCTTCGACGCGGGCGGGCTCGGCCAGGGGGCCAGGCTCACGGTTGAGAAGCCGCCGGTAGTTTTCCCGCGCCTGCTCCAACGCCGAGCGCTGATCCAGTAGGTCGGCGCGGGCCGCATTGAGCCGCGCATCGACCCGGCTGACGTCGGCGCCGGTGACGAGGCCGAACTCTTGCTGGGTTCGCACGGTCTGGAGAATGCGTTCGTGGGCGGCCAGGTTCTGCTCGGCCAGCGTGACGATTGAGTCCTGTTCAAGGACTTGCAGGAACGCTTCGGCGATCTCAAGGGCCACAGTGTCGACCCGGGCGCGGTAGGCCCATTCGGCGCTGGCGGCGACGCGGTCGGCGCTGCGGACCGCGCCGCGGGTCGCCCCAAAATCATAGACGTTCTGGCGAACCGAGAGGGACATTTCCGACCGGGAATGGTCGCTTTGATCCCCGGCTTCAGGCGCGGTTCGCTCATGGCCGCGGGCGGCGGAGACATCCACAGACGGCAGAAGGGCGGAGCGGGATTCCTGAACGCCGAAGCGGGCGTCTTCCCACTGTGCTTGGGCGATCTGGATTTCGGGGTTCTGCTGCAGGGCGTCCTGAACGGCGGAGGCGAGCGTCTCGGCCAAGGAGCCGTCGGGCCGCGGCACCGGAGCGAAAGCTGTGCGATCCGGCTCGGGGGGGGTGATCGCGGGGAAGGCGCGGGGGCGACGGGCAGGCGTCGCAGCCGCCTCAGGGGCCGGCGACGGCGCGGTCAAGATGATCTCGATGACCTCCGGTTCGGTCTCGGAGGCTGCGGCAAGCGCGCTCGCGGTCATGAGGGTCGTCGGCTCGGGGGCTCGCTCCGCCGCGGGACCTTCGGGCGCTTGTCGGTCTCCCTCCAGCGGCTCTCCCTCCAGCGGGTTGATGGCCAGCGGGTCGATGGCGACCAAGGGGGTTTCATGAGCGATCTGAAGCGGGCTGCTCTCAAAGACGGGCGCAGCAATCCTTGGCCAGCTGCGGTCGCTTCTCCGCCCCGGTCCTTGGACGGCGGCGACTTCGGCGGCTGCAAGATCTTCAGCGCTTGGGGGCTCCAGCGGCGGATGACGGCGGGACCAAAGGGGCAAGGACCGAGCTTCGCCCTGCGGGCCTGCGGCGACTTCTGTGGGCAAGGATCGAACCGGCGGCCATGCGCGCGCGGCAGGGGCCCGCTCGTTGCGCCATATCGTGGACATCGCGCCAATCGGCTCAGCGGCGGGGCCATTCAAGACGTCGAGATTGGGGAGCGGGTTTTCAGGGATCGGCCCAGGGCTTTGCAAAGGGGCGCCGATGCGACCGCGGATCTGGAGCCCGTCTGTTTGGGGGGCGCCGGGGGGGGGCGGCGCTGCGGTTTCCCTCGCGATGGCTTCAGGCGTGGCGGAGGCCTCGCCACCCAAGAGGATCGCGAGCGGCCAAATGGCCACAGCGCTCGTCAAGTTCGCCCAGCGACGCGGCGGTGCGGGCGGCTTGCGAGCGTCTGTCCGCGGAGGACGGAGCCTTTTCATCGCGGCCCCACCTGATGGCTCTATCCTTTATTTCTGGTAAAAATCCGTAATTAACAATGTAAACAAAATCTATATTGTATATTTTTACCAAGCTTTGACCTTGGTCTAATATTTTACGCATTCGGCCGAGGTATTAATTATGTCCCAAATTGACCCTAATGCTCCCCCGCCTCTGATTGTAGTTGAGGTCGGCGCTGATAATCAGGTCGCGCTGGACGTCGAATCTTCCGATTTCCGCGTGGAAATCGTTGATATCGACATGATCCTAATTTTCCCGGACGGGAGCCGGATCGTGCTGCCTGGCGTGGGCCTCCAGGCGCTCAGCGGCGACGCCCCGACGATCAATTTCTTGGATCGGGCGGTGAGTGCGCGGGAATTGCTCGGCATGATGGGCGAAGTTCGGGAGGTGGGTCCTGGGGCCCGTCTGTCGATGACCTCGGTGGATGAGGAAGCGCCTCCCAGCGGTGACGGCGAAGGGACGGGGCTTCAATCGACGGAAATCCTTGAGGCCGAGGCTCTCCGAGAAGAAATTGAAGCGGATCAAGCCGCCGCCGCCGCGAGCATGGCGCAGTTGGCGCAAACCATGCCGCCGCCGCCGCCTCCACCGTCCTCGAGTTCTTCGTCTTCGGGCGCGCCGTCGGAGCCGGCGCCGCCCCTCGGTCCGATTGTCGCCGAAGCTTTGCTGTTCCGGGTTGATGAAAACAGCGCAACGGGGACCTCGCTTGGGTCGGTGCTTCGAGCCGCACCCGAAGCCGTAGCCGGGGTCGCCCTGCGGCTTGTCGATGATGCCGGCGGGCGATTCCAGATTGATGGGACGACGGGGGAAATCACCGTCACAGGCGTTCTCGATTATGAAGCCGCGCGCACGTTTACGCTGGTCGTGGAAGCGCAGGCAGGAAGAGTGATCCAACAAGTCACCATCGCGGTGGCGGTGGGCGACGTCAATGAGGCGCCGATCGCGCTTGAAATGGCCTGGGAGCGAGCCATCGCGGAGAATAGCCCCGCCGGTGTCGGCGCGGCTCTGATCCGGGCTGTGGACCCCGATCTACGCGATCAGCTCACCTATAGTCTTGTCGATGACGCGGGCGGGCGGTTCGAGATCGATCCGAGTTCCGGATTGGTGCGCGTGGCGGCTGGGGCTGTCCTCGACTTTGAGGCGCAGACGTCACACGCGGTCACCGTGCGGGTCATCGACGCTGCGGGCAATCGGCGCGAGGCGCAGTTCATCCTGGATCTGTCGAACGTGAACGAGGCGCCGTCGTCCCCGACGATGACGTCGGGAGGCGTAGTACAGGAAAACGCAGCGGCAGGCACAGAGGTGGCTCAGTTCAGCGCGACTGATCCTGATGCGGACGATGTGATCACGTTCAGCTTGGCCGACAATGCAGGCGGACGCTTCGAGATTGATGAGCAAACGGGCGTGGTCACGGTCGCTGAAGGGGCGGATCTCGATTATGAGACGGCGTCCAGCCATCGGATCGTCGTCCGCGCCACCGACGCTGGCGGATTGCAGCGGGATACGCTTGCGACGATCACGGTCCTTAACCTCCAGGAAGCGCCAGAAGACCTCGTTATCGCCAGCGGCGGCTCTGTCGCGGAGGGCTCGACGCGCGGGGAGTTTGTTGGGGTCGCGCAAGCGTTCGATCCCGATCGCGGCGATCGTCTAACCTACAGCCTGACCGATGACGCGGACGGGCGCTTCAGCATCGACTCCCAGACCGGCGCGATCCGCGTGGCGGACGGCAGCCGCATCGACGCGGATACGACACAGGCCTATTCCATCACCGTAAGGGCGGACGATCAGGCCGGCGGGTCGGTATCGCAGACCTTCTCTATCGCGGTGACGGCGGCGAATGAAGCGCCGTTCGATTTGCGGGTCATGTCGGGCGGCGCTGTCGCCGAAATGGCGACGGAAGGAACCCTTGTGGCGCGGGTCGCAGCGCGCGATCCTGATGTCAATGATACGTTGAGCTACAGCCTTTTGGACGATGCGGGCGGATTGTTCGTCGTTGATCCGGCTTCGGGTGAAATCCGTGTGGCGACGGGCGCAGCGCTCGATTTTGAGACCACACCGTTCCACGATTTGACCGTGTCGGCGAGGGATGCGGACGGTCTTGAAACCACGGCGCGCGTGCGGATCACGGTGACGAATGTCAACGAGGCGCCGTCGGAGGTGGCCTTCTCCTGGGGCGGGGATGTGCCGGAGCGCACCGTCGTCCGCCAAGCGGTGGGGCAGGTTCGCGCGATTGATCCGGATGCGGGAGATCGGCTCACCTACACGCTCGACAATGATGCTGGCGGGCGATTTACAATTGATGCAACGACCGGCGTGGTCCGTGTCGCCGATCCTGCGCTGATTGACTTTGAGGCCGGCTCAAGCCACACGATCAGTGTCCGGACGACTGACGCAGGCGGGCTGACCTCGCTGACGACGGTGACGGTCGAAGTCAATGATCTCAACGAAAGCCCGGCGCCACCACAGCTTCTTTCTCTTTCGCCGGTGTTGGAAAACTCGCCATCGGGAACGCCGGTCGCAGTGTTTGGCTCCTCCGATCCCGACATTGGGGATGCGTTGAGC
>JBILVS010000126.1:0-7730 GCA_044370335.1 Caulobacterales bacterium
GTAAAGAGCAGCCCTAAAGGCCGCTAAAGTCCATCTGTATCACGCTTTTTAGGGGTCTCACCTTGCGTCTCTGCTGCATCGATCTGCATCATGTCGGTCGATCACGCATGTTACAGCTTAAAGGCTGGTTTGTATGGCAAGGAACGGGATCTTCGGCCGCATGCTCGCGGAGGCCAACGCAAACGGCGATGGCGACGCCGACGGCCTCCGGGGGCGGCTCTCAGGCAAGGGCGCCTTCCGGGACAGCGGCTCGGTGCGCAGCCGACTTCTGCAGGGCCTAGCCCGGTCCGGCGGGTTCTCCCGGAACGCGAGTTTCGGGGCAGCGTCAGCGAAGGCGCCAAAGCCGGAGCTTCGCCTCAACACCCGCCAGCGGGTCATCGTGAAAGCCCATGTCGCCAAGCATGGCGCGCGGGGTTTTGGCGGCGGCGGAGGCGGCGGCGCGCTTCGCGCTCACGTCGTCTATCTTGGGCGAGAGGGCCGGGACGGGCCGGAGCGGGGCGAGTTCTATGATCGGGAGGCCGAGGGCCTCGACGCCAAGGCTCATGTCCGCGATTGGGCCGACGATCGGCATCATTTCCGGTTCATCATCAGTCCCGAGCACGGCGACAAGCTGGAGGACTTGAGGGGCTATGTCCGCGACCTGATGGGGGACGTGGCCTCCGATCTGCGGGAGCCGGGGCTTGACTGGATCGCGGTCAATCACTTCGACACCGATCAGCCCCACGCCCATGTCCTGGTACGAGGCGCCCGCGAGGACGGCCGCGCCCTGATCATCCCGAAAGAGTATATGGCGCGCGGCTTTCGCAGTCGCGCCGAAGACCGGGCCACCCAGGAATTGGGCGATGTGTCCCGCGACCAGGCCGAAGAGCGTCTCCGGAAAGAGGTGACGGCCGACCGCGTCACGGGCCTTGATCGGCATCTGGAGAAAAGCCTGCGTCCCGATTGCCTCGTTCCCCCCGACCTCATCGATGACCGCCACACTGATGGGGCCCTTTTGCGGGGGCGCCTGCAGCATCTCCAAGGCTTGGGCCTTGCTGAGAAAGAGGGCCGGGACTGGCGGCTCTCCGAGGGCTTTGCGCAAAGCCTTGAAAGCCTGTCCCGCGAGCAGGACGTGCTGCGGACCCTGCATGCCCGGATGGCCAAGACCCACGCCCCCGTCGAGCTCGTCCGGGAGGGCTTGGTGGCGGGGCGCGTGGTCGAGGCCAGTCAAGCGGGCTTGGTCATTGAAGACCGGGATGGGGTGGAGCGGCTGTTGTTGGGCGCTGTGCGGGGCATCGCGAAGGGATCGTTTGTCATCGCTGAGGCCGGAGAGCGAGGCGTGGGGGTCTATCCCTTGGGGGATCCCTCTCGGGACATCGAAGCGGAGCGCCTGACCCCAATCGACGTGCTGTTGGACTGGCGCGCCGGCGATCGCGCCGAGGACCGCAGCCCGCCCCTATTTGACGCCAAAACTGAAAGCATCATCGAAAGGCGCGCCGCGTTCCTCAGAGAGGTGGGCTTGGCGGCCGAGACCGAGCACGGGACCGAACTCACCGCAGGCGGTTGGACGACGCTGCGAGAGGTCGACATCCGGCTTTCGATCGAAGAACAGCTTGGCCGCGACGACGCCTTCCAGACCGAGGCGCTGTTTGAGCGGGAGGGCCATTATCTCGGGACGGTGCGCACCCAATCAGGCCTCTTTGTTGTCGCCGAGCGAGGGGCTGGCCTTGTCTATGGGGAGGTGAGCAAGATCCCTCAGATCGCGATCGGCCAGGCCATCGCGATGGATCCGTCCAAGGGCCTGATCCAGGTTCTGGATCGAGGCCTCGATCGTGGCCTCGATCGTGGCCTCGATCGTGGTCTGGGGTTGGAGCTGTGAGTGCGGCGTTGATCCGGCGTCGGACAACCGCCGTCGGCGGGGGCTTACCCGCCGCTTTCAGGCAAAGTGGCCGCCGGTTTGCCGTCCGAAAGCGGCTAGCCCTGGAAGGCGCGCCTTCGGACGGCCTCCCGGCGGTCGCTGCCCTTAAGATGCGCGCCTGTGAGCCCCGCCTCCGCCGGCCGCCCTCCGCCTTCCGTCCGAGCCATGGTGGGGAAGAAAGCGTATGAGCCGATCGCCCCCACAGCCGGACTTGTTTGGAGACATCGAAGCCGAGGAGCCGCAGCTGCCTTGCGTCCGCGTTCGGCGGGACGAGGAGGGTGATGGCGTCTGTGCTGGTCTACCGCAATCGGATGAAATCGCGACTGTCGCCCCGCGCTCAGGGCGCAGGGCGGCATCCGAGGATGCGGCCTCAGCGGGGAACCAGCAGGAAGCCCGTCCTCAAAGTATCAGCCACGGCCGGCCCAAGAAGCTCCAAAGCCAGAGAGGCGGCGGCGCCAAATCCGCCAACGCCAAAGGCGCTGCGAAATCCGTCAGCGCCAGAATGACGATCACCCTGCCGAAAGGGCCAGTGCTCGCCGCCATCAAGCGCGAAGCGGCCAAAGAGGGCTTAAGCGTCAGCCAGGCGGCGTTTCGCGCTCTGGCCCGGGGCGCCAGGCGGGCGGACCTCGATGTCGAAGATCGGCTCAACCGCCTTGAGGCGTCCCTCGCGGCGCATCGGAAAGCCACGGGGAGGGACTTCGCTTTAACCCAAGAACTCGTCGCCGCCCTGGCTCAATTGATCTGCGAGCGACTTCCGGTGCGCGACCTGCCGCCGATGCTCAAAGCCGCCGCAAGCCGCGATGTGGAGGCCATGCTCCGGCGCGTGGTGGATGCGGCGGGGCGGGGGTGAGGGCGCAGCAGCAGTGCTTATTGCGCCCCCCGCTATATAAAGCTTGGCCTCAGCCGATAGGGCGACCTCTGCGCGCATTCCTCGCGCAGCACCTGGGATCAGGGACCACCGACGATTTCAGCGCCTTGCTCAGGGCGGTGATAGTAAACAGCAACCAAATTTGAAGCCGCGAGCGCGCCCGCCCTAAAGGCGAAACCAGAGCCAGGCCATAGCCGCGGACGGCAACGCGCCGCATGAAGCCTCGGCCAAAGACTTTGTGCTGCGCGCGGACTTGCTCCGCCTGTCGCCAAGAGACGGGTCTGCTTCCCCACATAGCAACCAATCCGCTTCCCTCCTGCGGCGAAAAGTCTCTGCATCTTGGATGAGATTTCAAATTTTTCGCGCCTCAGTTGCGGCCTTGTGCGATTGTTTGTGTGCTCCCACGTGCGCCGACAAATAAAACCGACTCGGTTGGTTTTTATTCGGTCTCTCGCCCCCGAGTTGACCATAACGTGGACAAATGATCCCGTTGTCTTGGGTGGACGGGACAACGCGAGTGAAGACAAGCCATAGAGTCGAGGCTGTCGCGGTCGGCGGATACGCCGCGGGCGCAAGTCAAACGGGGGAGCCCGAGGGGGAGCCCTTGTTCCGGCCGCAAGCGCTGCGCCGAGAAACCGAAACGCAGTTTGGCGCACCTGTCGCGTTACTACCTGTGGCGTGGTCCTGGGTCGCGATCTTTATGCTCGTGTTGGTGTTGGCTTCAGCAGCCTTTCTGGCGACAGCTTCTTACGCCCGCAAAGAAAGCGCCCGCGGCATCCTTCGGCCCGAGCGCGGCGAAGTGCGGGTCATGGCCTCGCGCGGGGGCACTGTCCGGACCCTGTCGGTCGCCGATGGGGATTGGGTTGGTGAAGGGCAGACGCTTGCTTGGATCTCGACAGGCCAAGCTCTTGAAGGAGGAGGCTTGGCCGATGAAGCCGTTCTTGAGGCCTTGGCTCAAGAGGAAGCAAGCCTTCGGGCGCGGCTTGAAGCCCTTGGCCAGGGCGGAGCCTTTGAGCGAACCGCTCTTATCGCCAACCAGGGTTCGGTGCGGGCGGAAAGGGCCGCAGCTGCCCAGTCGATCGTCACGTTGACCGAACGCAGGGCATTGGCGCAGGACCGATTAGCGGCAGCAGAAACCCTCATTGGTCGCGGTTTGATCGCCGCGGAAGAGGTGCGCCGACGCCGGGAAGCAGTCTTGGCGACGGAGCAAGCGATCGTGGATGCGCAAGCTCAGGTCGCGAGCCTCGATGCGCGGCTGGCCGAGACAAACGCCCGCTTGTCGCAGCAAGCCTTCTCCTCTGAAGAAGGGCAAGCCGCGCTGGAGGCGCAACTTGCGTCCCTAGAGCAAAGACGGGCGCAGGCCGAAGCTGCGCGGGGCTATGAACTCCGCGCATCGGTCTCGGGGCAGGTCTCCGGATTGCAGGTCACCGCCGGCCAATCGGTCGATCCCCAGCGCCCGATCATGACAATCTCGCCCGGCGATCAGCCGTTGGTGGCGGAGATCTATGTGCCGTCTCGAGCCATCGGCTTCATTGAGCAAGGCCAGTCGGTGCGTCTTCTGTACGACGCTTTCCCCTATCAGCGCTTCGGGCCGTCGCACGGGATCGTTCATTCCGTTTCCGGATCAGTCCTGGCGCCAAATGAAGTCGCCGCGGCGATCCCGCTGGAAGAGCCGGTTTACCGGGTGCTTGTGACGCTGGACGCCCAAGCGGTCCGCGCCTTCGGCCACGAGCACGCCATCCAATCCGGCATGGCGCTGACAGCCGATATCGTCCTTGAAGAACGCAGCTTTTTGGAATGGCTGCTTGAGCCGGTTCTCGCGATGCGGGGGAGGCTATGATGGCAACGATCGTCCGATGGCCGCCTGAACGGAAACCTGTTGGCGACCGCCTTGTCATCCCTGTCCAACCAATCGTGCGGCCCAATTCCCTCAGCTGCGAATCAACACGCGCCCTCGACCACGCTTTATCTCACCTGCAGAGATGGGATGAGAAGGCTCCAATCTCGATCAAGACTGATGCCGGCTTAGCTTCTGCTATCCTTGACCGGCGGATCTCGGGTTTGATCGACCGTGGGGCACAGATACCCCATTGGCCACCGCTCAAGCGCATGCTCGAACGGCCCTGCGGGCGCGCGGCCGCAAAGCAATTGGGACAGGACCTTCAGAATTCGACCTTTTCGCCAACTCTGCTCCTTGCATGCGCCGGACGGCTTCAGAGCAGCACCGAACTGTGTTGGCGTGCCGAGCCGCAATTTATCCGCTCAAGGAGCACCCAACTGGAGCGCCAGTTCTGTGAGCCCGCCGAGGTCGAGAAACACCTCCGCCAACTGTGTGCGATCGGGCCTTCCATTATGCACCCGCTTGAACGCGCAGTTTTTGTTTTGGCGAACATTTTGAGCATTCACCCCCTGCTGGATGGCAATGGTCGGTTGGCTCGAGCCGCTTTCTCCGCAGTGCTGATCGCCGAAGATGCGCTTATCGAGCCGCTGCCGCTGGGGGCCCTTTTGTACCTGAATGCTCACACTTTCGTCGCGGCCCTGAACGAGGCTCAAGGCCGACAAGATTTGATCCCGCTCGTCCATTTCTTTGTCCGCATGGCGAGCAAACTCGGTGAGATCGCGGACACCATGGAGAAAGAAAATGCGTCAGATAAATGAATCCGAATTAGCTCTCGTATCTGGCGGCTACACGAAGAAAGAACCACCCATCGTTGTTCCGGGTTCACCGCCCGGCAACTGGGAATCTGGTTGGGACTTCGGATGGGACAGCGGCGCGTCAGGGCCGCCGGATGACATCGATGTAGTCTGGGACGGTATCGAACCACCCCCCGCTCCTACGAACGAAAATGCCTCGATCGACTGGAGCAGTTTGTCCCCTTGGGCAAAAGAAAACTTACACTTCGCCCTACTCTACGCTGCATGGTACAACCATTTTAAAGGTCGCGGAGCCGGTCTGAATGCCGCCGGAGATCAAATAGCCTTGCTTGCGCAGTTCCTTCCGGGGCGAATCGGCATTGACCCCGATGTGCCAATGCCTGGGGCCGAGCAATTCGCACAAGTTTATAATGACACCATTATCCGCCTGGGCGTTGGCGTATCAGAGGCTGGCGCGGATGCATCTGCTGATCTGGCCAATGCGTATTGGAGGCAATTTCTAATTGCCACCCACAATTATGACCCGATGACTGGTGAAGCAACAAACGGCTTCCCGACACGGCTGATCGATCCTGGCGAATAGTGGATGAAATCTATACTGGAGCGAGAGCGATGTCGAATATCAAATTGAGAAGTGTGTTTATAGCATTCGCCGGATTCGTTCTCGCCACTTCTTGCATCGGGAGCGAGTTCGGCCAAAGAGCTTCCAAGGTCCAGAACTCGGGGGCTCCGATTAGCGGAACAGGCCAGGGTGGACCTGCAAATGCTTCCGTCGATCGGCAATCCGCGGCTTCAGGCGACCCAATGCATGGAATAGTCGGTTCGATTTCGATGGAGCACTATACTTCCGATCAGGCAGACGCTTTCCCCCATCTCATTGGCAATTGGTATTCTAGTGGTGGAACCTACAGATATATGGGTGGCATTAACAGCGCGCTTGTCGATGACATGATCTCTTCAGGCCCTCCTCCCAGTGGGGTTCTGATCATAGACAGCCCAGGCGGAGAGAACGCTGCGGCAATCCGCCTGGGACTTTGGTTGAGGCAGAACAGGATTGCGGTTCGCGTCCCATTCAGTTGCATTTCGGCTTGTGCTCAATTCGTTTTTGTTGGGGCAGTTTCGCGAAGCCTCGATACAGGCGCCTGGGTGGCTTGTCACCAGAACCCAATTTCGAACGCAACAGTTCTTCGAACGCGTCGTGCCCTGAGCCCGGTCGAGGCGGAGGAGTTGGAAGATGCGCTTGCGCTTTATGAAGCTGCGGGCGTGGATGAGGAATTTGCTCTTGCGTGCGGCGCCGCCGCTGAACCGGTTTGTCTAATTCCACGTGAGGCAGGACTAGTGGATCCAGATGGGCTCCCGGTCGAAGCGCTGAGGTCGCGGTCCTTCTGGATACCGGCGCGATCGCAGCTTAGTGAGTACGGTATATCAATCGAAGGGGCCGGCTTGGAGAGCGCGTCGTCGTTGCATGATTGGGACGGCGATTTTGCGAACGGCCGTTACCTCTTTGGAACTTTAGCTCGGAGCGACCCTAGTGTGCTTTCACAAGTTCCCACGTGTGGCGCATGAAGCGTCGGCCCCGGCTTGAACCCTAAAGGCAATGATCCTCCTCAATCTCTCCGGCGTCCGCCGCCTTCCCTTGATCCGTCAGGCGGAGGCGGCGGAGTTCCAGTCGATGTCCTGATGTTCGCGGCAGCCGTCACGCAACATGGTCGGGTCTTCAGCGATGATCCAGCGGATCGTCCTTTTGTGGAGCACGGAATTCAAGCCGCGGAACAGGTGATGAATGGAATTCCAGCACTTCCCGACCCCAGACCGCCCGAGGTATTGAACGAACCTATCAATCCAAGAGAAACAGGCGTGCCTTCAGACTTTTCGCATACTCCGCTCGACAGAATTGATTGAGGCGACTGAGATGCAGATCAAATGGGTTCTCGTGTGTGCGGCTCTAAGTGCAGCGTGTTGCAGTGGAGGCAGTGCCCAAAGTATTTCGCCACGCGAAATGGATTTGTGCGCTGAAACTCCTACCCAAAGCGGCAGGCTGCAGATCAGAGTTTTGAATGCCCCCCCCCTTCAGGCAGATATTCAGTCTGTATGGCATTGCACATCAGATGACAATTGCAGCCTTGTTGCCGTGGTTCGAGACAATGGCGGCATAGCAGCTGCCATGTCTGCTTCGGATGGGTCAATTAGCGTGGTGTCTTGGAGCGCAGCGATCGAGCCGGCCTCTGGCGCGAACGCCTTCTCGGGCACTGTTCGAACACGTCAGGTCGACTCACATTTGTTTCCAGCTAACGGCGGCTTGGCCGAGGC
>JBILVS010000033.1:0-27163 GCA_044370335.1 Caulobacterales bacterium
GCTTCCGGCGCCTACACCGGCTACACCGACAGCGACCCGACCGACGCTTCCGGCTATGGCCGTGGCTCGGGCGGGGCTTCCGGCGCCTACACCGGCTACACCGACAGCGACCCGACTGATGCGTCCGGCTATGGCCGTGGCTCGGGCGGGGCTTCCGGCGCCTACACGGGCTACACGGACAGCGATCCGACTGATCAATCTGGCTACGGGCGCGGCGGCGGCGGGGGATATTCGCAGGTCTATACAGGCTATACCGACAGCGACCCCACTGACCAATCGGGCTATGGCCGCGGCGGCGGATCATCGCCCGCCTACACGGGCTACACGGACAGCGACCCGACCGATCAATCTGGCTACGGCCGGGGCACAGGCCTGAGCGACAGTGATCCGAGCGATCCGGCCGGCAATGGACGCCGCGGCTACTAAGGGGCTCCGGCGATGTTGGGCGCCGCAACAGCGCGCGGGGAGGCAGGCGCCGGCGGCGCGGCCTGGGGCGGAGATCCCCTAGGGTTTCTCATCGCACCTCACGGCGCGTCAGCCTTTTTCGACGCGATCTATGAGAAGCGCTCGTTGATCGTGCACCGGCGGGAGCCGGGTCGATATGCATCGCTTTTGTCGATCGACACAGTGGATCGCATGATCGCAGGCGTCGATTTGCGGGTTGGGCAACTCGATCTCGCCAACGCGCAACGGCCTTTGCGGCGCGAAGATTACATCCGCGATGGGCTTGTGGATCGCGGCGTGGTGGCGCGCCAGCATCAGGGCGGGTCGACGATCATTCTCCAGCAACTGCATCAGTTTGATCCGACGCTGTCTGATTTCTGCCGGGCGCTGGAGCAGGTCTTTTCCTGCCATATTCAGACGAACATCTATCTCTCGCCGCCGGAGGCGCAGGGCTTTTCCACCCACTATGACAGCCACGATGTGTTCGTGGTGCAGGTTGAAGGCGAAAAGCTCTGGCGGCTTTATGATGAACCGGTGGACCTGCCCTATCGTGGGGAGCGGTTTGACCGGCACAAGCACAAGCCGGGGCCGCTCAAGGATGAGTTCGCGCTAAAGGCCGGGGATTGCGCCTATGTGCCCCGCGGGATGCTGCACGACGCCTCGACCAGTGAGGGCAAGCCGTCGCTGCACATCACGGTGGGGCTGATCGTCAAGACCTGGGCGGATCTGCTGATCGAGGCGGTGTCTGAAGCGGCGCTCAGGGAGCCTTCGGTGCGGCGGGCCTTGCCGCCGGGCTACGCGCAGCGCGGGTTTGATCGGGACGCCTTGCGGCCTGAGTTTTCCGTGATGGTTCAGCGGGTGATGGAGCGGGTCAAGCTCGATCCGGCGATGGATCTGTTCCAGGATGGGTTCATACGGTCCCGGGCGCCGGATACGCGCGGCGCGGTCGTTCGCGCGGCGACGCCGATCGCGGACACTGACCGATTTGCCGTTCGACCGTTTGCGGCCTGGCGGCTGGCGCAGGAAGGCGAGGCGCTCGTGCTGATCGCGGCGGGGGGCGATATCCGCTTTGGTCCGCTGGATCAGGCGGCGCTTGAGCGGGCGCTGTCCGGCGAGCCGTTCGGGCTTGGCGACATGGCGGCGGCAGGGGCCCCAAAGCCGCAAGAGGTGATCCAGCGGCTGGTGGCGTTCGGGCTTGTGGCGGAGGCTTAGTGGGTGGGCCGCGTTCGGATCATTGCTTCGCATCGTTGACGTGCAGCATTTGACCGGTCGCGACCCAAGCGCGCGCTCCCCGTAATGAACTTTTTCTTCAACGCGCCGGATGCGGGTGAGTTTGGTCTTGAGGTTTATCGATCACGAGAAGCCGTCCAAACACGCACAAGAGAGGAAGGAGAGCGAATATTTGGCGGTGGCAATTGAGGCTCGGTTTTTGCGCCGACATCATTGTCACTAACCCCTCCAGGGGACCAAGTGTGCAAAACACTCGTTATTTCCGCATTGGAAATGAGCCGCCATATTCTGTCGCTTTAGAATTCAACGCTTTTTTGCGCCGCCCGGCAGGAGCGTATAGCAATCATCTTTGAAGGTTTGCCGAGGGGCGCGAGCTGCACAAAGCAAAGGAAAATGACCAATCAAGCGCGTGAGGATTTGCGGGCATTGGTTGCGAGTGCGTACCATATCAGGCTTATGGACGAAGACGGTTGTTGATTGATCGCTATTCGATCCAGGCTCTTCAAAGATTTGCGGACTCATGCATTTTCGCTGCCTTTATGGGGCGCCCAGCTTGCACTCAGTGTCGCGGACATTTAGGCGCCACCCCTGTTGAACACCCGATCGTCGGGGAGCACCGCATCCGGCGCATGGGCCTCAAGCTGTTTGATCCGGTCATAGAGCGGGCCGAAGTCAGTATCGATCGATGACCGGAACAGTTGTTCGAAGCCGTCCAGCACAAAATAGGTGCTCTGGTAGCGGTCAATCCAATAGCGGGTGCACATGACGCGTTCGAGGTCATAGCCGATGCGGTTGGGCTCTGGACTTGCAACCGAGAATTGCGTTTCGCCGAAGCTTGAAAGCATGCCCGCGCCATAAGCCTTCACCTCGCCGTCGACGAGGATCAGGCCGAACTCCACCATGTACCAATAAAGCCGCGCCAAGATCGGCACGGCATCGTGCGCCATCGCCTTGGGGCCGGCGAGGCCATATTGCTGGAGGTAATCGGCGAAGACAGGGTCAAACAACAACGGCACGTGGCCAAAGATGTCATGGAAGACGTCGGGCTCGACGAGGTAGTCGATCTCCTCCCGCGTGCGGATCCACCAGCTGGCGGGGAAGCGGCGGTTGGCGAGGTGGGCGAAGAACACGTCGTTCGGCAGCAAGCCCGGCACGGGGACCACCTCCCAGCCGGTGGCGGCGCGGAGCCGCTTTGACAGAGCTTCCAAAGAAGGGATCGCATGGGCGCAGTCCATGGCGGCGATGGACCTCACGAAGACGGGCGCGGCGTAATCCTTCACCAGGCGCGTCTGGCGCGCATAGAGGTCAGCCCACAAGGCGTGGTCGTCTCGGCTGTAAGCGTCCATTGGCTGATCCACGGTCCAATCGGGGCGCATAGCGGAATAATCGCCGCGCAGACCGTGAGCTGTGGGGGCGCTCCTGAGGGCTTCGGGTTTGGCAGCTTCGGCCATGCGGCGCTCCGAATGATTTCATCGGAAACTATCGGAAAGACGCAGCGCTGTCAGGCGCCCTTCGTGGTCTGTGCGCTTGGTGGTCTGGCGGTGGTCTTCTCAGGACGAAAGCGGGCCCCTACCTGACAGGTGATGCTCCACCTGTTCAAATCCCCTCCCCGCCCTGCACAGCCGGTTCTGGATGATGCGCCGCAGCGCCGGGTGCGGGACCCGTTTTCGCAGACTGTCGTCTCCGTGGTGGAGCGGGCTGCGCCGGCGGTGATCGGGGTGCGACGGGCGAGGGCCGGCGGCGGACCGGACGGCGCAGGGTCGGGCGTGATCCTGTCGACAGACGGGTATGCGCTGACCAATCATCACGTTGTCGAAGGCGCCGCGCGGCTGGAGGCGATCCTTGACGACGCCTCCATCGTCACGGCGGAACTCGTGGGCGCGGACCCCGACACCGACCTTGCGCTGTTGCGCCTTGGCGGCGGCAGCCACGCCTCTCTGCCCCTTGGCGACAGCGCTGACCTTCAGGTGGGCGAACTGGCGGTGGCCATCGGCAACCCGCTTGGCCTGCAGGCGACGGTGACCGCGGGGGTCATCTCGGCCTTGCGGCGGACACTGCGCTCTCAAGCGGGGCGGCTCATTGAAGACGTCATCCAGACAGATGCGTCTCTCAATCCCGGCAATTCAGGAGGGGCTCTCGTGGATTCAAGCGGCGCCCTAATCGGGATCAACACCGCCATCATCGCCGGCGCCCAGGGGCTTTGCTTTGCCGTGCCGGTGAACACGGCAAAGTGGGTGGCGCCGGAGTTGATGCGAGCGGGTCGCGTGGCGCGCGGCTGGTTCGGGATTGCCGGGCAGACGCAAGGATTCGCCCGCGCGGTGCAGCGGAGGCTCAACCTGCCGGCGGAGAGCGGCGTGCTCGTGATCGCCTTGACGGCCGGAGGCCCAGCGGAGGCCGCTGGCGTGCGGGAAGCTGATGTTGTGGTGCGGATCGACGGCCAGCCCGCCGCGAGTGTCGACGATATCCACCGGCTTTTGGTTGGCGAAACGATCGGCAAAAGGATCACGGTGGACGTGATCCGAGATGGGGCGTTGAAGGCTTTGTCGATGACAGTCCGGGAGCGGCCTCGCGGTTAAGGCTTCGCTCAAGCGTCGGCGAGGAGGCCTTTATCCTTCAGCAGGGCCTGCAGTTCACCGGACTGGTACATTTCCTTGACAATGTCGGACCCGCCGAGGAACTCGCCCTTCACGTAAAGCTGCGGAATGGTCGGCCAGTCTGAGAACGCCTTCACGCCATTCCGGATGTCTTCGTCGGCCAACACGTTCACGTCATGAAAAGGGACGCCGAGGTGGTCGAGAACCTGCACAACAAGATTGGAAAACCCACAGCGCGGTTGGTCCGCGGTTCCTTTCATGAACAGGACGACGTCGTGAGTGGCGATGGTGTCGCGGAGTTCCTGGAAGATGGCGGGTTCGCTCATGGCGGGTCTCTCGTGCAAAAGGCCTTCTGAAAGGGCTCTTAAGGGGCGCGGCGCGGCGGATCAAGCCGACGCGCGTTTGCGGCGGATTGCCGCGCGGTGGGTTATTTAGGCCGCGTCTCCAAAGCCAAAGCATGCAGGACGCCGCCCATCTGCCCCTTCAAGGCGGCGTAAACCATCTGGTGCTGGGCCACGCGGGACTTGCCCGCAAACGCCGCCGAGGCAACGATCGCCTTCCAGTGGTCACTGTCGCCGGCGAGATCGATCAACTCGATGTCTGCGTCGGGGAAGGCCTCCCTCAGGTGCGCCTCCAGATCGTTGCGGCTCATCGGCATGGTCTGCTCCTTGCGGCCAAGAGGGGAATAGGGTTTGTTGCTTTGACATACGAGGGCCGCAATGTCTGCGCTCACTGCACCTTTCTAACGCTTAACCCTGTGACTTCGGTCACGGACTTCTGGGGAAGCGCTTGGTTGTGTGGTCGGCGGACGGGTCGCCCTGCGATTGGGGCGCGTCCGCCCCTGGGATGGAGGACACAAATGCGCAGATTGAGCACCATGATCGCGGCGACGGCGGCGATCGGGGCCGCCCTCGCCGCTCCGGCTTTTGCCCAACCGCTGGCGATGGGCGACACCGTCAGCGGCGCCCTGGCCGAGGGTGATGCGCGCAACGATGGTCGAGAAGCCTGGATGGACACCTATCAGCTCACCCTTGGCGAAGGCCAATCGGTGCGGCTGGACATGACTTCCGACGAAGGCATGGACACCTACCTCCTGATCGGGGTGCAGTCGGACGGCTATTTTGAAGAGTATGCGTCAAACGACGATCGCGGCGATGGCACGCTCAATTCGCGGCTGACCTTCACTGCACCGTTCGCTGGCGAATACACCATCCAAGCCACGAGCTTTGGGGCGGACACGGTGGGGCCTTACACGCTCTCCGCGGCGGAGGCGATCGTGACGCCGCCGCCGACCCCGCGGGCGCTGAGTGTGGGCGGATCGGTGTCTGGCGAATTCACCTCCGCCAGTCCGGTGCTCGAGTGGTCTTCGCAGCCATATGACCTCTTCACTTACGAGGCCGATGCGGGCGAGATCGTGGTGTTCACGATGAACTCGGACGCCTTCGACAGCTATTTGGAAGTCGGCCAAGACTACGAGTGGGGCTTTGAGCCGATGATGTCGGACGATGACAGCGGCGGCAATCTGAACGCCCGTCTCGTCTATCGCTTCCCGGAGGCGGGCGCCTACACCGTGCGGGCAATGGGCCTTTATGAAAGCTCAACCGGCCCGTTCACAGTGGCGGCCGAAAGCTTCCCGCAACCCGCGGAACCGCGTCCGACCCCGATCCGGATGAACCAGATCATGCGCGGGTCGCTGGATGAGGGCGAGGTCATCAACGACTACATGCAGTATTACGACCTCTACAGCCTGCGCGTGCGGCAAGGCCAAGAGGTGCGCATCACGATGCGCTCTGAGACGCTCGACTCGGTGCTTGAAGTCGGCGTGATGTCGCCTGCCGGCTTTGCGGTGGCGGCCTACGACGACGACAGCGGCGGCGGCATTTATGGCCTGGACGCGCAGGTCAGCTTCACGGCGGAGCAAAGCGGCACGCTGATTATCCGCGCGCAGAGCTTGTCGCCGATGACGCCAGGCGAATACACGATCAGCGTCGAGTAAACGTCTGCTTTCGAAGCGTTAGAAACGGGACGCCCCCGGCCGCAGGGTCGGGGGCGTTTCGCGTTCTGGGATCAGTGGGGCGCGCTCATGTAGGCGGGAAGCCAACCTTCATGGGCCTTGCGCAGGTCCAGGATATCAACTGCGGCGTCCTTGAAGGCGATTTCGCAGCCGCCGGCTACGCCGACAGGCTCGGTGGGAACGCCTGCGGCTTCTGCGGCGTCAAAGGCTTCGTCCGCCCGCCCCGCCGCTATCGCGATCAGGTATCGGCCCTGGTCTTCGCCGAAAAGAAAGGCCGTGTCCGGAACATTGGTCGGGTTGATCAAGGCGACGCCGATGCCGGAGGCTAAAGCCAGTTCGGCCGCGGCGGCGGCCAGCCCACCGTCGGACAGATCATGGCAGACGCAGACGACGCCGTCTTCGATCAGCTTTCGGACAAAGTCGCCGTTGCGGCGCTCGACGGCCAGATCTACCGGCGGCGGGGGCCCCTCCTCTCGGCCGGCCACCACGCGCTCCAGCATCGACTGGCCGAGGTGGCCTTTGGTTTCGCCGATCAGGATCAGCTGGTCGCCGGCTTTGAGGCCGCCGAGACCTGCGCGCCTCGTGAGATCCCGGAGGATTCCGACGCCGCCGACCGCGGGGGTCGGCAGGATCGCCCGACCATTGGTCTCATTGTAGAGACTGACATTGCCGCTGATGACGGGGCAATCGAGGACGCGACAGGCCTCGGCCATGCCTTCGACAGCGGCCACGATCTGGCCCATGATTTCAGGGCGCTGTGGGGAGCCAAAATTCAGATTGTCGGTGATCGCGAGCGGCGTTGCTCCAACTGCAGACAGATTGCGCCACGCTTCGGCCACAGCCTGTTTTCCGCCCTCGCGGGGATCGGACTCGACGTAGCGGGGGGTAACATCGCAGGTCATGGCCAAGGCGCGATTTGATCCGTGGAGCCGCACAATCGCGGCGTCGCCGCCGCTGTCGGCCACGGTGTCGCCCATCACGTGGCGATCATACTGCCTCCAGATCCAGGCTTTCGACGCCATGTCCGGCTCCGACATCAGCGCAACCAGCGCTTGGGCGAACGGGAAGGGCGCATCGTCGTTCGGCGCAGGAGCCTCGGTGCGGCTGGACGCGGGCGCGCTGTAGGGCCGCTCGTACTTCGGCGCTTCGTCCGCTAACGGACCAAGCGGCAGATCGCAGACGATGTCCCCCTGCCACTGCAGCTGCAATCGTCCGGTTTCGGTGGTTTTTCCAATGACGGCGGCGTCGAGGCCCCACTTGTCGAAAATGGCCTTCGCTTCGCCTTCCCGGCCCGGCTTCAGGACCATCAGCATCCGCTCTTGGCTTTCGGAGAGCATGAACTCGTAGGGGCTCATGGCGTCTTCGCGGGCGGGGATGTCGTCGATGACCAGAAGGATGCCGCTTTCGCCCTTGGAGGCCATTTCGACAGAGGAACTCGTTAGTCCCGCCGCGCCCATGTCCTGGATGCCGATGATGGCGTCGGTCGCCATCAGCTCAAGGCAGGCTTCAATCAGGAGTTTTTCGAGGAAGGGATCGCCCACCTGAACCGTCGGACGCTTTTCTTCGCTCTCATCATCGAACTCCGCGCTCGCCATGGTCGCGCCGTGAATGCCGTCGCGACCCGTCTTGGCGCCGACGTAAACGACCGGGTTGCCCGCCCCCTTCGCCGCGCTCGTGAAAATGCGGTCGGCGGGGGCAATGCCGACGCACATCACATTGACGAGAATGTTGCCGTTGTAGCGGGGGTGAAAATTGGTTTCACCGCCGACGGTCGGGACCCCCACGCAATTGCCGTAACCCGCGATGCCTGAAACGACGCCTTCCAAAAGGCGGCGCGTCTTGGGATGGGACGGATCGCCGAAGCGCAGGGCGTTCATCAGCGCGATTGGGCGGGCGCCCATGGTGAACACGTCCCGCAGGATGCCGCCGACGCCCGTGGCCGCGCCCTGATAGGGCTCAATGAAGCTCGGGTGGTTGTGGCTTTCCATCTTGAAAATGCAGGCGAGGCCCTCGCCGATGTCGATGGCGCCGGCGTTTTCACCCGGGCCGTAGAGCACATGTGGCGCCTTGGTGGGGAACTTGGCCAGATGGACGCGGGAGGATTTGTAGGAGCAGTGCTCGGACCACATCACGGAGAAAATGCCGAGTTCGGTCACATTCGGCGTGCGGCCGAGCTTATCCAAAATCTGGCGGTATTCATCCGCGGAGAGGCCGAACTCCAGCGCCATGGCTTGGCTGGCGAGGCGCAGATGGGGGTGGTCGCTTGTGAAGGTGCTCATGGTCATAGCGCGGGGTTTAGGCTGGGTCTGCGGCTATGAAAAGGGGCGGCGTTCATCCGTAGCTAACCATGTTTGTTATCGCGACTTTGAGAGAATTCGTGTCATCCGCTTGAAAAAAGCGGGCCGAATTCATGCTGCATTCCATCGATAATGACTTGTTTCGCGAAGCCATGCGGGCGCGCACGGTGGAAATGGCCTCGCGTCTGGCATTTGGGGCGCTGATCGCGCTTTTGGTCTGCGGGCTTTACCGGGACTGGACGGCAGCCCTGATCTGGTTTGCCGTCGCGACAGTGACGCAGCTGGTCGATAATCATGTGGCGAAGGCCTATCTCGCTGGCAACGCGACCGCGAGGCAGGCGCTGACAAGCGCCTTCATTACGACCTGCGTCTATGTCAGCGTGGCAGTCCTGACGTGGTTTTCCCCTACCGAAGTCGGCCGGGTCGTGGCGATCCTACAGCTGACGGGGAGCATGATCCATGTCGGGCTGACCGTGACGCGGTGCCCAGCCCTTATCGTTGGCCTGATGATGCCCTCTGCTTCCTTGCTCGCAGCGCTCATGGTCAACGGCGTGTTCTTCACCGGCGATCTCGACGCCATCGAGGGCGGAGCCTTGGGTGTCGCATTCTTGGGTTTCATCACGCACTTCGCCAAGGCCTACCGTGTGAACAGCACGCTGCACCTGGCTTTGACCAGAGCGGAAGAGCAAGCGCAGGCGCAACGGGCGTCGGCGGTGGCGGCAAACAAAGCGAAGTCGCAGTTCCTCGCCAACATGAGCCATGAGCTTCGCACGCCGCTCAACGCCATTATCGGCTATTCGGAGATCTTGAAGGAGGACCTTCAAGCCGCGAACGACGCCGGAGGCGCCCAGGACGCGATGCGGATTACCCGAGCGGGTCGGCACCTGTTAACGCTGATCAATGAGCTTTTGGACATCTCGAAGATCGAGGCGGGCAAGCTCGAGGTGAGCCTTGCGCCTGTGGACGTCGCTGCGGAAATCGCAGTGACCGCAGAGACCGTGCGGCTTCAAGCGCAGGCGAACGGCAACCGCTTCGTGATGGATCTGGCGCCGGATCTGGGCATGGCGCAGGCGGACTCCCTGCGGCTGAGGCAGGTGGTGCTGAACCTGCTCTCCAACGCCGTGAAATTCACCCAAGGCGGGGAAGTCCGCCTGACCGCGCGGCGGGAAGTGGGCGATGACAGCGCCTCTATCGTGATCGCTGTGTCGGACACCGGGATTGGCATGACCGAGGATCAGATCGCGCGGCTCTTTAAGCCGTTTGAGCAGGCCCACGCGGGCATCACGCAGGAGTTCGGCGGCACGGGCCTGGGCCTCGCGATTTCTGAGCGGCTGACGGCGCTGATGGGGGGCTCGATCATCGTGGAAAGCACCCTTGGGAAGGGATCGACGTTCTCGCTGCGTCTGCCCGCGCTGCAGGCGTCTCGGGTCGCGGCATAAGCCGGCGTCAAGAGCGGCGGCCCCGCCGCCAGCGGGCGATGTCGCGGGCGAGCTGGCTCTTGCGGAAACCTTTGCCGGAGATCAGCCGGCGGAAATCCGCGGCATGATCGAAGTGCTGCAGCTGCACGTGGTCATAGTTCACGTATTCCAACACCGCCAAGATCGCCAGAACAGCGGCGATGATGCGTCCGGGCGGCCAGGGATCGGCCGCGGCTAAACTTCAAATCCTGTGACGACGACGGCGCCGGCGACGATGAGGGCCGCCGGGACCTGCACTGCCGCCAGCACCGGAACCCAATACGCCAGCGGCCTGGCGTTTCGCAGGCTCTGTTGATGAATCGCGCGGAGATAGATCGCGCCAATCCCCAAAAGCGCCGCGGCCGCAAATGCGGAGACGATCAGCGCCGGACTGAAGGCGCCGCCTACGAGCGGCGTGGCGAGAAAGGCCGCGCCGGGCAGAAGGATCGCATTGGCGGCCTCCATCGGCCAATACCAGCGAAGGCGCCGTTCCAAGGCGGACATAGGTTTATTGGTTGTTGTCGAAGGTGACTGTGCGCTGAGCGGTGTTGACCATGATCACGAAGCCCGCAACAAAATCGAGAACCACCATCATCAGGATGAGGAAGAACTCGGTCGTGGCGAAGCCCGGCACGAGCAAAAAGAGCAAAAAGCACACGATGAAGAGCGCGATCGACAAGCCGTTGTCGATCATGGCGCTGGCGGTGGCGCGGGCAGATTTCATCACCTCGATAAAGAGCGTGATGATGGAGAACAATAGAAAAACCCCGCCCCAGGTGAAAACCCAGGGCATCTCAGAAGGCATCGTGATCGAGAAAGCCTCACGGGAGAGGCCTTCGGTCATCGTGACGCCTGAGGGGAACGCGAAGAGCGCGTAAATCAAAGCGGGCACGCTCAACAACGGGATCGCGCCGAGAATTCGCAACATGGTCCTGCCCCCTCGTTTCGGTTCTGTCGGCGCGCGGCTGCCCCTGCCCCGGCGCAGTTGTCGCCTGAAAGCTGTGTGGCGGCAATGGGGTGACGGGGTCCGCTCTGCGGCAGGGCTCGCGCTCAGCGCGTCCGCGGACGGCAACTAGGCGGAAGCGCGGTGATCCTGGAATTGATGAGCAGCAGGCAGAGGCGGCTTGTGGTGGGGGCGCGCGCAGAGGGCGCGGCGGGGATCGTGGCCACCGCCGTCGCAGCGAAGCCGACATAGCCTTCATAGCCACACCAGAGTTTTTTAGCGTCACCACAGACACGGCCGGGGCGGGGGGTATCAAGCTGTTCCGCGTCGGCGCAGGCTGGAGTATCCGTCTCGATCAAGCCAGTTTTGGCTTATAATGACAGGCGTCTCTGCGCAGGGCGTTGGCCAAGAAGACGCGTTTGCGCATGACCGCGACGATGGCGACTTTCGGCGCTTTTCCGGGGCCGGTCAGCGCCTGATATTTGACTTTGAAGTCGTCATTGGAGCGGATCGTGACGAGGGCCAGCATGAAAAGCGCCTGCCTGAGTTCGCCGCAGCCGCCGCGAAGGAAGCGTTTGGCTTTCCACCGGCCGCTGTCGCGGGCCATGGGCGCAAGCCCTGCAAGGCTTGCAGCGCATTTGTTTTCGATTGCGCCCCGTTCCGGCATGTCGATGAGCATCGCCAGTGCGGTGGTTTCACCGAGACCCGGGATCGAGACGAGAATGTCGAAGCGGGCCTTAAGCGCGGGCTCACACTCAAGACGCTCGCGCAGACTTGCGTCAATGGCTTTGAGTTGGCGCTCGATCTGCTTCAGGCGTTCTGCAGCTTGGGCTTTGAGAAGGGCCAGGCTGCGCTGATGGGCCCGGTTTTGCGCCGCCGTTCGATCCTTGATGAGCGCGCGACGGGCGACGAGAAGATCCTTCATATCCGTGAAGGTTTGGCTCGACGCGGCTGGCGCGCGCTGCTCGACCATGGCGCCGAAGCGGGCTTCGAAGGCGCGATAGTAGGCGTCGGTAGGCTCAAAAACAATGCGTGCGATCATGCGTCCGCCGAGCCATTTGATGAGGGCCGTGAAGCCCCTACGGTCATTGGCGAAGCGGTGCGCAGCGCGTTCTGAGTGGAGATGGACGTCGAGCGCCTCTTTGGCGATGTGCACGCCCAGACTTTAAGGCAGGCTGTCGCTCATCTTTTCCTGGTCCTCTGCTTGTCGTCCTGGTCGCAACGCCCAGGTATCCGTTCAGGCCAAAAGGAAAAGAAAGGGGCGGTCACGCTCCAGCTCGGCCCGTCACAGCGCCTCTTCTCGACCCGCCCCCTCCCGCCGCCGGCGAGCTTTCGACCAGTCGGCGGCAACTCACCTGCGCGCTGAACGGCCGGATCGTCATCAAACAAGCCCATACGCCTTCGCCATCTCGGGGTCTTTCGCCGCGACCAGCTTCGCCAAGTCCAGCATGACGTTGGCCTGCTTATAGGTTGCGTCGTCCTGCATCTTGCCATCGATCATGGCCACGCCTCCCCCCTCGGGCATGCTTTCGACGATTTTTTTCGCGAACAGGACCTCGTCCACCGCGGGGCTGAAGACCCGCTTGGCGATGGCGATCTGGTCGGGATGGAGGCTCCAGGCGCCAAGGCAGCCATGGAGGAAGGCGTTCTTGAACTGCTGTTCGCAGCCGGCGAGGTCCTTGATGTCGCCGAAGGGCCCATAGAAAGGCTTGATGCCGGCCTGGCCGCACGCGTCAACCATCTTGGCGAAGGTATAGTGCCACAGATCCTGCTGAAAGCGGGGGCGCGGGCCGTCGCCTTCGGGATCAGCGAGCATGGCGTAATCGGGGTGGCCGCCGCCCACGCGGGTGGTTTTCATGCCGCGGCTGGCGGCGAGATCGGCCGGTCCCAAGCTGATCCCCTGCATGCGCGGGCTCGCCTGGGCGATGCTCTCCACGTTTGCCACGCCCTGGGCGGTTTCGAGGATGGCGTGGAGCAGGATCGGGCGCTTGATCTGGTGCTTGGCTTCCAGCAGCGCCAAGAGCTGGTCCATGTAGTGGATATCCCAGGGGCCTTCGACCTTGGGCACCATGATGACATCGAGCTTATGGCCGACAGCGGGGACGATCTGGAGGACGTCATCGAGGTGCCAGGGGCTGTTCAGGGCGTTGATGCGCGTCCAATAACCGGTCTGGCCGAACTCGGTTTTCTCGGCGATCTCGATCAGGCCTCGGCGGGCGGCTTCCTTCTGGTCAAAAGGGATCGCGTCTTCGAGATTGGCCAGCAGGACATCCACCTGCCCCACCATTTCGGGAACCTTGGCGCGGACCTTTTCCAAATGCGGCGGGATGAAGTGGATCATCCGCTCCAGACGCACGGGGAGTTCCCGCAGGGGGGCGGGCGCACCCGCGGCCAGCGGCTTGAAAAACTCCTTTGGCGGCTTCGCGGTCATCTCTTCGCTCCTGCAGCATGGTCTTCGGCCCTCGCTAGCGAAAAGCAGCGGCAAAGGCCAGCGGGTTAGGAGTTTCGGGGCAGCTGGGCGTCGAGGAAGGCGATGGCCTCGCGCCAATCAAGGCTATGCACGCCGTGGAGCCCGTTCCGCATGTAGGTGGCCAGCGGGCGCTCGTAATGGCCGTGGCGCAGATTGTCCTGGACGAAAGGGGGTATCCCGAAAAGTTCATAAGCCGGCGAAGCGCCCTGGGCGGCGCGGACCGCGCCGATCGGGTCTGACCACTGATCGCGCCGGGCTCCGGCGAGGAGCACGGGGCGCGGAGCGATCAGCGCGATGAGTTGGTGTTGATCCACCGGCAATTGGCTCTCGCGGCCGGCGAAGGCGGCATATGCGGGGGCGAACCAGTGCGGATAAGTTCCGGTGATCTGGAGAATGGATTCCCCGATCGCGTCTCGGCCAAGGCTGCCGCCCGCGGCCCCGGGCTGGAGGGCGATGACTGCGGCGGGACGCGGGTCCATCGCCCCCGCCAAGAGCGCCGCCTTGCCGTTGCGGCTATGGCCCCAGAGCACGATCTGATCGGCGCGCAAACGCGGGTCTTGAGCAACGGCGTCAAGGGCGCGGAGATAGGTCCAGGCCCAGGCTGCGACGGCCCCGGTCCGCTGTTCTGGGGGCGCGCCGGAAGGTGTGAGGGCTTCAAGGAAGGGGACAGCGGCTTCCGCCTCATCAGGGACCACATCGCCGGCATAGACCATGACCAGGGCATAGCCGGCGTTGAGAATGTCTTCGGTGGGCGGGGTCATGATCGCGTCGCCGAAGATTAGGGGTACGATCGGCTGCATCCAGCTGTTGCGGCACTCCGGCGGCAGGCCATGGCGAGGCGGGTCGATGCCCGCCACGTTCTGATAGACCATCGCATTGCCGCAGTAGTTCTGCATGATGATCACCGGGACCGGGCCTTGGGCATGCGCCGGCGCAACGAGGAGCATCGAGAAGCCGGCGGGCCCGGCGGCAAGGCGCCACTGCTCCATGGTCGCGATGCCTTCAAGATCGCCAGGGGCAAGGGGTTCGCGGCTCTCCACCGTCACGGCGGCGGGTTCAGGAAAACGCCCATAGATCGAGGCCTGGAAAGCCTCCCTCAGCAGGGGGGAACGGCGCGTGGACCATTCCTCCGCCGAGGTCACGGCGGGATCGGCGCCGAAAGCGCCCAAGACCGGCGGGGCCGCCGCTTCGCCTGCAACCCGCAACGGCACGCCCGGCAGCCGCGTGGACACGCATCCGTAAAGCCAGCTCAGGGACACAAACGCCACCACGACCGCCACCACTGACCATCGGCCCATCCGGGGATCTCCTTCGCCGCCGCTTTGTGTGTACGCGCTTGCGCGCATTCTCTAGCGTTTCGGCGAGCGCAGGTCTAAGGGGAGCGCTCGGAATTGGCGTTATCTGCGCCGTCACCCGGGATGTTCGCCTTGCCGGTTTATCTTGAGTTTGAAAAATCGCTCGCGGAAATCGATCAGAAGATCGAAGAGCTCTCGGCCCTCACGGAAGGGGCGTCGTTGGCGGCCAGCCCTGAGATTTCGCGCCTGAAAATGAAGGCGCAGAAGCAGCTCCAGGAGCTCTACGGCAAGCTGGACGCGTGGCAGAAGACGCTCGTGGCGCGACATCAGGACCGGCCTCGCTATCGGGATTATGTCGCCGCCCTCGTCACCGATTATGTCGAACTCGGCGGCGACCGAACCTATGGCGACGATCAGGCTATCCTGGGGGGCCTGGGACGGTTTTTGGGTCGGCCGTGCGTTGTGATCGGGCACGAAAAGGGCCGCACCACGCAGGAGCGGGTCACGCACAATTTCGGTATGGCGCGGCCTGAAGGCTACCGGAAAGCCGTGCGACTCATGGACATGGCGCAGCAGTTCAATCTGCCGGTGGTGACGCTGGTGGATACCGCAGGGGCCTATCCGGGGATCGGCGCGGAAGAGCGCGGTCAGGCGGAGGCGATCGCACGCTCGACGGAACGATGCCTGACGCTCGGCACGCCCATCGTGTCGCTGATCACCGGCGAAGGGGGTTCAGGGGGCGCTGTGGCGTTGGCGGCGGCGGATCGGGTGCTGATGCTGGAGCATTCTGTCTATTCGGTGATCAGTCCCGAAGGGGCCGCCTCGATCCTATGGAAAGATTCCGGGCGGGCGCGGGAAGCGGCCAACGCCATGAAGATCACGGCGCAGGATCTGTTTGAGTTGAAAGTGATCGACCAGATCATCCCAGAACCTTTGGGCGGGGCGCACCGGGCGCCGGAAACAGCCATCGCGGCCGCGGGAGCGGCGATCGCTGACGCGCTCGATGCTCTTGGGGCACAAGGGCCGGAAGCTTTGCGCAGCGGCAAGCGGGAGCGCTTCTACGCCATCGGACGGTTGGCGGACGCTGCGTTCGCATAAACCAACGGATACGCTTTCTCGGCGTCCGCGGCATCGTTCGTTGCCCGTTCGGGTTGCGGTGCAAGCGTCGGCGGGCCATGATCAGCGCAGCCTTTGGTGGAGGGTTGATCGTCATGCGCAGCAGCGCGGGAACTGTCTTCAAGGCCCTGGCGACGGCTCTGGTCTTGTTCGGGCTTTCGGCCTGTCAAGCGGATGCGCCCCCACCCGCGGCGGAAACGCCAACGGCGGAAGAAGCAGCGCCGCCACCGCCTCCTCCGCCGCCCTCCCCGTCGCAGGAGACGACCCCGCTTGAGGCGCCGGCGCCAGAGAGCGGCGACTTACGCGGGACCACAGACGCGGCGGCGGGAGAAAGCCCAAGACTGACTGAGTCTATGCCCTCGATCCGCTCGGCGCCGCCGATGCCGGGGGACGGGCCTTCCGGGGTCGATCCCAACCGGGTTCTGACGCCCGTTCTTGTTGAGCTTCTCCCGACGGAAGCGCGGCAGCCGCGGCAAGGCGGCTCTGCGGTGGTGATTTTGGCCCCGCGGTCGGATCGCAGCATCGACGAGCGGCGCAACATGGCGCTTTGCCGGGAGCTGTTCATCAGCTTCGACCGAGCCACCACCGATGAGGTTGGCGTCGGGGTGCGGCGGAACGCGGAAGGCGAAACGGAGCTGCTTCGTCCACTCTACTGGCCGACACGGGAGGTGACGGGGCCGACGACAGGGGCGGATCGCTGCGCGCAGCGGCTTGCAACCTATGACCATTCGCGCGGCGAGAGCATTAGGCGGAAGCTCGCGTTGTCGGGGGCTGGCCCGTTTCTGGTGGTGGAGCGGCAGGACATGAACGCCTCCGAACGCGTCGCGGCGGTGATCGACTTGTCTCGGGCGCAGCCGAGCAGCATCGGCGGTGTTGTGCGCTATTTCCGCGATGGGTTCATGCAGTCGGGGGACGTGTGGGACCGTAATCGGTTCCAGGTGTCGCGAGCGCGGGAAGAGATGAGCGGGGCCATAGGGTTGGAAGTGGCGGCGTCTGTCCTGCCGAGGCTGGTGCGGACGACCCGGCAGGTGGGCTGCGCCTTCACAAACCTGCTCGACGCCTGCGAGAGCGCTTCGCCCTAAAGGCCCTTCGCCGCTTCTCGGAGAGCGCGATGGAGGATCGCGTCTTCCATCCCTGCCGCGGCGAGGCGGTCTTCAGTGACGAGAATGTCGGACGCAGCGGCCTCGCGGGGGCCGTCATCGACGTCAAACAGGCGCTCGACCGGGAGGCCTAAATCGGCGTTCAAACAAGGGATCGGAAATGAGCCCATAGCGCCGCGCAAGCCCGCCATAGGCGTGCCGATCAGGGTCGCCCCCGCAGCGGCGCGGAGGCCGATGGCCGTCCCCTCGCCCATCGAGCCAGTCGAGAGGTCAACCAGCACCAAGAGGCGGCCGCGAAAGGGTTCGGCGCGGCCGATCACGGTTTCGGTCCAGCGCTCGCCATCGGGGCGCTCATGGATTTGATGGGGTCGCTCGCCGGCCACAAACCAGCTCATGAGAGGACGGGCGATGACGCTGTCGCCGCCTCATGGCGTGTCGCGGAGGTCCAGCAGGATGCGGCGGTGCGGGCTTGCTGCATCGCGGCATCAAAAGCGGCGGCCAGCCGGTCATCGCCCAGGCTGTTGTTGAGGCTGATCCGAGCGGGCCGAGGCTGTGAGCGGCGCTGCAAAGGCGACAACGTCTTGCCGCGAGCCACCGGCGCCCAGCGGATAAGCCAGCCGGTCAGCGACCGTAGCCTATGCCGCGCAGAGATCGGTCCAAGCGCCCCGGTTGGCCGTGCGTTGCTGTGCCGTTTGCGCCAAGGCCTGCATCAGCGCCACCGCAATCGCGAGCGCAATCAGCGCCGCCGACGCCGCCCCCAGGCCGCGGCTTGGATCAGGCTGTCGCGGCCTGACCACCGACCTGGCCGTGGCAATGCTTGTAGCGCTTGCCCGAGCCGCAGGGGCACGCCGCGTTGCGGCTGACGCGGCCCCAGGTGGAGGGATCCTCGGCCCTGAAGCCTGCGGGACGCGCACTGGTCTCCTGGCTCTGGGTCGGCATTTCGACAACCCGGCCCGGGGGTCGCGGCTGAGCCTGAGGCTGACCCGGTTGCGCCGCCGCCTCGGCCGGCGGGCCGATCTGGAGCCGCATCAGCATCCGCGTCACCGTGGAGCGGAGCTCAAGCAGCATGCGCTCGAAGAGGGTGAAGGCCTCGTTCTTGAACTCGTTCAGCGGGTCTCGCTGAGCGTAGCCGCGGAGGTGGATGACCGAGCGGAGGTGATCCAGCTGGCTCAAATGCTCGCGCCAGCGGGTATCCACAACGGAGAGAAGCACCTGCTTTTCGATGGTGCGGAGGCGTTCGGCGCCGAGGACAGCGGCTTTCTGCCCATAGAGCTTGTCGACCTCGGCCATGATCCGCTCGAGGACTTCCTCATGAGCGATGCCTTCCTCGCCAGCCCAATCCTCAATGGGCAGAGCCAGGCCGGTGACCTCTTCGATCTCGTCTTCGAGATCCCGGACTGCCCATTGTTCCGGATAGGCTTTTTCCGGCATGTGCTTATAGACGAGCTTTTCCACCACGTCGTAGCGCATGTCTTTGACAATGGGGGCGACATCGGCGGTGCGCATGAACTCGATGCGCTGCTCAAAGATGAGCTTGCGCTGCTCGTTCGTGACGTCGTCGTACTTGAGCAGGTTCTTCCGGATTTCGAAGTTCCGCTGTTCGACCCGCTTCTGGCTGGTTTCCAGGGCCTTGTTCATCCACGGGTGGACAATGGCTTCGCCCTCCTGAATGCCCAAGGTGCGCATGATGGAGTCCAAACGGTCGGCGGCGAAGATCCGCAGAAGATCGTCTTCCAGGCAAATGTAGAACTTCGACTTACCGGGGTCGCCCTGACGGCCCGTCCGACCGCGGAGCTGGTTGTCGATGCGGCGGCTTTCGTGGCGCTCGGTGCCGAGCACGTAGAGGCCGCCGGCTTCCAGAGCCTTCCGCTTCTTGGCCTCCACGTCTTGGGCGATCTGGGCCTTCAAGGCGGCGATCTGCTCAGGCGTCTCGTCGCCCTTGAGGGAGGCGCGCAGGCGCATATCCAGGTTGCCGCCGAGCTGAATGTCGGTGCCGCGGCCGGCCATGTTGGTGGCGATCGTCACCGCGCCGGGGACGCCGGCCTGCGCCACGATTTGGGCTTCCTGCTCGTGGTAGCGGGCGTTCAACACCTGATGGGGGATGCCGCGCTGCTTGAGGAGCGCGGACAACTGCTCGGACTTTTCGATCGAGACGGTGCCGACCAGGACGGGCTGGCCGCGCTTATAGGTGCCTTCGACGTCTTCGATGATGGCTTTGTATTTTTCCTTGGCGGTCCGATAGACGACGTCGTCCTCGTCCTTCCGCTGAACTGGGCGGTTGGTGGGGATATCCACCACATCCAGCCGATAAATTTCGGAGAACTCGGAGGCCTCGGTGGAGGCGGTTCCCGTCATGCCGCCGAGCTTGTCGTAAAGGCGGAAATAGTTCTGGAAGGTGATGGACGCGAGCGTCTGGTTTTCCGGCTGGATGTTGACGCGCTCCTTGGCCTCGATGGCCTGGTGGAGGCCTTCGGACAGGCGACGGCCCTGCATCATGCGGCCGGTGAACTCGTCGATCAGGACGACTTCATTGTCTTTGACGATGTAGTCCTTGTCGCGGAAGAACAGCTTGTGCGCCCGGAGCGCCTGATTGGCGTGGTGCACAACGGAGATGTTCGCCGGTTCGTAGAGGCTGCCCTGCAGCAGGCCGTGCTCCACCAGCAGGTTCTCAAGCCGCTCGGAGCCGGTTTCGGTGAACATCACCTGGCGCTGCTTTTCGTCGATCTCGAAATCTTCGGTGACGAGGAGCGGGATGATCTGGTCCACCTGTCGGTAGAAGTCTGACCGGTCGTCGGTGGGGCCAGAAATGATCAGCGGCGTACGCGCTTCATCGATGAGGATGGAGTCCACTTCGTCGACGATGGCGAAGCGATGGCCGCGCTGAACCATCTCGGTCAGCGCATACTTCATGTTGTCTCGGAGGTAGTCGAAGCCGAACTCGTTATTGGTGCCGTAGGTAACGTCGGCGGCGTAAGCCTGACGGCGCTCGTTGTCATACAGCCCATGGACGATGGTGCCGACAGAAAGACCCAAAAAGCGGTAGACTTGGCCCATCCATTCGGCGTCGCGCTTGGCGAGATAGTCGTTCACGGTGATAACGTGGACGCCGCGCTGCTCCAGGGCGTTCAGATAAACTGGCAGGGTCGCCACAAGGGTTTTACCCTCGCCGGTGCGCATTTCAGCGATCTTGCCGGAGTGCAGCACCATGCCGCCCATGAGCTGGGTGTCGAAGTGGCGCATATTGAGCACGCGCCGGGCGGCCTCGCGAACGGTGGCGAAAGCCTCGGGGAGGAGATCGTCCAGCTTCGCGCCACGGGCAAGCCTTTGGCGGAACTCCGCGGTTTTGTTTCGGAGGGCTTCGTCGGACAACGCCTCGAAGTTGGGTTCAAGCGCGTTGATCCGGGCCACATTGGCCTTGAGATTACGCACTTTTCGTTCGTTGACGGAGCCGAAAATCTTTTTAGCAAGCGAAAGCATGGGCCGATCTTATCGTCGGGCGCATCATTTGGCGAGGCGCCGGTTTAGGCCAAGAACAGGCGGACGCGCCTCGCATGCGGATGAGCCTCGACACGGGGGCGGGCGAGACTTAAGAGCGCGTCATGTCCCTGTCAATGAGCGGACGGCGCCCCAGAATGGCCTTCCAGCATTGGTTAACGGACCTTACGGAGAAAGCGGCGACGGCCCATCGACACAGCCGGAGACGTGGCGCAGTTCGTGCTTTCGACCGCCTTCAAGGCGAGGGAGGATTGGCCGTTGCGTGTTGACTTGGTCGGAGCTCTGCGAATCGGGGGTTTGAAGCTCGGGGGTTTGAAGCTCGGGGGTTTGGGGCCGGCGGCGCATTTCGCCGCAGGGGTCATGGCGGTCTTTTTGGCCGGCTGCGGCCTCGATGCGGGCCAACAGGACGATACCGCCGCCACGATCACCAATCCAATCGTGGCCGCCACGGTCAATGGGCGCCCCATCTACATCGACGACGTGCGGATGCGCGCCATCGCGATCTGCGGCCTTTCCCGTGGTCAGGACGTGGAGAGCGATCCTGAGATTTTCGAATGCGCGCTGCGGTCCTTGATCGAGGAGCGGCTGTTCGCCACAGAGGCGGAGCGGCGCGGGCTTGATCGCGAGCCCGAGGTCAGACGGCAGCTCGAGCTGGCCCGGGAGCGGGTGCTGGCCGACGCTATTTATCGCGACCTGTTCGTCGCCGCGAGCGATCCGGAACGGGTCGAGGCGGCTTTCCGTAACACTCAGCGGGATCTGGGGGGCCGGCCGCGGGTCGCTTTGAGCCAGATCGTGTTTGAAACCCGGGGGGCGGCGCTCGCAGCTTTGCGGCGGCTGCAGAACGAGGAGCCGTTCGAAATGCTGGCGATGGAGCTGTCGTTAGACCGCTCCAACGCCGCCGCCGGCGGGTTCTTGGGCAGCCGGTATATTGAAGAATTGCCGCCCGCTTTCCGGGACCTTGCGACGAGTCTTGAGGTCGGGGCGGTCGGGGGGCCAATCCAGAGTGAAGACGGCTGGCACCTGATCCGGATCGATGATCGCGGGCAGAGCGAGGGGCAAAGCCTCGATGCGGCGCGGCCGCAGATCATCAACGTGCTGCTGCAGCAGGAGGTGGATGATCTTTACAATGCGCTGGCCGAGAACGCCGTTATCGAGACCGTGACGACGGAGAACACCAGCCGAGCGCCGACGCCGGACACGCCGGAACCTGCGGCGGCGCCGGACGAGGGCGCTGATCGACCCGCGCCGGTGGGGGCGGGCGCACTCGCTTCGCCGGCGCCCGGCGGGGCGGCGGCGGTTGCGGCCCCGAGCGCCGGCGAGCCGATCCCTGGGCCCGCCACGCCGGCTCCGGCGACGACGCCTGCGCCGCGACCACGGCCGCAAACTGGGCCGGCAGCCCCGCCGGCCACACCAGCTCCGGCCTCGACGACGACACCGTCCGACACGCCCATTTCAGCCGGTCCCACACCATGAAGGGGCTTGCTGTGTCGCCTTTGGCGCCGGTGGACCTTGCCCCGCCGCCAACCGTGGCCGGAGTGCAGGCCGCCATCGGGCGGGCCGGATTTTACAAGCATGAGCGGCCGGATCTTCTGCTGGTGACCATGCCGCCACAGACGCGGGCGGCTGGGGTTTTTACGCAGCACGCGGTGGGTTCGGCGCCTGTGGATTGGTGCAAGGCCCAGCTGAAGGCCCAAGGGGGGGCGATGTGCGCGCTCCTGGTGAATGCCGGATGCGCCAACGCCTTCACGGGGGCGGCAGGCGCCTCGGCGGCCAAAGCCAGCGCGCATGCGGTGTCGTCCGCGACGGGGATCGCGCCGGATAGCGTCGCCCTCGCCTCGACAGGGGTGATCGGCGTGCTGCTGGACGCGGGCAAGATCGACAAGGCGATGCCCGCGCTGGCGCAGGGTCTGCGTCCTGCGGCGCTGGAGGAGGCCGCCCGGGCAATCATGACAACGGACACGTTTCCGAAATGGGCGGGCGCGACAACGGCCATCGGCGGCGCGCCAGTTTCCATCGCGGGCATCGCCAAAGGCTCGGGTATGATCGCGCCGAACATGGCGACGATGCTCGCGTTCGTGTTCACCGACGCCAAACTGCCGGCGCCGGTGCTGAACGCGATTTTGAAGGCCGAAACTGCGGTGAGCTTTAACAGCATTACGGTGGATGGGGACCGCTCCACCAATGACTGCGTGCTGCTGTTCGCCACCGGACAGGCCGCGACCCCGACCATTCGGTCGGCGGCAGACCCCGATCTCGCGGCCTTCCGGGCGGCCCTGCGGGAGGTTTTGAAAGATCTCGCCATTCAGATCGTCCGGGACGGGGAAGGCGCCACAAAGCTTGTGACCGTCACCGTCTCCGGGGCGGCGAGCGCGGCGAGCGCCAAGCGGATTGCGCGAGCCATCTGCGAAAGTCCGCTCGTGAAAACGGCCATCGCCGGCGAGGACGCCAACTGGGGCCGGATCACGATGGCGGTCGGCAAGGCGGATGAGCCGGTGAACCGGGACCGGCTGTCGATCCGGTTCGGCTCGCTATGGGCGGCCAAGGACGGCGCGGTGGCGCGCGATTACTCGGAAGAGGCAATGAGCGCCTATATGAAGGCCGCTGAGCTTGCGATCAGCGTCGATGTCGGGGTGGGGAGCGGGGAAGCCGTTATGTACACCTGCGATCTGACCAAGCGCTATGTTGAGATCAACGGCGACTATCGAAGCTGATTCATACCCCTGATGGTGAAGCGTTTTTACCGTCCTTCCTCGCTGCAATTTTAACCGAAATGGCCGATACAACCGACAATCGACTGCTGATCGTGGTCGCCGCCGCCCTGGTGGATGCGGAGGGCCGCGTGTTGCTGGCGCAACGACCGGCTCATAAGAGCCTCGGCGGCTTATGGGAGTTTCCGGGGGGCAAGCTCGAACCGGGAGAGAGCCCGGCGGCGGCTCTGATCCGGGAGGTGGAAGAGGAGTTGGCTGTGCGGTTGGACCCTGAAGCGCTGGAACCCTTCGCGTTCGGCAGCCATGCCTATGACAGCTTCCATTTGCTGATGCCGCTGTATCTCGTGCGTCGTTGGGTCGGTGAGCCACAGCCTTTGGAGGCGCAGGCGCTGGCTTGGGCGCGTCCAACCGAGATGGCCGCTTATCCTATGGCGCCGGCGGATATCCCGCTTGTGGCCCAGCTTAAGGCGCGCCTGACGTGATCCGCGCCGCCCTCGCCTTTCTCCGCGACCGCTCCGGTCACATCGCGATTGAGTATGGGATGATTGCATCGCTCATCATCATCCTGCTGATTTCAGCTATTTCGAGCATGGGGCCGAGCGTGGAGAGCATGTTCGTCCCACTGCAGAAGGCCATCGGGGCGCCGAAGGTTTAGGGGCGTATTATGGTCCGACGAGCGCTGAAGCGCCCAAAGCGCGCTGAACAGCAGCGCGTTCGCCACCGCGTACATCCTCATCGCTGCGCCCAGCGCAGTCCAGTAGCCCCTCCTCGGTTCCCAGGCTCGGAGTCGCCAGGCCACGACGAAGACGATTATCCCAGGGTAGAAAACCGCAATAAGGCTTTGACGGGCGCGTCCATGGGCGAAGCCCGACAAAACACATACAAACGCGGCTTGGACCAAGGCCGATGCGCCGCCAAGCCGTGTCACCCATAGCGTTAACGCCATGATGGCGGTTTCGACCAATGGGGCCAAGACGACGATCTGGATCAAAAGCCCCAGCGCGTCCAAACCCAGCATCGGATGGTCCAGCGCCTGGTCGGTTTCGGCCATATCCAGCCAACGAGACAGCCAAGCCCCATAGGTCGCCTGATCGAACGCGGCCAGGGCCAGAAACAGAAGGAGGATTGGGCCTTGTAAGGCCAGAACTATCCTGAGCGCTGCCCCCCCCAGATTGACCGTTGAGGCCCGGCCAAGGGCGTCAAAACGCGATCGACGACAAACGGAAAGCCTGAAGCGGTCGCCCGATCCCGCACGGTGATCACGGCTCCAACTCAACATCCCAATAGAGGTAATCCAACCAGCTCTCGTGCAGGTAATGCGGCGGGAAACGCCGTCCCATAGCCTGGAGCGCATGCATATGCGGCCGATGCGGCTTTTGGTGCGGGTTCATGCCGCTGTCTTTCGGCATGCGCCCGCCCTTGCGAAGGTTACAGGGGGCGCAGGCGGTGACAATGTTGTCCCAGGTGGTGAGCCCGCCCTTGGACCGCGGCACAAGGTGGTCGAAGGTCAGATCCTCGCCCGATCCACAATACTGGCAGGCGAAGCCATCACGCAGGAACACATTGAAGCGGGTGAACGCCGGGGGGCGATCCTGCTGGACGAACTCCCGCAGGGCAATGACCGAGGGCAACGGCATCTCAAAGGACGGCGAGCGCACCGCCTGATCATACGTGGCGATGACGACGACCCGCTCCAGGAAGACGGCCTTGATCACCTCCTGCCAGGGCCAAAGCGAAAGCGGGTAATAGGACAAAGGCCGATAGTCGGCGTTCAACACCAATGCAGGCCAGCCAGCGGGAGGAGCCTTGTGAACCAGCATCAGCGCCCCCTCACTGCATAAGGAGGCGAGGCGGCAAACCGCCGCCGGGACAAAAGGTAGAGACCCTTAAGGTGCGCCAATCGGTCAGACTGAAAGCTGGCCCTCCACAAGCAGGTATCCAAGACCGTTCAGCCCTGTACACTGATCGGCCGCCTGATGCACCCTTACACTACCGGATTCGCTGTGACAGCATCATGACGCCACCGTCATTCGCGTCGACAGAGCCGCTTTGAGGAATTCGCCCCCTAGCTCCAGTCCGTCGGGGCCAATGGAGTGCGGCACGCCATAGGAAATGCGCCACTGCGCGCCGTGGCCGGCGGCGGCGAGCCCTTGAGCTGCGGCCAAAACCATGCCTACGGGGATTAGATCATCCTCTGAACCATGGATCAGGAAGACGGGCGGCTTGGCCTTCATCTCGTCTTTCAGCTTTTCCGCGCCCGGCAATGCGCCGGAATAGCCCAGGATCGCGGCAGGGCTGTCAGCGCGCCTGAGGCCCACCTGCAGGGCCATCATCGTGCCCTGGCTAAAGCCGACCAGAGCCAACCGGCCGGCCGGCAGCTGATAGCGGGTCAGCTCACGATCCAGATAGCGGTCGATGACGCCCGACGCTTGGGCCGCGCCCTGCGCCATCAGGCGCGGATCGGCCTGCGTGATGGGGAACCATTGATAGCCGCCAGGGGCGCCATGGACGGGATCGGGCGCGTTGGGCGCAAGAAACTGCGTGCCCGGCAAGGTTTTGGCCCAATAAGGCGCGAGGCTTATCAGGTCTGCGCCGTTGGAGCCGTAGCCATGCAGAAACACGACCAGACTGTCTGGCTTGCCGCCTCGGGCGGGGGGTTGGCGGGGACCGTCGATGAACATGACTGCTCTTCCTGATTGCTCGCGCCTCAGATAGCACTTTCCTCCCCGATGTCGCACGATTGGAAGGACAGGGTCACCATGGGTCTCAATCTCAGCTTGAAGCAAAGCGGCGACTGGTTCGCCCATGCCTTCAAGTCCGTGACGCAAGACCACCACCGGGAGCTGACCCCGCTTCTGTCGCAGTATATTCCAGAGACGGGGACTGTCATCGACGTCGGCGCGCATGCGGGGCAATTCGCGCGGATGTTCGCGGCCATCGCCCGGAGTGGACGGGTGTTCAGCTTCGAGCCGAGCCCCTATGCGCGGTCGATCCTAAAAACCGCTTTGAAATGGCGGGCGGTTTCAAATGTAACCGTGGTGGCGAAGGGGCTCGGCGACAAGCCAGGGGTTCTCGAACTCGCCACGCCGATCAAGCGCCGGGGCGGCCTCGGGTATGGATTGGCGCATGTGGCGGCAACCGGAGAAGCGGCGGAAGGACAGCGTCGTGATGCGGTGGAGATCATGACGCTGGATGCGTTCGTGTCTGACCACGGGCTTGAGACGGTTGATTTTATTAAGGTGGATGTCGAAGGCTTTGAGGGTCGGGTCATGGCCGGGGCCGAGGCGACGCTGCGGCGGTTTCGCCCTGCCCTGTTGCTGGAGTTGCACCACGGCCATCTCGCCCGCGGTGGGGACACCGCGGAGGGGGTGGCGGCCTTTCTGTCGGGCCTTGGGTACAGCGGCCAACGGGTGACCCCGGACGCCGGCCTTGCGCCGCCAGGAGACTGGACCGCGCCGGGGGATTTCTTGTTCACGGCAGGCTGAGCGATGGGGTTCGTCACTCGGTTCGCCCCCTCGCCGACGGGCTTTCTGCACCTGGGGCATGCGTTTTCCGCACTCACGGCTTTTAACGCCGCGCACGCCACGGGCGGGGTTTTCCTGCTGCGGATCGAGGATCTTGATCAGGGGCGTTGCCGGCCGGCGTTTGAAACCGCGATCTTTGAGGATCTGGCATGGCTTGGGCTGACGTGGCCGGAGCCGGTCTTGCGGCAGTCTGCGCATCTGGCGCGCTATGCGGCGGCTTTGGCGCAGCTTGCGGGGCTCGGCCTTGTCTATCGTTGCTTCAAGACCCGGAAGGAGTTGATGGCGGAGGCGGCCAGCGCGCCGCATGGGCCGGGCGAGGTGTTTGTCGGCGCAGCGCTGCCCGAGGCGGAGGAGCGGACGCGGCTGGCGGAGGGGCAGGCTTTCGCCTGGCGGCTGTGCACCGCCGCCTGCAAGGCGCATCTTGGGGCGGTGTGGGACCAGCTTGCCTTTGAGGCGGACGGCGCCGTCGTAAAGGC
>JBILVS010000117.1:0-8497 GCA_044370335.1 Caulobacterales bacterium
TGGTCAGGGCGCGGACGGAGAGGGGCGTCGCGCTATCCTGCGCAGGGTCTTGAGCAAGGGATGCGGCAACGCCAAAAACACCCGCCGGGCGCCATGGGCGACGGTCCGCCAAGGCGCCGCCACAGGCCTCAACGCGTCCAGGCGCTTCAGCGCGACGAGCATGATCCAATGACTAAAGCGCCCGCACTCGACCGGAGCGAGATGATCAAGTGTCTGCCGGTGTCTGATGAGGTCGCGGACGCGCCGGGATCGACGGCCCTGGTCATCAACCGCCGGAGGCTCAGGCTTCGCCCAAGGCGGCCATATAGAGGTCGATGACCTGCTCCATTTCGGCCCGGGTTCGGCGGTCCTGCTTGCGGAGCGAGATCACCTTGCGCAGCACCTTGGTGTCGTAGCCTGCGCTTTTCGCCTCGGCATAGACGTCCTTGATGTCGGCCGCGAGCCCGGCCTTTTCCTCTTCCAGCCGTTCGATCCGCGCCACGATCTGGCGCAGCCGCTCCTGGCCCGACCGGTCCAGCGTTTGCGGCGCAACAACGTCTTCGCCTCCGAAATCGGCGGCCATGGGCATCCCCTTATCGATATCTGGAGCGCGCCGAATCACGCGCTGACCTCCAAAGCCTAGTCCTCCGGGGAGGCCTCGGCCATCGTCGCGATCCGATCAACCGCGGCGACGCAGGCGTCGGCCCGGGTCCATTGCGGCGCATGGCCGGCGCCGGGCAGGGTGACCAATTCCGCCGCCGGGATGTCCCGCGCCAGCGCCTGAGCATGCAACCGCGGGCTGACGACCGTGTCGCGGTCAGACGTCAGGATCACAGTCGGGGCCGCGATCTCGGGATAGCGCGGCGCCTGGGCGGGAAACTCGGCCTTTGTGGCCACCACGTCCTGACCGTTGGCCAGGAAATGCGAAGGGCGAAACAGCAGCGGAAGCCCCACCTGGTCCGCGTAGCCCGTGGGGGGATCCGCCGGACCAAACGACCCCCGCACTCCCGCCTCGCTCATCGGCGGCCCCAACAACGGCACGAAGAGCCAAGCGAAAATCGGCCCGGCCACCGGCGTCGCGGCCAAACGCGCATGCCACGCGTTCGGCCCCGGATAGGGGTGGCTCGCCGGCGCGATCAGAACAAGTCCCGCCACAAGGTCCGGCCGGTCCAGCGCCAGCCGCAGCGCAGTCGCCGACCCCAAAGACTGCGCCACCACGATGGCCGGCCCTCGGCCATTGTCCTCAATGACCCGCGCCGCCGCCCGGGCCTGCACAGCCAACTGGTGCGCATTGGGCGGTCGGCCGGAATGCCCGGTCCCCGGCCGGTCCATGGCCAAGACCTGATAGCGCTCGGCCAAGCTGGACCCCAGAGAGGTCCATAGATCCCGCGAATTGACGCTCGCCCCGTGGATGAGAAGCACCGGCGGCCCCGCCGTCGCGCTGTCCAGGACGTGCAGCCGCGCGCCTTCCGCCTCCACAAAGCGCCCTTCGGCGGGCCATCGGGCGTTCGCCCACGCAGTGAAGCCGAGGCTGTAGAGCAGAAGCAGCCCAAGCCCGATCAGAAACCCGGTGAGAATTTTCATGCGTCCTGCCCGTTCAGTCGGGCCGACAACCGTCGCTCGCCCTGGCGCGCGGCGCCGAGATTCGGATGGATCCGAAGCGCTTCCCGATAGGCTGCCAGCGCCGCCGCATCCTGCCCCAGCTCTTCGTAAATCACCCCAAGCCCGGCATAGGCCGCAAAATGGTGCGGTTCGCGCTTCAGGGTTTCTTCGATGGCGCGGATCGCCCCGGCGTAATCCTGCTCGGCGTAGGCGATCGCCGCGCGCCTGTGCCAAGGCTCAGCAAATCCTGGAGCCAGATCAGCGGCTTGGATGAGAAACGCCCGTGCAAGGCCTGTATCGCCGGCAGCCTCCGCCGCATTGGCGCGCTCCAGCAGCACATCCACCGTGGCCGACCCAGACGTGGTCCATTTCGCCCAAATCTGCGCTTCCGCAAGTTCCGCGGCGGCTGCATCGGGGGCGGTGCGCAGGTCGGCGAACAGCGGAGCCATCTGCGGATCCACCGGCGGCTGCTCCGCCCCGCCGCAAGCAACAAAGACCCCGGCCGCGCTTGCGACCAGAGCCGTTCGAATCACAGTCAGAAAACCAGATGCGCGCATCATCGCTCAAGACGATAACCCAGCTTCACCCGCGGCGAAACTGGCGGCGCAGCGGCCTGATCAGCCCTGCTTCGCCTTGTAGCGCGGATCAACCTTGTTGATGATGTACACGCGGCCCTTGCGGCGCACCACGCGGCACGCCCGGTGCCGGGCCTTCAACGACTTGAGCGAGCTTTTAACCTTCATGACGAAGTCTTTCGGGCGCGGACGCAAAAAACGGAAGCGCGGCTGATAGGGCAAGGGCGCCCCGGCTGTCAACGCTTAAAGGCAACGCTTTGGCTTGATTGCGCTCCCCCAAACCCCCACCATTTCGTCACCATCGGGCGATAAAGCTCCGTCTGATCCACACGCCGAAAAAGAGGAAACCGCGTGCCCGACAGCAAGGTCCTGACCGCTTTTTCCCAGCCCTTGGCGCGGTTGGCGACCGCTTTGGGGGCTGCCGCCGTCGTGTTGGTCGGCGGCTTGGCGTTGTTTGCCGCTGCCCCGGCGACGGTGGCGCCTGCAGAGGCGGAGGCCCAGGCGCGCCCGGCCATTGTCCTGCGCTTCGCAAGCTCCGGCGATCCAGCCTTCGACGCTTGGCGCGATGAGTTCGCCATCCGGGCGCTGGCCGCTGGGCGCTCTCCCGCCGTCACAGAGCAGATCCTCACAGGCCTCACCCCGGATGAGCGCGCCATCCGCTTGGACCAGACCCAGCCTGAGTTCAACCGTCCCTGGTGGGATTATGTCGATCGCGCGGTGAGCCAAAGCCGCATCGACCGCGGCCGCGTCCGCGTTGGTCAGGACGCCGCGATCTTTGACGCGGTGGAGGCCCGCTACGGCGTCGACAGCGGGGTCATCGCGGGCATCTGGGGCATTGAAAGCAATTTCGGCGACGCCGCCTTGCCCCATGAAGCGCCCCGCGTCCTGGCCACGCTGGCCTATGAGGGCCGCCGCCGCGCCGACTTCGAGCGCTGGCTGATGGCGCTGATCGAAATGGTGGAGCGGGGCTACGCCGGCCCATCCGAGCTTCGCTCGAGCTGGGCTGGGGCCTTGGGGCAGCCGCAATTTATGCCGGATGTGTACCTCACCCGCGCCGTCGACTGGGACGGCGACGGCCGCCGCGACATCTGGACCAACGACGCCGACGTCATCGCCTCCATCGCCAACTACCTAGCCGAAGCCGGCTGGCGCCGCGGCGAGCCCGTGTTCCAAGAAGTCCGCCTGTCGCCGGGTTTTGATCTGAGCCTCGCTGACCGCGCGATGCGGCCGGTGTCTTATTATGCCGAGCGGGGCGCAAGCCCCGTCGCGGGCGTCTGGGCCAATGGCGACACAGCCCTTCAGGCCGAACTCTTCCTCCCCTCCGGCGCCTCAGGGCCTGCGCTGCTTCTGCACCAGAACTTCGCCGCCATTCGCCGCTACAACCCGTCCGATCGATACGCCTTGGCGGTGGCTCTGATTGGCCGCCGCGTCGAAGGCGGGCAGGGCCTCCAGGCCGCCTGGCCAAGCCATCTCCGGACGCTGACCAGCTCGATGGTCCGCGAGCTGCAGACCGGCCTAAACGCGTTGGGCCATGACGCCGGCGGCGTCGACGGCGTTGTCGGCAACCGCGCCCGCCGCGGTCTCCGCGCCTTCCAACTTGATCGCGGCCTTCCTGCTGACGGTTTCCCCACTTACGCGATGCTGGAACAGGTCCGTCAGGCTCAAAACCCGCAGCCGGACGCGCGGCTCAGCGCCGCTGAAATTGCCGAGTTGCAGCGGCTTCTCGGCCGCCTCGGCTACACGGTTGGACGCCCCGATGGGGTGGCGGGCTCCCGCACCCGCAATGCGATCAGCGCGTTTGAGCGCAGCCTCGGCCGGGCCGAAACCACCGGCCAACCGACCAACCGCATCCTGATCGCCGCTCGCGCCTTCGTCGGCTGAGTTATCCGTCCCAGTGCGGCGCCGCGAGCCGGCGGCTACGCAGGCCGAACAGCGCCATTGCGACCAGAAAGCCCGCTGCGATCCACAGTGGGGCCGTGATCCCGAGCGTCTCATAGGCAAGACCGCCGAAAATCGGCGACACCACAAACCCTGCCCCGTTCGTAGCGACCACAAGCCCCGCCACGGCCCCCTGTTCCTGGGGCGAAACTGCAGTCGAAGCGCCTCCCGCGAAGCCTGGCCGCGCCAGCCCCATCCCGATCCCAAACGCCATCTGCGACACCAACAGTGCAGGCAGCGACCCCGCAAACGCCTGCATCACAACCCCCAGCGCCGCAATCCCGGCGCCCAAAGCCATCAGCAAACGGTTGCTCAGGGCTAGCCTCGGCACGATTCCCATCTGCGTCGCCAGCACGGCGAGCGCGCCCACCATGAACCCCATGGCCGCCGCTTCCGCCCCTTGCACCCCCGTCAGCCCCAGCCGGTCCATCGTGTAAAACGTATAAGTCTGCGCCTGGATGCCTCCAACGAGCGACAGGCCCAGCCCATAAAGCAGGTGTCCGCTCACCCGCCGGTCCCGCGCAAGCCGCACCGTCTCCCCCTTGACCCGCGGCCTGACCAGCTCCGGCGCCGGCGGCCCGCCCCCAGGCAGAAAATGCATCACCGCCAGGCCCCCCGCGAGCGCACACCCCGCCACAAGCCAAATCGGCGCAACCAGGCCGATTTCAGCCGCCAGAAGCGCACATAGCCCCGGTCCGAGGGCAGACCCCAACGCAAAAGCCGCTGTCAGCGCCGCAATCTCGCTCGTCCGCTCTTCAGACCGCGTATGATCCGCCACATACGCCTGCGCGGCGGGACTCGCCGCCGACCCCACGGCCCCGAAAACCGCCCGCGCCAGCGCCAGCCCAATGAAAACGCCGATCGCATTCAGCCAGTTGGCCTGTCCCGCCATCGCCACAAGGGCAAACAGCGTCATCGACAGCGCATAGGCTATCAGGCCCGTTGCGATGATCGCCTTCCGCCCCCGGCGATCGCTGATCCGTCCCCAGCTGGGGCTCGCAAACACCCAGATCAGCGCTGAAAGCGAAAAGATCGCCCCAACGCCCCAGTCCTCAAGGCCGAGTTCGCGGCCCAAAGGCGGCAGAATGGCGAACAGCATCGAGTTGCCCACTCCCACCACGAGGAGGGCGCCGAACAGGACACGGAAGGCAAACCGCCGCTCTTGGACAGGCGGCGGCGTGGTCTCGAAGGTGGGGTTCATGGGCGGGCGGCAATGTAAGCCGGTCCGCCGCTGGCGCCAGCCCCTGCCTGCGGGTCAACCGCCGCCGTTGAGATAACAGCTGCGGGGGTACGCTGAGCGGTTCGAGTCCTCCCAAGACAGGCAAAGCAGCACGAACCGCCCCATCACTTGGGCCCGCTCTGCGCTGACCTCACTGTGCTCCTGCGCTCGGATGTCGAGGACAGGATCCATCTCCGCGTTGGTCCGGAACATGGCGTCGCGTCGCTGCTCGATGTCGCGGTCCAGGCACAATCGGTATTGGTCCGCCGCCGCCACATAGGCGTCCCGTTGGTCATGGAGAGTGGAAAGCTGCGCAAGGGTCATCCCCGACGGCGCCCGCTCCGGCAGCGCCGGCGCCGCGGGTCGGGCGCAGGCCGAAGGCGCCGGGTCCTGCGCCAAGGCCGCCCCGCTCAAAACAGCGCAAAAGGCAAGGGCGGCGGCGACGCGAACCATGGACAGCCTCTCAAACGAAGACCGGAGGACCCGAGATCACAACCCTTAACCCATAGAAACCGGTTCCTAAACCCAGGCCGAGGTTCTTGCCTGCGATCCGGTCACGGCGTGTCGGGAGCCGTCGCCGCGCGGGAAGCCGCCGCTTCGGTCCCTTCTCGGGCCGCCTCCGCCTGAAACGCGCGATACCGTTGGGTCGCCGCGTCATAGGCGTCCCAGAGGGCCCCGGCCTGCAACGCATTGGCGTTCGCCGCCGTCAAAGCCGCCCGTCTTGCGTCTTCGCTTTGGCTCATGTCGTTGAAGACCGTGTCAAGACACCGGCGATAGCGGCCGCTGTCGGAGTCAAACCGCTCCACCGCCGAGGCGAAGGAAGCAAGCTGAGCCTCCGTCGGCGCAGCGGCGACGGAGGGCGCGGAGGGTGCAGCCGGCGCAGCGCAATGGCTGTGCCCCACTGGCCCGCCATCCAGAGAAGACGGCCGCGACGGCGTTGCCGCGGCCAGAGCCGGGGCTGCAGGCGCAGGATGCACCACGGGAGCAGTGAGCGCGGGACGGGGCCGGAGCGCCGCAGCAGCCGGCGCAGATGCGGGACGCGTGGCCGGCGGGGCCGTGGCCGTCCGCGCCGGCGTCTGCGTCGAAGCGGGCGTCGAAGCAGGAGCCCGGGGCGGATCAGCCGGGCGCACCGCTGTCGGCGACGCCGCCGTGGTAGCGGCAAGGACGGTTTCTGACCCGTTCGCCGCCGCCTCTCCCGCAAAAATCGTCCGATTGCGCACAAGGCCCGTCGCCATAACGGGCTCAGGCGCGGTCGGTTCAGTCATCAAAGGCTGCGCCAGCATCAACCATAACGCCGCCGCCGCCGCCGAAGCGGCCCCTCCGATCAGCAATCCCGCCCAGACGCGCCGCATCGAAAGGCTCCATAAACGTCCATCGCCCTTCATCGGGCTCTACCACCCAGCAAATCTCTGGCCAATTCGCTTTCCTTTAACCTGTGGCGGCGGTTGCAGCTTCCATTCCCAATCGCGGTCTTGAGAACCGCGCGTTAAGCGCAGTTGGGTTAAGCCCGAGGTCCAACACACACAGAATGTGGACGACCAATAATGTTTTTGGGCCTGGGGCTTCTCGTCGTGTTCGGCATGGTGTTCGGCGGCTTCACGCTGTCCGGCGGCCATTTCGACGTTATTCTGAAGGCCTTGCCCTTTGAACTGATGATGATCGGCGGCGCCGCCGTTGGTGCTCTGATCGTCTCCAACGACGGCCCGACCCTGAAAGCCCTGTTGGGCGGCTTCGGCAAAGTGGCTTCCGGCTCAAAGTGGAAGCGTCAGGATTACCAGGATCTGTTGTCGCTTCTGTTCCAGCTCACCAAGCTGATGAAGACCAAAGGCGTGATCGCCATCGAAGCGCACATCGAAAAGCCAGACGAATCCCGCCTGTTTCAAAAGTACCCGAGGATCCTGAAAGACCACTTCGCCACCGACTTCATCTGCGACACCCTCCGCATGATGACCATGAACCTCGATGACCCCCATCAGGTCGAGGACGCCATGGATAAGCAGATCGAAAAGCATCATCACGAAGCTTTGAAGCCGGCGCATGCGCTCCGAAACACGGCCGACGGCCTTCCGGCGCTGGGGATCGTCGCCGCCGTTTTGGGCATCATCAAAACCATGGGCGCGATCAACGAACCTCCCGAAGTGCTCGGCTTGATGATCGGTAAGGCTCTCGTGGGTACGTTCCTCGGTGTGTTCTTGGCTTACGGCATTGTCGGCCCGATGGCCGCCCGCCTCAACGGTGTTGTTGAAGAGGAGGGTCAATTCTACAAAATTATCAAAGACGTCCTTGTCGCCCATCTGCACGGCAACGCGGCGCAGGTGTCGGTGGAGATCGGCCGGGGACAGGTGCCGTCATCGATGCAACCCAGCTTTGCACAACTGGAAGAGGCGCTGAACGCGGCGGACTAAAAAGGCATTGTGAAGCCGATTGAAGCTGGCTTTTGTCCATAAAATCTTCGTAGTCTTGTACGTCTGAGGCTCGCGCTATGCAAAAATGCATGTACCAGGACGGCTTTCAAGGCTTGCGCGCATGGTTATTCCTTGTCTAAACACCCTCAAGCGTTGAGTGTTCAACGCGGGACCAGGGGTATTGACCAATGACCAAGATGAAACTCGCTCTGGCCGCCGGCATCGCCGCGGCGTTCGCCTTCACCGCCGCTGCCTGCACCACCGAAACGGCTGCTCCGGAAGCGGAAGCGGCTTCGGAAGAAGCTGGCGAAGCCGTTGAAGCCGCTGGCGCTGCTGTTGAAGCCGCTGCCGATGCGACCGCTGACGCTGCCGCCGCCACGGGCGACGCCGCTGCCGCCGTTGCCGGCGCTGCGACCGACGCCGCTGCCGCCGCCGCTGGCGCTGCCGCTCCGGCCGCGACCCCGGCTCCGGCTCCGGCCCCGGCCACCAAGTAATTTTGAGCCCCTGACGGGGTTCGAAATCGCACGGGCCGCCCTTTACGGGGCGGCCCGTCTTGCGTTTGTGGGTCCGCCATGCCCGATCCCGACCCACGCATGCCCCCTGAAGCCGCCGTCGCCTGGGGCGAGGACGGGGTCCTGCGCTCCACCGCCTTCGGCGACGTCTATGCCTCCCGTGATGGGGCCCTCGAGGAAACGCGGCGCGTGTTTCTGGCCGCTTGTGGGTTGCCGCAACGCTGGAGTCTTCGCCGTGACTTCACGATTGGCGAGCTTGGGTTCGGC
>JBILVS010000118.1:0-8452 GCA_044370335.1 Caulobacterales bacterium
CGGCGACTGACCGCCCCTGGACCGGCGCCCGCGGCGTCGCCCTCGATCCGAACGGCAATACGGTCGTTGTCCCGAACGGCTTTGTGCTTCCGACTGGCTGGTCGGGGTTCAACCCGGGCGGTTCCGCCACTTCGCCGTGGGGGTCTGTGGCGGGCGGCTTTTCGGCTGCCAATATCGCAGCCGTCACCGGCCTGACGCTCGATGCGGACTGCAACCCCGGCAATGGCGTGCAGAGCACCGGCGGGACGATTCGCTTCAATGCGGCTGGCGGGATCGAGCCCTACCAGAACTGCGCGTTGAACCTGCAAGGCAACGCCCCGGGCGCTGTGTCGGACGGTGACCGCTACGACTTCGCTCCGGACAATTTCCTGGTTCTGGAGAACGAGCGGATCAATGCGGCGGTGTTCGCTGAGTACGACCTGAACGAGGCCGTCACCACGTTCATGGAAATGCAGTTCACCAACTCCCGGTCGCAGCAACAGCTTGCGGCGACCCCTGTGACCGGCCTGACCGTGAACGTCGACCTCGACCCGACGGTTGGTACGACGGTGATCAACCCCTACGTGGCGGCGAACAGCCAGCTCCTAGCGCTGCTCAACCTTCAGTACCCGACCACGGGGCCCACGAGCGGCCTTGATAACCGCACGCTGTCGATGAGCATCCGTCCCAATCAGGGCGGCTTCCGCGTAGGCACGGTGGAAACGAGCGCTCTGGCCTTCACGGGCGGCCTTCGCGGCGACATCGAGTTTTCGAACATCGACTGGGAAATCTTCGGGTCCTACGCGCGCAACCAAACCAACATCCAGTCGGACAACAACGTTGGGGCGACCGCGATCCGCCAGCTGATTAACGCTTGCGGTGTGAGAACACTGGCCGTCCAAGCTGCGCCCCTCACGGCGCTGCCGAATTGCCCCTTCCCGGGCCGCTCCGGCGCGACCTTCACGCCGACCGGCAATTCGAACAACCCGCTGGGCTTGAACTCGATGAACGCCGCTCAATTGGCGTTCATCAATATTGACGCCACCGACGTTGTCACCTACGAGCGCAGCATCGTTGGCGGTTATCTCGCCGGTGAGGCCGGGGACTTCTGGGGCGCCGGCCCGATTGGCTACGCCTTCGGCGCGGAATACCGCCAGGAAGAACTTGACTCGCGCGTCGACCCCTTCAAGGCGGCGGGCGACATCTTCGGCTTCAACGCTCAAGAATCGATCCAAGGCCGGTACGACGTGATGGAGTTCTACACCGAAGTCTCGGTGCCGATCCTGACCGACCTGCCGTTCGCCGATAACCTGTCGTTCGAAGGCGGCTACCGCTACTCGAACTACTCGACAGGCGCTGGCCGGACAGACACCTACAAGGCGGGTCTGGAATACTCTCCGGTTGAGTGGTTGAACTTCCGCGGGATTTATAACCGTGCGGTCCGGTCACCAACGGCGTTCGAGCTGTTCCAAGCGGGCGACCAGAACTTCCCGGGTTATGCCGACCCCTGCACCGCCTCGGCCGTCAATGCTCTCAGCGGAGCGGCGCAAACCACGCGGATCGCCACCTGCAATGCTTGGTTCAACGCTGCGGGGGCGACCTTCACCCCCGGGGTGTTTGCCGCCACCAACAGCCAAGTCCAATCCTTCCAGGTTGGGACCCCAGGCCTCCAGCCGGAAATCGTCGACACCTACACCTATGGTGTGGTGTTCAACCCGGAATGGTGGCCGGTGGGTCGCATCGGCGCCTCCGTGGACGTTTTCCTGCTTGATCTGCAGGACGGCATCTCGCTCCGCTCGATCGCGAACATCCTCAACGGGTGCGTGGCGCAAGGCGGCACAGGCGCCGACTGCTCTCTGGCTCCGCGTTTGTCTAACGGCCAGATCGATTTCGTGAACCAGACCCGGTCCAACGTGCCTGGCCACAGCGAAATCAAGGGCATCGACTACAACATCCGTTGGTCGTACGACTTGGCGGAGTTGGGTTGGACCGGCGAGTTCGGTGTCGCATCGCTTGTGACTTATCTCGACAGAAACGAGTTCGGCACCATCGGCACCCACGACGGCACGATCGGCGGCGGCGTCCCTGAGTGGCGTGCGGTCACGTCGTTCACCTACCAGACCGATCGCTGGTCCACCCTGCTGCGTTGGTCCTGGACCGACGAGATGGAGCAGGCGTCCTTCGGCACCGAAATAGTCCCGGCCTACAGCCTGTGGAGTATCGGCACCCGGTATGACTTGAACGACAGCATCTCGCTGTCCGCCAGTGTCGACAACATCTTCGACGAACAGCCGCCGGTCTTCACGGACGCGCAGATCTTCGGCCAGTTTAACACCGACGGATCGACCTACGACCAGCTCGGCCGCGCGTTCCGCATCGGTCTGACCATGCGCCACTAAGCGGCGTCACAGCTGACTTGACTGAGGGGCGGCATCTCGAAAGGGTTGCCGTCCCTTTTTCTTTGGTGATTGGCGAAAGGCTCACGGATGTCGCGTCTGCCTCCCTCCCTCGCGCCGACATTGCAGGCGGCGGCCGAGCACCTGCGAGCGGGGCGGATCAGTCAGGCTGAGGCGCTCCTCGCGCCCCACCTTGCCACTGGGAGTAAAGAACCGGAGCTCTACAATCTGGCGGCGGCGGTAGCCCGGCAAGCTCGCCGCTTGGCGGACGCCGTGGCGCTTTGGCGGCGCTCGCTCGTTTTGCGGAACGGGCAACCGCACGTCCATGCAAGCCTCGGCCACGCCCTCCGCGCCCTGGGGGACTTGGCGGGGGCAAAGCGGGCTTATGAGCAGGCGGTAGGCCTGTCTCCGGCCCCTCCCGATGCGTTCCTGGGGCTGGGTCTTGTTCTCGAAACCCTGGGACAGCCGGGAGAGGCCCTCGTCGCCCTCGAAAGGGCGGTCGCCGCAGCCCCGTCGAACGGGCCAGCCCAAGAAGCGCTAGGGTCGCTGCTGACCCGGCTTGGCCGTCCGGAAGAGGGCCTGCAGCATCTGGACGCCGCGCTGCGCCTTTCGCCAGCCAGTCCCACCCTGCCGCACAATCGCGGCGTGGCCTTGGAGGCGCTGAAGCGCGACGCGGACGCCGCCGCCGCATTTTCTGAGGCCGTGACGCGGCTGCCCCGGGAACCCGCCGTCTGGTTCGGTCTCGCCAACAGCCGCCGCCGGTTGGGCGATATGGGCGGCGCAATCCAAGCCTATCGGCAGGCGCTAGACCTTGCCCCGTCGTTTCTCGATGCCCATGCCGAGCTCAACGAGACCATCTGGCAAGCCGGCGAGGGCGGTTATCTCGCCTCCTATCCCATGGCCATTCAGCGTTTGCCCCAAACGCCGGACCTGCGACAAGCCTTCGCCGGCCAGCTCAACCGGGTGCGTCGCTACGACGAAGCCGAGGAGCAGGCGCGAGCGGCGCTGCAACTGCAGCCCCACAACGCGAAGTCTTTGGATGTGCTGGCGCAGGCGCTCGTGGGGCAGCGCAGGTTCGAAGAAGCCATTCAGTCCTTTGAACGCGCACAGTCCCTTGCGGGAGGGGACGTCAGGATCGGCGGCCGCTTAGCGGAGGCGCTCCTGTCGGCGGGAGCCGCTGATCGCGCCCACGATATTCTGCAACGCACGCTCTCCGTCGCCCCCCATGATCAGGAGAACCTCGCCCGCTTGTCCATCGCTTTGCGGCTGCTTGGAGAGCAGAAAGCCCATGCCGCCCTTGTGGATTATGATCGCCTCGCAAGGCCTGTTCTCGTTCCGCCCCCCGAAGGATTCAAGGACACAGCCGCCTTCCATGCTGCTCTCGCGCCGTACTTGATTCAAAAGCACCTCGCAAAGCAGCACCCGACCGATCAAACCGTCCGGGGCGGCACTCAAACCCTGGGCGCGCTGTTCGACGACCCCCATCCTCTCATCGTCCAGCTGCGTCAGCGACTGCAGGAGGCGGTCGAAAAGTTCGTGGCCGACTTGCCGGAGGACCGGCGACATCCGTTTCTCAGCCGGAAATCGTCGGCGCTTCAGTTTGCGGGATCGTGGTCGGTGATCCTGAGGCGCGGGGGGTTCCACACCAATCACATCCACCCGGAGGGCTGGATCAGTTCAGCCTACTACATCAACGTCCCTCCCGAGGCGGCCACGTCGGCCGACCGGCAAGGCTGGTTCAAGTTGGGGGAAACCAATCCCGATACGTCCCCTGCGCTTGCGGCGGAACGATGGATTCAGCCGGTGGAAGGTTCGCTTGTCTTGTTCCCGTCCTACTTCTGGCATGGAACCCAAGCGTTCCAAGAAGGCGATACGCGCCTGACGGTAGCCTTCGACATCGTTCCTCACTGATAGCCCCAGACGAAGCCGCCGCCGGCTCTGGGAGGTCCGGCGGCGGCTGGCGGTCAGTCTTGTGCGTGCTTAGCGGATCTCCACGTCCTCCGCGCGCGCTTGCATAGGCGTCTGCTGTTGCGCCTCCACCCGCGCGAGAGCGGCGGCGACCTCGGGATCAGACAAGACCCGGGTCAACCGCACCAGGGCCTGAGCGGTGGTGACGCCGCCGCCGAGCAACTCTTGTATCTCTTCCCAAGGCGTCAGCTGCGCCGGATAGAAGCGGAGCTCAACCCGTTCGTTCTCGCCAATATTGGCGAGCGCCCGGGCCCGCGCGACCGCCGTCCGGAAGCCCCCGAGATGATCCACAAGCCGGCGCTCCAGCGCCTGCTGGCCGGTCCAGACCCGGCCCTGCGCCACCGCCCGGGTTTCCTCCGCGGTGAGGCCGCGGCCCGCAGCCACAAGGCCCATAAAGTCCCCGTACATCCGGTCGATCATGCCGCCGAAAGCCTCACGCTCGGCCTCGGTGAAAGGCCGGCTTGTGGTGAACCAGTTCTGCAACGGCGAGCCGATGCTCACAGTGTCGGTCCGCACGCTCAGATAGTAATCCAGTGCGCCGCCGACGGCGAGCCGGGCGCCCACGACGCCAATCGAGCCGGTGATCGTCAGCGGGTTCGCGACGATCTCGTCGGCCTCCGCCGAGACGTAGTAGCCGCCCGAAGCCGCAACGTCGCCCATCGAGACGACAATCCGCTTGCCTTGCTCGCGGGCGTACCGCAGGGCGTGCAGGATCTGGTCCGAAGCCACCACCGAGCCGCCCGGGCTCGAAACGCGGAACACGATGGCCGACACATCCTCGTCTTCAGCCGCCTCGATGAGCGCCCGGGCGACACTGTCGGAGTTCATCGCCACGTCCGCGAACGGGCCCTCGTCCGGAATGCCCGAAATGATCTGGCCTTCGCCTTGAACGACCGCGATCACAGGCCCGCCCGACCGCTCGTGCGGAACATAGTCTTCAAAGTCGACGATTTCGGCGTTCCCACCGGCCCGAGCCAGGGCTGCGCGTTCCGCGTCTTCAGGGCGGCCGAGATTGGTCATAAGGCCAAGCTCCACCGCGCGGTCCCCGGTCATGGGCGTCGCTTCGATTGCGGCGCGCACTTGCTCGGCCGTCAGGCCGCGATACTGCGCGATGCCCGCGATCATGCCGTCATAAAGACCTGCGAGCAGGCTCGTGGTTTCCTCCCGATGGGCGGTCGTGAACCCTTCCTCGGTGAAGATGTTGGCGAAGGTCTTATAGTCTTCCCGGGCTTCCACTTCCGCCGAAATGCGGAACCGCTCGAGGGTCGCGCCGAAAAAGTCCACTTCCGCGGAGAGGCCCATGGGCATCACTTCGCCGGCTTCCTGCAGCCATAGCTCCGTCGCCGGGGAGGCCGCGAGCAGACCCGCGATCGACATCCGGACCCCGTCGTTCTGGAAGTGAGCGACCACAAACTTGCCGCTGTCCTCAAAGGCCTGCAGCGCCTCGGCGAGCTCCTGCGCCTGGGCTGCGGGCATGCCACCGGTGTTGGCCCGGATGTAAAGGCCTTGCACACGATCGTCTTCCGCCGCCCCTTCAAGGGTTTGCAGCGTTTCCAACAAAGATGGCCCGCCGCCGAACAGGCCTACGCCTGCGCCTTCCGGCTGGTCGGCCATGTCTTCGCGAAGGTCCATCACCAGAACCATCTCGTTCGGTTGCCTGGGCGGGCCTTCTGCGCTCGCCGCCAGCATCGAGATCAGGATCATCGGGCCGATGATGAGAAACAGGATCAACCCGACGAGGACGCCGGCCAAGGTAATGGCGAATTGTTTCACCGTACTGCACTCCCACACAAACGGCCAGGTCGACGCCGCCTGAGGGGGCTGGCATTGGTCCCCCCTTCGGCCTTTTTATCGAAAACCGATATGCCTCTTCCTGTCCCGTCCCGCAAGTCCCAGGATTAACAAGTCCGTTAACGTCGGCCTCAACGCGGCGTTCTCAGCCCTCGCTCGGCTCGTTATGGGCCGCGTCCGACAGGTCCGCCACCCGGACGAGCTTAACCCCGGCCCGGGTCAGTTCCACCGCACCCATCGACCGGAACGTGTGGAGCGCTCTGTTGACCTTTTCCCGCGAGGCGCTGAGTTGTCGGGCCATTTCAGTCTGGGTGAGCTGAACCAGTCGCGCCCCGTCCTCGCTTTCCCGCAGCAGCAACCGGGCCAGCCGCCCTCGCAGGTCAAGGCCTTTCGCGGCTTCAAGCTCGTCGTTGGCGTGCCGGATCCGCCCCGACAGGTCCTGGACTAACGCAAACAGCGCCTCAGGTTCGGCTAACAGCGCCTCCCGCACGGCGTCCCGGCCGAGCTTTACGAGCCGGGTCCGGCGCAGGGCGGTGGCGTCAGCGGAGCGGCCGTGATCGTCCAGCACCGCCATCTCCCCGACGACGTCGCCAGGGCCGAGGCTCGCCAGCCGCACCTGCTTCGCCGCCGCGGTCAGGATGGACACCTCGATCTCGCCTTCCACGATCACGTAGAGCGCGTCCCCCGGGTCGCCGCGGGCAAACAGCCGGGCGCCCGCCGCAAGCCCCGTGTCGAGCCCGCGTTCGGCCAGCCGCGCTAGGCCCTGCTCAGACAGGTGCTTGAGGATGGGCGTCCGGGCGAGGGCTGTGCGCGTCGCGTCTGCGGTGGGCATGGGGCGTCCAAAAAGATAGGTGGGAAAGTCAGCATAAGCCGGAGCGCGGCGCGGCGGCAAATGCCCTTCAGTCAAGGGCCTTTGTGTTAAGGGCGAAGGATGGGGCGAAGGATGAATTGCCGCCGCCCAACCGCCTCGCTACCATGATCCCAACGCACAGACTGAGACCCCAAAGCGGAGGAGCGCTTTTCCGATGATCTTCGATTATTCCGACGACGCCAAAATGTGGATCGACCGCGTCCGGCGCTTCATGGACGATCATGTCTATCCCGCGGTCCCGACCTATGAGGCGCAAGACGCCCAAGGCGACCGCTGGAAAGTAATCCCGGTTCTTGAGGATTTGAAGGCCAAGGCGAAGGCGCAAGGCCTGTGGAACCTGTTCATGCCGCCCTCCGGCGGCCACGCCCACGTCGATGACACCTTCGAGTTTGAAGGCCCGATGTTGTCGAATGTGACCTATGCGGCGCTGGCGGAAATCATGGGCCGCGTCGGCTTTGCGTCGGAAGTCTTCAACTGCTCTGCGCCGGACACCGGCAACATGGAGGTGCTGCAGCGTTACGGCACGCGCGCCCAGAAAGAAGAGTGGCTGCGACCCCTTATGAACGGGGAAATCCGCTCGGCGTTTTTGATGACCGAGCCGGCGGTGGCCTCCTCTGACGCCACCAACATCCAGACCGAGATCCGCCGCGACGGCGACCACTATGTCGTCAACGGCCGCAAGTGGTGGTCGTCGGGCGTGGGCGATCCCCGCTGCAAGGTGGCGATCGTGATGGGCAAAACCGACCCCACCGCGAAAACCTACACCCAGCAAAGCCAGATTCTCGTCCCGCTCGATCACCCCGGCGTCAAAAAGGTCCGGCCGCTGCATGTCTTCGGCTATGACGACGCCCCTCATGGCCACTTCGAGGTGATCCTCGACAACGTCCGCGTGCCGGCGGAGAGCCTGATCCTGGGCGAGGGCCGAGGTTTTGAGATCGCCCAAGGCCGCTTGGGCCCGGGCCGCATCCACCACTGCATGCGCACGATCGGCGCAGCCGAGGCCGCTTTGGAGAAGATGTGCAAACGTCTTCTCAGCCGCGTCGCCTTCGGCAAGACCGTAGCCGAGCAAAGCGTCTGGGAAGAGCGCATCGCCCGTGCCCGCATCGACCTTGAGATGACGCGCCTGCTCTGCCTCAAGGCCGCCTACATGATGGACACCGTCGGCAACAAACACGCCAAGACCGAGATCGCGATGATCAAGGTGCAGGCGCCGAACATGGCGCTGAAGATCATCGACGACGCCATCCAGGCCCATGGCGGCGGCGGAGTCTGCCAGGATTTCGGCCTCGCCAAGGCCTACGCCAACATCCGCACCCTGCGCTTGGCGGACGGTCCGGACGAAGTCCACAATCGCACCATCGCGCGGCTGGAACTCGGCAAACACGCCGGCGACGCCGCCCGCGCCGCCGCAGAAGCGGAAGGCAAACTCCACGTTCCCGGCATTCGC